>JBQCCX010000133.1:0-12036 GCA_051961815.1 Xanthobacteraceae bacterium
TGCGCGTTCAGGACGGACGCCATCGAGTTGACCGCGTAGCTCAAATCCTTCCCCGTGCCGGCGACGCCGAGCACGTTGGCCTGGCCGCCGAGCTTGCCTTCGGTGCCGACCTCGCGGGCCACGCGGGTGACTTCGCCGGCGAAGGCGTTGAGCTGGTCCACCATCGTGTTGATGGTGTCTTTCAGCTCGAGAATTTCGCCGCGCACGTCGACGGTGATCTTTTTCGACAGGTCGCCGTTGGCGATCGCGGTCGACACTTCGGCGATATTGCGCACCTGCGCGGTGAGGTTGGACGCCATCGAGTTGACTGAGTCGGTCAAATCCTTCCAGGTGCCGGCGACGCCGAGCACGTTGGCCTGGCCGCCGAGCTTGCCTTCGGTGCCGACCTCGCGGGCGACGCGGGTGACTTCGGCCGCAAACGCATTGAGCTGGTCGACCATCGTGTTGAGCGTGTCTTTGAGCTCCAGGATCTCGCCGCGCACGTCGACCGTGATCTTGCGCGACAGGTCGCCGCGCGCCACGGCGGTGGCGACTTCGGCGATGTTGCGGACCTGACCGGTCAGGTTCGAGGCCATCGAGTTGACGCTGTCGGTGAGATCCTTCCATGTGCCGGCGACGCCGCGCACCAGGGCTTGTCCACCGAGCTTGCCTTCGGTGCCGACCTCGCGGGCGACGCGCGTGACTTCGCCGGCAAAGGCGTTGAGCTGGTCCACCATCGTATTGATGGTGTCTTTGAGTTCGAGAATTTCGCCGCGCACGTCGACGGTGATCTTTTTCGACAGGTCGCCGCTGGCGATCGCCGTCGACACTTCGGCGATGTTGCGCACCTGCGCGGTCAGGTTGGAGGCCATCGAGTTGACCGAGTCGGTCAAATCCTTCCAGGTGCCGGCGACGCCGAGCACGTTGGCCTGGCCGCCGAGCTTGCCTTCGGTGCCGACCTCGCGGGCCACGCGGGTGACTTCGCCGGCGAAGGCGTTGAGCTGGTCCACCATCGTGTTGATGGTTTCTTTCAGCTGCAGGATTTCGCCGCTGACATTGACCGTGATCTTCTTCGACAAATCGCCGCCGGCGATCGCGGTCGCCACTTCGGCGATGTTGCGCACCTGCGCCGTCAAGTTCGAGGCCATGAAGTTGACGCTGTCGGTGAGATCCTTCCAGGTGCCGCCCACTCCCGGCACCTGCGCCTGGCCGCCGAGCTTGCCTTCGGTGCCGACCTCGCGGGCGACGCGGGTCACTTCGGAGGCGAAGGCGTTCAGCTGATCCACCATCGTGTTGATGGTGTCCTTGAGTTCGAGAATTTCGCCGCGGACATCGACCGTGATCTTGCGCGACAGGTCCCCGCGCGCGACCGCCGTGGTCACATGGGCGATGTTGCGGACCTGGTCGGTGAGGTTGCCGCACATGGCGTTCACCGAGTCGGTCAAATCTTTCCAGGTGCCGGCAACGCCGGGCACGATCGCCTGACCGCCAAGCTTGCCGTCGGTACCCACTTCCCGCGCCACGCGCGTGACTTCCGAAGCAAACGAGCGCAGCTGATCGACCATCGTGTTGATGGCTTCCTTCAGCTGCAGGATTTCGCCGCGCACGTCGACGGTGATTTTTTTCGACAAGTCGCCGTTAGCGACTGCGATCGTCACTTCGGCGATGTTGCGCACCTGCGCGGTGAGGTTGGACGCCATCGAGTTGACGCTCTCGGTCAGGTCCTTCCACACGCCGGTCACACCGCCGACCTGCGCCTGGCCGCCGAGCTTGCCTTCGGTGCCGACCTCGCGGGCGACGCGCGTCACTTCCGAGGTGAACACGTTGAGCTGTTTGATCATCGTATTGACGATCTCGGCAGACCGCAGGAACTCGCCCTTGAGCGGGCGGCCGTCGACGTCAAGCTGCACAGTCTGCAGAAGATCGCCTTGCGCCACCGCTGCAACCGCGCGCGTCACTTCGGTCGTCGGCCACAAAAGATCGTCGATGAGCGAATTGACGCTCGACTCCATCTCGCCCCAGGCACCATCGGAAAGTCCCAGGCGCACGCGCTGCCGGGTGCGGCCCTCGCGACCAACGACCTGGCCGACGCGCTCGAGTTGCTGCGCCATGCGCTGATTGGTGGCGACGATGTCGTTGAACGTGTCGGCGATCTTGCCGATGAGACCGACCCGATCGCCGGCCATGCGCGCCGAAAAATCGCCCACCCGCATCGCCTGCAGAGCATGCAAAAGTTCATTGAGGCCGTGTTCGGTCAGGCCGTTCGTGTCGTCGCCGTTGACGTGGCGTTCGGCCGTGACGGAGGGGCCGGCGGAAACGTCGGCTTGCTTGGCGCCGACGACGTCTTCAGCGATCTGCATAGAGTGCTCCAAAGGCAGGCGATTGGGCGGTGCAGGCTACACCGAATGCCGCCAATACGAGCGACATGTTTGACGACATAGAAGGGAACCTCAACCGAGGCGAGGCTGGGGATCCGGAACGCGCGGTGACGCGTGCGCAGCCGACGTCATAGGACTTATTTTTGGTAAAAGCTGAGGCCACCCCAAGGCACAGTGTGGCCGGCGAGCCAACAGCCCGCGGCCATAAATCTGGGAACCGACCTGCAAACCCCCTCACGTGTCGGGCCTCGGACCTTCTGTGCCTCGACGCAAACGCCGTCGCAGGTCCTTGGTTCCTCGGAACAAGGCAAAAAAATGGGGACAAAGGCCGAGGAAGCCGGGTGCCAGGAGTTCCACGAGAACCCCGGGCGTCGGGCTGGCCCGCCGCCCTCCCCTCTCCGCTAGTCGAGACAGCGCCACTCCAGCGCAGCGACGCCGGTCTGCCGGCTTAGTTCCTCTAGCACCTGAGGAAGGGCGGCTTCGGACCGCCGCCGCGGCCTGCTCACATTTAAAGTAAGGGTACGCGTCCCGGAGCCGCTCTGAAGGCTGATATCGCGTACCTTGATGGCTGCCGCTTCGAGCCTTCGCTGAATCTGCTTTTCGTCCGGCCCGTTCTGGTCGAGCGTCAGCGCGAGCGAGGCGTGCTCCTCGAATGACATTAGGTTCTCAACCAAACGCAATCCCCACAGCACGACGACCCCGATCGCAGTCGCCAGCCAGCCAAGAAGCATCTGTCCTCCACCGAAGCAGAGACCGATGACGGTGACGTACCAGAGAGTGGCGGCAGTCGTGACCCCGACGATGAGGCTGCCACGGCGCAAGATCGCGCCGCCGCCGATAAACCCGACCCCGGTCAAGATCCCGAGCGGCAACCGCATCAGGTCATTGGTGACGAATGAATCGCTGGGCCGACCCGCCAGCGGCAAGAGATAATTCATCTGCAGCATCGCAACCGATGCCGCCATGCAGACCAGGATCGTGGTCCGCAATCCGGCGGCCTTGCCATGCTCGCCGCGATCGTAGCCGATGATCGCGCCGGCAATGAGCGTACAAAGAAGCCGGATGACGAGGTCAGGCCACGTCAGGTCGACCGGCATCGTGGTGCCGGTCACAGCCGATGAAAACAGCGAATCCGCCATGTTGAATGGAACGCGGGACGCCCGCCTGCGGTTTCCACGCTTGTGGCTCGCGCGAGGCCCCTCCAAGGTGGGCTTTCGTCCGTCGCCCGCCACGGCTAATCGTCCTGCAAATGCAAAAGCCGTCCGGCTCAACCCAAGATGCCGTCTTCGCGCTGCTGGGCAATCCGGCGACCTATGGTCTTCCCGCCACGGCAGAAGTAGGCCGCCATCAGACCCACGCCGCCATCGTTTTTCTCGCTGGTGACCGGGCGCTCAAGGTCAAGCGCGCGGTCCGCTATCCGTTTCTCGACTTCTCGACCTTGGAAAAGCGTAAGGCTGCCTGCGAGGTCGAACTCGCGATCAATCGCAAATTCGCTGCACAACTGTACCGCCGCCTCGCGCCAATCACGCGCGAAGGCAATGGTGCGCTTGCGCTCGACGGCAGCGGCGAGCCGGTGGAGTGGGCGGTCGAAATGGTCCGCTTCGACGAGGATCGAACGCTCGACCGCCTTGCGAAGCGCGGCGAATTCGACGACGGGCTGGTAGCGAAGATCGCGACCGCGGTCGCAGCGATGCACCAGCGCGCGGAGCCGGTCGACGCCGCTCCATGGATCGCGGCTCTCGAACAATTCATCGCGAATAACACATCGATCTTCCAAAAGCATCCGGAGCTCTTCACGGCAAACGAAGTCGGCGAGCTCGAAAGCCGATCGCGCGCCGCGTTGAAGCGATTGCGACCGCTTTTGACCGCACGCGGCCAGCAAGGTTTGATCCGCCGCGGCCATGGTGACCTGCATCTCGGTAATATCGCCGTGCTCGATGGCGAGCCGGTCGCATTCGATGCACTGGAATTCGATCCTGTCATTGCATCGGGCGATTTGCTTTACGATTTGGCATTCTTGCTGATGGATTTGATCGAATTTGATCGGCAGGCCGCGGCCAACCAGGTCTTGAACGGTTACTACGCCGCGGCGCGCCGCGACGCCGACTGTGACGGCATCGCCGCGTTGCCGTTCTTCATGGCGTTGCGGGCGGCTATCCGCGCCATGACCACCGCCTCACGGCTGGACGTGAAAAAGGACAGCGTCGCGCGCGCCGCGCGGCGCTATTTCGATCTGGCGGAAAGACTGCTTGCGCCGGTAAAGCCGACAGTGCTTGGGCTCGGCGGATTTTCGGGCACCGGTAAAACCATATTGGCGCGATTGCTCGCCCCATGGCTCGACCCGGCGCCAGGCGCCCTGGTGTTTCGTTCCGATATCGAGCGCAAGACGCTTTACGGTGTTGGCGAGGATGAACGCTTGCCGCCGACCGCCTATCGCCCCGAGGTTTCGGAACAAGTCTATCGGCTCCTCATCGACAAAGCGGCGCGGGTCGCACGCGCGGGTCATTCGGCGATCGTCGACGCAGTCTTCGCTCGCGCCGAGGAACGGGCTGCGCTCGAGAATGCCGTGGCGGGTGCCGGCGCGAAATTTCACGGGCTGTTTCTGGCAGCGGACTTGGCGGTGCGCCTGCAGCGGGTGGGCAAGCGCGCAGGCGACGCTTCCGACGCCGATGTCGAGGTTGCGCGCAAACAGGATGAGTTCGTGACCGGCACGATCACCTGGACGCACATCGATGCCGGAGGCTCGCCGGCACAAACGCTTGGCAAGGCGCGCGGGGCGATCAAGTGATCGCCTCAGGCCAAAACGTCCTACGGCACCAAAACTGCCGCACCCTGCAGACGCCCGCCGCGCAGATCGTCAAGCGCTTCGTTGGCCTTGGCCAGCGGATATGAAACGGTTTGGGTCTCAATCCCCGCTTTCGGCACAATCCTGAAAAAATCCTGGCCATCTTTGCGGGTAAGATTGGCGACCGACTTAAGCTCACGCTCATGCCAAAGAATGTCATAGGGAAAGCTCGGAATGTCGCTCATGTGAATCCCGGCGCAGACGACTCGGCCGCCCTTGCGAACCGCCCGCAAAGCCAGCGGAACGAGCGATCCCACGGGGGCATAGATAATGGCGCAATCGAGCTGTTCCGGCGGAAGGTCCTCGGAGCTTCCCGTCCAAACGGCCCCGAGTTTCGTGGCAAAGGCCGCCGCCGCGGCGTCACCCTTTCTGGTGAACGCGAATACCTGACGGCCCTGCCAGCGCGCTACTTGGGCAACGATGTGCGCGGCGGCGCCAAAGCCGTAGAGCCCAAGCTTCTCACCGTCGCCGGCGATTTGCAGCGAGCGCCAGCCGATCAACCCCGCGCACAACAGCGGCGCCGTGGCCACGTCGTTGCTGTCCGCGGGTAACGCAAACACGTAGCGCGCATCGGCGATCACCTGCGTGGCATAACCGCCATCGCGAGTATAGCCCGTAAATAAAGGCCGCTCGCAGAGATTCTCGGAGCCGTTGCGGCAATAGCGGCATTCACCGCAGGTTTGGCCAAGCCAAGGGACGCCGACGCGTTGCCCGACAGCAAGCGCGCTCACGCCGTCGCCGATCAAATCGATGCGGCCGACGATTTCGTGGCCGGGCACGATGGGCAGCTTGGCGTTCGGCAGCTCGCCATCAACGACGTGCAAGTCGGTGCGGCACACCCCGCACGCCGCCACGCGAATGCTGACTTCCCCGGCCGCAGGCCGCCGATCGGACAGCTCCAACAATCTGAGCGGCGTACCCGGCCGTTCGAGCACCATTGCCTGCATGTCGAGAATTTATTGCGCAGACCGCACGCAGAAAAGCCGCTTTGCAAGCGGGACGTCTAGCGCGCTACCGTCATACGCGGCGGATTTGCTAGGCCTGTTGCAATGCGCGTGCGCAAGCTTCTGGACTGGTTCCTGCGCATGAGCGCTATGGCGGAATTCGCAATCGAAGTCGGATTGCAATCGCCGAGCTTGAGAATGGCCATCAAGCAGCGCGCCAGTTCGGATTGCCGCTCGTTTGTTTCCAGCATCCCCAATGTCGGATCGAATTCGACATAAGCCCATGCCTTGGCGAAGGCGGTGCTTAGAATTTCGGTCTCGGAAGAATCGAAGACGCTTCGCTCCAGTTCGAGCGAACTGACCGCCTCTGCGGCGACAATAGCGTCGCGATGGACGCTGTGTCGAACAATGATGTCTGCAGACGCAGCCTGGGCGGCAATCAAGAGACTCTCCCTCGTGCCCCCTGCCCCCCGGCAGCACATTGATATTATGCGCAAAAGGAAAATCTGTCACCTGGAGCGCAGTCAATTTTTGTGAATATTGCTTCGCGACCCTGCCATGCAAGCTATGGCTAGGCGGATAAACGTTTGTCCCTCAATGCACTATCTAGACGAGCCGCCGCCACGATCGTCGAAATATTTTCATTGAGGCGCCGCGCGCTGGCGGCGAACGAAGCCAGCCGATGCGCCACCATTTCGCTCAGCCGCGTGGCCGCGCCGGCCCCGAGCATGCGTTCAAGTCCGACGCGGTATTCCGGAATTCTGCTCCATTCGTCGACTGTCGAGGCGGTGATCTCGACATGATATTGCAGACCATAGGCGTGCGCGCCGTATCGGAATGCCTGGATCGGACACGAAGAATTCATGGCGAGGACTTCTGCCCCCTCCGGAAGCCGTGAAACTTCCGCGCCGTGCCATTGGAAGGCCTCCACGGGCGATGCAAAGCCGGCGAATAGCGGGTCTCGCCGGCCGGCATCGGTGAGAGTGACCTCGCCAACGCCGATTTCCGGCCGGTCCGTGAGTCTGACAACGCCACCGAGCGCGGCCGCAAGCAGTTGATGTCCCAGGCAAATGCC
Source organism: Xanthobacteraceae bacterium (assembly GCA_051961815.1). Taxonomy (GTDB): domain Bacteria; phylum Pseudomonadota; class Alphaproteobacteria; order Rhizobiales; family Xanthobacteraceae; genus BOG-931. Next base: position 7,222 of record JBQCCX010000133.1, read on the forward strand.
GAGAAACGGGCGACCGAGATCCTGCACCCAATGCCGGATCGCCGCCTTTTCCTGTTGCAGCCAGGGGTAACGGCCCTCCTGCCAGACATCCATCGGGCCGCCCATCGCGACCAGCAGATCGAAATTGTTCAGGTCCGGAATGCCATGGCCGGCGTCGAATTCGACGGCGCACCATTCATCGCCGTTTTCCCGCCAGAACTCGCGAAAGATGCCGGGATGCTCCACCGGAATGTGCTGGAAGACCAGAATGCGCATCACTGTATCCCGCCGAACCGCCTGCGTCAGCTCTAGCACGAAACAGCGGGGGCTGGGCGACGAGGCATTTTCGTCCAGCCGACAAGCATGCAGGGAAGAAGACTACGCTGCCTTGCGCGGCGGATGAGATCGATCCATTGGAGCCGACGATATCCGTGAACAATGGCCCCAAGCATCCTCAATCCAGGCTGCCGCCTCCAACCAGGTCTGAGCCAAGCTGGTGTAGCACAGGCGCACTTCATCAGTTTGCGCTTCGCGCGCCCAGCCGAAGCACTCTTCAGCCATGCGGCGATATTCCTGCGACGTTATCATGTGTGCCCTCCCCTACTGATTGACGCGGGAGCGCATCATTGCGTCAGGCGCCCGGCACCGGAGCACGCCGGTTGGTATTTGCAGCAATCATCATACGCCTGACTTGGCGGATGCACACTCGGCGGGTCGACTCTAGAAGCGCAAAGCGACAGTTTTGCAACAATTCATCTCTTCCTGCATCGCTCAGCAGTGAAACTTTACCGATCGCGTGATCCAGAAAGGATTTTTGCGCCGGATTCACCCGAAATTTGCAAACTTCTTGTCACGCCAGTTGCTGGAATAGCTGGACGATTTCACCTGGCATCACCAGCATCGCGACCAGACTTGCCAAAAGACCAATTGCGCAAAAGGCCGCCACGACCATCAGGTCGATATGGCCGAGCCCCGAAACGATTCGATCAGAGAAGGTTGCTTTGCGAAGAACCCGGCGATCCACTGCATCGAGGATTAAACGCTCGGTCCGCCAGTACGAATAGGTCATTTGCCGTCTCCACAATGATGCTTCGAAGTCAATTCGCTGCGACCGAATTTGGACTTCGAGCTGCGCGTTACGCGCGCATAGTGGAGAGGTCGTCCGTCATGTTCTGTGGCGCGGGTCACAGTTAAAAAAGACTTTAGGCGACCGCTCGGGCCACCGCGCTCGCCTGCAATGGAGCGGATGAACTAGATCGCTTCGACGAGCCCGCGGAGCACGTCAGGCTTGCGGATGATCGTCCAGCGGTTCTTCAATTCGATAATGCCCTGGCGTTGCCACTCGCGCAGGCAGCGGTTGACCTTTTCCCGGGTCCCGCCGGCCATCTCTGCCAATTCGCTCTGCGAAAGCGACAACTTCATTCCGGCGCGGACTTCCGGCTCGTAATTGAGCAAGGTCTTGGCAAGCCGCACCGGCAAATTGAAGAACGCGATATCCGCCATACGCTCATCTGAACGGCGGATGCGTGCGCAAAGCATTTCCATGAGTTTCATGCAGGCGCCTGGATTGCGCTCGAGGAATGGCAGCAAGTCGCGCCGCTCCAACACCATAAGCTCGCAATTCGTAAGCGCCGTCACATTTGCGGAGCGCGACTTGCCGTCGAGGACCGCAATTTCGCCGAACAATTCCCCAGCGCGCAGGTCGGCAAGGATGACTTCTTTGCCTTTCACCGCCGGCAGCGAGATGCGCACCGAGCCGACGACCACCGCCATCATGCTGTCACCGCGATCGCCGAGCCGACAGATTGGCTCGCCAGCGCTGAAATTGCGCGGCTTCGCATAGGCAGCAATGTCGTGCCGCGCCTTTTCATCCAGCGAACTGAAAAGCGCACATTTTTCCAATAGTTTACGGCCGCGATCGGCCAAGCTCAAAGTGTTCACGGCAGCATCGACCTATAGATCGGAATAATGACAGCCAGTCTTAACAAAGGAGGCCTCCATGATCCGCAGGGCAAAGGCAGTTTGGCGCGGCACCGGCCGGGCAGGCAATGGCCATCTGACGAGCGATCCCGGGGTCCTCGCCGTAACGCCGTATTCCTATATGACCCGCTTTGAAAACAAGAGGGGCTGATGTGCTTAATGCGCAGATAACAATGGACGCCAAATTGGAGTAGGCGGAATAGAATACGGCGTCGTCGCGTTTTCTGCCCCATGGTCTGCAAGCGCGGTTTGCTCAAAGGTGCGACAATGGCCAAGCGTTCTTTGCGTGCCGAACACTTGTTTTTAGTCGCTGGTATTGTCCTGACCGGATATGAGGGCGCAGCCGCGCAAGGTGCGCCGCCGCCTGCTGTCACCGTCGCACCGGTGATCAGCCGCGAGGTAACCGCGACCGGAGACTTCATCGGCCGAATCCTGGCAATTGACAAAGTGGACGTCGTCGCCCGGGTTTCCGGTTTCATCAACGAGCGCAATTTTACCGAAGGGCAGCAGGTCAAAACCGGCGATCTCCTGTTTCGCATCGAACCCGACACCTATAAGGCGGCTGTCGATCAACAAACTGCCAATCTGGCGAGAGCCAAGGCGACAGAAGTCAATGCCAATCTGCAACTGCAGCGCGGCCAGGAGCTCGTGCGCAATCAGAATATTCCCCAATCCGAGGTCGACCAGCGCGCCGCCAACGCGCAAGCCGCACATGCAGACGTCATGCAGGCCCAGGCCTTGCTCGAACAGGCAAAGATCAATCTCGGCTACACCGAGATCCGTTCGCCGATCGACGGACGGATCGGACTTGCAAATTTCACCATCGGCAATCTCGTCAGCCCCTCATCTGGCACGCTGGCAACGATCGTCAGTCAAGATCCGATCTACGTCACGTTCCAAGCCAGCGAGGCCGACATTATCGCCTATAGGCACCGGATCGCGGCATCGGCCGATAAAAATCCGCACGTTACGATTCACATCAAACTACCAGATGGCACCCTGTATCCGCATCCCGGACTGACCAACCTCCTTGATGTTCAGGTTCAGCCCTATACCGATACGGTATTGGTCCGCGCGCAACTGCCGAATCCGGAAGGCATGTTGATTCCCGGCGGGATCGTGGGCGTCACCGTTGAACGGGGCGCGCCACAATCGCGCCTGATCGTTCCCCAATCTGCCGTGCAGCTCGATCAGGCCGGACGCTACGTGATGGTGGTCGGTGCGGACAAAAAGGTCGAGCAACGGCGCATCACCACTGGTGTCGAGCAGGGCCGCGATATCGTGGTCAGCCAAGGCCTTAAGGAAGGAGAACTGGTCATCGTCGAGGGAATCCAAAAAGTTCATCCCGGCCAGGTCGTGGCGGCCAACGTCGCGGCACAAAACTGACGGCAATGCTTTCCGGTATCTTCATCGATCGGCCGCGATTTGCGATCGTCATCGCCATCCTGATCACGCTTGCGGGCGGGATTGCCATCACCGCGATTCCGATCGCTCAATTTCCCGACATCGTCCCACCGCAGGTCACGCTGACCGCCAACTACCCCGGCGCCGATGCCGAGGTGGTCGAGACGACTGTCGCGCAGCCGATCGAGCAGCAGATCAACGGTGTCGACAACGCGATCTATTATCAGTCGGCGAGCGGCTCCGACGGCAGCTATACGCTCAACGTGACATTTTCGCTGGGCACCGATCCCGACATCAATACGGTGAACGTGCAGAACCGCGCCAGCCTTGCGATCCCGCAATTGCCGGCGGAAGTCTCGCGGGCGGGTTTGACTGTGCGAAAGAAGTCGGCCGCACTCCTTCAGGTGATCAACATCTACTCACCCAAAAATACCTATGACGCGATCTATCTCAGTAATTATGCAACCATCAACATCATCGATACTCTGGCGCGGATCAAGGGTGTCGGCCAGGTTACCCTGTTCGGGCCGCTCGATTACTCACTGCGCATTTGGCTCGATCCGGACCGGTTGACTGAGCTCAACCTGACCCCCAACGATGTCATCCAGGCAGTCCAGAATCAGAACGTTCAAGCGGCTCTCGGCCGCATCGGCGCCGCTCCGATCACGAGCGACCAGCAGGTTCAGATCAATATCAAGACAACGGGCCGGCTGACGCAGCCGCAGGAATTCGCCGCAATCGTGCTGCGCGCCAATCCCGATGGATCTGTGGTCAGGGTGAGTGACGTCGCCCGCGTCGAGATGGGCGCAAGAACACAGGACCGTTACAGCCGCTTCAACGGTGCCCCGGCAGCCGCAATCGGGATTTATCAGTCACCTGGATCGAATGCGGTCGATGTCGCCAAGCAAATACGCGACACCATGAACCGTCTGGCGACGCGGTTTCCCGCCGATCTGAATTATGCGGTTTTCTTCGACAGCACCGTCTTTGTCACTGCCACGATGGTGGAAGTCGTCCGCACACTCGTTATCGCGATCATTCTCGTGGCAATTGTGGTTTTCCTATTTCTTGGCAAACTGCGGACGACACTCATTCCGCTGGTGGCGGTGCCGGTATCCGTCATCGGCACATTCGCCGTCCTCCTGCTCATCGGCTATTCCGCCAACACCATCTCGCTGCTGGCGCTTGTGCTTGCCATCGGCATCGTTGTCGACGATGCGATCGTGGTTGTCGAAAACATCGAGCGGGTGATCGAGGAGGAGACAAACCTTTCCGTGCCCGACGCCTGCAAGAAGGCGATGGCGGAGATCACCGGACCTATTTTGGCGATTACATTTGTTCTGCTGTCAGTCTTCGTTCCGGTCGCGTTCATACCGGGCATCAGCGGGCAGCTGTTTCGCCAATTTGCCGTCGCCGTCTCGGTAGCGATGCTCATCTCGGCGCTCAACGCGC
>JBQCCX010000134.1:0-5773 GCA_051961815.1 Xanthobacteraceae bacterium
TCACTTCGTCCCGACCACATTATATGCCGCCAGCGGCCGGCTGATGCCCTTCAACGCAAAATCGCCGACCGACTCGACGGCGACCGCATCCTCGACCGCCATCAATACGCGCGGGCTGATGAGGATCTGGCCTGGCTTGGCTTCGTCGCACAAGCGCGACGCGACGTTCGACACCGTGCCGATGGCGGCATAATCGAAGCGGCCCTCGAAGCCGATGGTGCCCAGTGTCGCATAGCCATGGGCGATGCCGATGCCGAAGCCGAGCTCGTGGCCGAGCCGCCGCCATTTCTCGATCAGCGCGGACAGCGCCGCGCGCATCTCAAGCGCCATGCGCACCGCCTGCAGCGCCGGATTGTCGACCGGCACCGGATCGTTAAACACGACCATGACGCCGTCGCCGGCATAGCGCTCCAAGGTGCCGCTATATTTGATGATGATCGTGCCGATCGCCTCGTGATACTGGCGGAGCAGCGTCATCACGTCTTCCGGATCGGAGCTTTCCGAAAATCCGGTGAAGCCACGCAGGTCGCAGAACAAAGCCGTGATCTCGCGGCGATGGCTTTCCAGCTGGTTTTCCGCTCCCGACGCCACGATCAGATCGGCGACCTGCGGCGGCAGGAAACGCCGCAGCCGGCCCATGCGCTCGATCTCGCCGACCTGGTCGGCGACGCGCGCTTCGAGCTGCGCATTGAGCTTGGCGATTTCCTCCGATCGCCCTTCCAGCTGCGCGGTTCGTTCGCGCAATTCTTTCAACAGCCGCGCGTTCTCGATGGCGATCACCGCCTGGGCGGCAAAGCTCTGCAAAATGCCAACCTGTTTCTCAGAAAAAGGCCGCACCTCCTTGCGGTATACGGTCAAAGCTCCGAGCAACACGTTATCTTTGCGAAGCGCCACAACAAGCGCAGTGCGCGCGCCGCCGAGGTCTACGACGGCCCGACGCAGCGGATTGCCAAGCCGATAGGCTTCCTCATCCTTTTGATCCAGGTTGTGAATCAGCTCCTCACCGGCAAGGAGCCGCCAATGCGCATCGCCCGGCCGGGGCTGATCCATTCCTTTGCCGAAATAAGCAGCGAGGGCCTCGGGCACGCCTCTTTGCACCCCGCGTTCAAAGCGTTTTCCGTCGTAGATGGTCACAAATCCAAAAGCGGCCTCGCAAAGATCAAGCGCCTTGTCGAGAATCGTGGTGAATACCGGGTCGAGATCACCCGGCGAAGAATTGATGACGCGTAATACATCCGCGGTCGCCGTCTGTTGCTCCAATGACTCGCTGAGATCGGTCGTGCGCTGTCGCAGTTCATTGAGCAGCCGCGCATTCTCGATGGCGATCACGGCTTGGGCGGCGAAGTTTTTCAGAAGCTCGATCTCCTTGTCGAGGAAGAGACGCACTTCCTGGCGGTAAATGACAATTGCGCCGATCAGTACGTCGTCCTTGAGCAGCGGAATGTCGACCAAGGTGCGCGCGCCGGCGAGCTCCACAGTCGCAACCCGCAGCGGCTCGCGTTCGGCGTAGGCCGCTCCGGCTCTGAGATCCTCGGTCTGGTTGACCTGCTTGGTCTCAAGGAGGCGAGCGAGACCCGTGTGCGGTCCGGGACGTATAGTGCGATTGTTTCGCCACCATTCGGTTGCCGCGGCCGGTGCGCCGTGCATGGCAACCATCGTGAATTGGTCGCCGTTGCAAAGAAACAAGTTGCCGAACTTGGCGCCGCAAAGGGTGACCGCATTGGTGAGCAGTGCCTCGAAAACCGGAGTGAGATCGCCGGGCGAACTGGTAATGACCTTGAGCACCTCCGCGGCAGCCGTCTGCTGCTGCAGCGACTCGCGCAGCTCGTTGAGGAGCCGCGCATTTTCGACGGCGATGACGGCCTGGTTGGCGAAGTTGGCGAGAAGGACGATCTGCTCGTCCGCGAATGGGCGAACTTCCTGCCTGAAGATAGTTATGGTGCCAATTAACGCCTCGTTCTTGAGCATTGGCACGGTAAGGGTCGTTCGCGCGCCGCCGAGCGTGGCTGCTCGACCTGGCACAGCTTCGGCCGCGTTATCCAAGACATGGACCACTTTCCTCGTGCGAATAACGCGATCTGGTGGGCTGTTTGGTATGGGTTGATATGTGCCTTGGGCGAGAAGCCAGTCGGCAAAGGCAGATGGCACATTGTGCATGGCGCCCATCCGCATGCCGCCGCTTTCATAAAGGTTGAGAACGCCAAAGTTGGACTCGCAGATGCGCGTGACGTTCTCCAGGATTGCCTGGAACACCGGCTGCAGCTCCCCCGGCGACGAGCTGATAATACGCAGGACATTTGCTGTGGCGGTCTGCTGTTCGAGGGACTCTCGCAGTTCATTGAGCAGTCGCGCGTTCTCGATGGCAATCACCGCCTGGGCGGCGAAATTCTGCAGCAATGCAATCTGCTGCTCGGTAAAGCTGCGAACTTCTTCCCGATACACGTTGATCGCACCGACCACGGCGTCGTCCTTGAGCATTGGAACGATCAAAAGCGTCCGCGCACCAGCCAGCTTGGTCAGGCGGTTGCCCACATAGCCGGGATCGGATTGAACATCGGCAATTTGCACGGGCTTTTTTGTTTCGACTAGAGCGACGAGCCCGCTGCCGGACCGAGGCGGAATGTGCGGATTTTCCCGCATCGCCTCGGTATAGGCGGCGGGCGCGCCGTCGATGGCAACGGTACGAAAGCCATCCGTTTCACGAAGCATCAGGATGCCGAACTTGGCGTCGCAAATGTGCCGCGCATTTTCCAGCATGGCCGTGAAAACTGCATCAAGCTCGCCGGGCGAACCGGCAATGATCTTGAGCACTTCGGAAGTTGCGGTCTGTTGCTCCAGCGATTCGCGAAGCTCGTTGAGGAGCCGCGCATTCTCGATGGCGATCACCGCCTGGGCGGCGAAGTCCCTGACGAGTTCGATCTGCTCGCCAGTGAACGGGCGTACCTCCTGGCGATAAATGACGACCGCGCCCACGACCCGTTCGCCTTTGAACATAGGTACGGCGAGATGCGACCTGCCGCCTGCAAAACGCGTCGGAGCGCTCGGCGCCTGCAACATTGAGTCATCGGCGCTGCTGACGACGTCTTTTGTTTTCAACAGACGGTCGAGCGGCGTTCCCGGCGGCGGCTCAAACGGGCCGCGCTGCCGGTGAAATTCCACCAAGGCCTCGGGCGCGTTGCGCATTGCGGCATTGTGAAACAGTTTGCCGTCATAGCTGTACATGAGGCCAAGTTCGGCCTCGCAGATACGCGTTGCATTCTCCAGAAGCGCTTCAAAAAACGACTTGAGGTCTTCGCGCGGCGAACTGATGAGGCGGAGAACTTCGGATGTCGCGGTTTGCCGCTGCCGTGCTTCGTGGAGTTCTCGCGTGAGATGCGCGATGTCCAATCCCGCATTCGTGGCCGAGCTGTGCGCGGCTTTTGTCTTTGCCGCGCCGGCGCTTTGGCTTTGAGGCTGCTTTGGCGGCGACTTATTGGACCGTTTCGGTTTCGCCGCCCCGCCGCGCGATTTGGACTTTTGTTTCATTGTCGCCCCGAGGGTGTCGCCAGGACTGTAGCGGTTTGCGCCAGCCCACCGGAAGTGGCTTTAGGTCACCGCCCGAACAGCCGCGCCGGGGTCTCGACCAGGATGCGTCGCCGTATTTGTTCGTCCGGTGTCCAGGCGTGAAAAAGATCGAGCAGATGACCATCGTCCGGCATGACCGCGGCCGGGATCGAGGGATGCGGCCAGTCGGTTCCCCACATCAGGCGCTCGGGACTGGCGGCAATCAGCGCATCGTGCAGTGGCTTGGCGTCGCGATAGTCGGGAAATTGCGTGGACAGGCGATAGACCGCCGAGAGCTTCACATAAGCTCTCACCGACGAGCTTAAGGAGCGCCTGGAAATTTGGATCGCTTATGCCCTGCCCCGCCGGCACCATGCCGAGGTGATCGACGATCACGGTCATGTCGCGGGCGATCTCCTGCAGCGCCGGCGCCGTCGGCGCCAGCATGCGGTGATCGCAGAAGAATTGCACCACCAAGCCGAGCTCGGCCATGGTGCTGCGAAATACCTCGAATACGTCGAGCCCGACCCCACGAATATAGTTCGGCGCTTTGGGAAACAGATGAAAGCGCAACCCGCGCATGCCGCGCGCGTCCCAATCGCGCAAGCTTGCGGGCTTGATCCGCGTGTCGGTGATGGCAACGCCGCGCAGCCGCGCCGGAAACCGCGACAGCGCATCGAGCACGACGCTGTTGTCGTAGACATGCGCGTTGCCTTGTACGACGAGGCCGTTGGCAAAGCCGAGATGATCGAGCAGCGCGATGAAGCGCTCGACCGGCGCGTCGGGCGGCGTGTAGCCGCGGCCGGGCTGGTAGGGAAATTTGTCCGCCGGCCCGAAAATATGCGCATGGGTGTCCCAGGCGCCGGGCGGCGGTTCGATGCGCGGGCGCTTGGGATGCGGCACCGGCGCAGCAATGCGCGGCGGTTCGCTGGTGATGGCGTTCATTTCACCCCAATTTGATATTCGCTTCTTTTACCACGCGGCTCCACAGCGCCATCTGGTCTTCGACATAGGCGCGGAATTCTTGCGGAGAATTCTGCCGCGATTCGATGTTGAGCTCGGCGAAGCGCGTGGTGACCTGCGGCGCAACGATCGCGGCGTTAAGCCCGGCATTGAGTTTCTTCACGATCGGCTCGGGCGTGCCATGCGGGACGAACACGCCGTTCCAGTCGTAGCCTTCGAAGCCGGGCAGCGTATCCGACAGTGGCGGAATGTCAGGCAGACTTGCCAATCGGCCCTTGCCGGTATGGGCGATCGCTTTGACCTTGCCGCCCTTGATCAGGCCGACCGCCGACGAGCCGTTGGCGAAGAAAAATTTGACTTGCCCGGCCATGACATCGGTCAGCGCCAGCCCGCCGCCGCGATAAGGCACATGATTGATGGTGATCCCCGTGCGCTGGCGAAACAATTCGAGCAAAAGGTGCTGCAGCGTGCCGTTGCCGGACGACGCCATGTCGATGCCGCCGGGCGTGGCTTTGGCGAGCGCGATGACGTCGGCAACCGTATTCGCCGGCACCGACGGCGTGACCACGAGGATGTTCGGCACCAGCGCGACCAGAAAAACCGGCTCGAAATCCTTGCGGTAATCGAACGGCAAATTCGAATAGAGCGAGCCGTTGACCGAGAAGGCGGTGGCGTCGTGGAGAATCGTGTAGCCGTCCGGCGCAGATTTGGCGACCGCCTCCTCGCCGATGGTGCCGCCGGCGCCGCCGCGATTCTCGATGGCGAATTGCTGACCGAGATTTTCGCTCAGCCGCGCATAGACGATGCGCGCGGTGGTGTCGGCGCCGCCCGCCGGTGGATAGGGCACCATGACCCGTACCGGGCGCGTCGGCCAATTGGCTTGCGCGCGCACCTGTCGAGGACGAATGAGCGCGGCGCCGGCGAGGAGTGAAAGGACTCCGCGACGAGAGAACATGCGTGATTTCTCCTCTCGCCGCTGGGGGGAGGTGAAATAGTCAAATCCGCCCTGCCCCTTTGCCATCACGCCTCCCTCCCCGTTGTCGCTTTAAGCTAGCATCGTTCGCGCTCAGAACAATCCACGCTTTGCAGTCAGCAATCGGGTGGCGCATGCAGCCCGCCGCGACGACATTGCACACAAAGAGCTTGTTCTGGAGTGTGTCATGTCGAAGAGCAATCTGGCCGCGGCAGCAGCGCAAATCTGCAGCGCCGGGCCGTTGCCGTCCCGATCGCTTGGCGCGCGCATCATGGACTCTATGCGCGCCGCGGC
>JBQCCX010000135.1:0-3398 GCA_051961815.1 Xanthobacteraceae bacterium
TCGTTCCAGGTCGGATAATAGGGCTGCTCGCTGAATTGATAGACCCGCATGGCGCGCTTCCTCACTGAACCGTTATTTGTTGTCCATGAAGTTCCGAATTTTTTCGGCAAATAATTTCGGCTGTTCTTGATGCGGAAAATGGCCGGCGCGGTCGATGGTCTCGAAGCGGGCGCCTGGAATCATCGCGCAAAAAGCGCGGCCGTAGCCTTCGCCGACCATGCGGTCGTGCGCGCCCCACAGAAACAGTGCCGGAATGCGGATGCGGTGCAGGCGGCTTTGCAGCCGCGGATTGTGAAAATACGGACTCCAGGCAAAGCGCGCGGTGGCTTCGCGGGCACGCGCCGCGGCGAGAACTTCATCCGGCGGCAGCGACCTGTAATCGCGCCGAGCCGAATTCGGATCGCAATAGGCAATGTCGAGATATTCCGTTTCAGTCAACGCAAAGACATCGGCGATGTCGCGGGTCTCGCGATCGCCGACCTTGATGCCGACCGCATTGGCCATCACCAGGCGCGACAGTCGGGCGGTCGATTTAACCGCGATCTCGGCTGCGATCCAGGCGCCGAGCGCAACCCCGACCAGCGTGACGTCGCGAACATCAAGTTGATCGAGAAAGTCGAGATAGAAATAGGACAGATCGTCGACCGTGCGCATGCCTTTGGGCAGATCCGAGCGGCCGAAACCGGGATGCGTGGGAGCGATGACATGTGCGGCTTTTGCAAGCTCATCGATCGCGGCATGCGCCGGTTCGATGCCATTTTCGGCATGCAGAAACAGGAGCGGCCGGCCCTTGCCGCGCCCGATCAGATCGATGCGCGTACCTTCGACTACAACTGAATCGGTCGGCGTGCCGGTCCTCTGCAGCATTTTCCTCTTGCGCACCTTTCAAATCGCAATCGGCTGTTCTACCACGGCAAGCTCGTTTTGCCATTGCATGGCAGTCAGGGCAGGAGACGAAGAAATGAGTGACGGCGTTACGGTTCACGACGGCATCGCTTATGCCAACCACGACGGGGTCGAGCTCGCCGGCGATCTTTACCTGCCCAAGGGCCCCAACACTGGCGCCAAAGCCGCGCCGGCTTTAGTCGCGGTCCATGGCGGCGGCTGGGTCGCCGGCGTGCGTGGCGCCTTTCAATATTGGGGGCCCTACCTCGCCGCGCGCGGCATTGCGATGTTCGCCATCTCGTATCGGTTGACGACAAAGTCCAAGACGTTTCCCGAAGCGGTGCAGGACGTGCTCGCCGGCGTCCAATTCCTCCGCGGCAAGGCAGGTGCTTTCGGCATCGATCCGGCGCGGATTGGGCTCCTCGGCGCCTCGGCCGGCGCGCATCTTGCGGCGCTGGCGGCGCTCAGCGGCCGGAAATTTCTGGGCGCCTATGCGCAGGATCCGTTTGCCGCGGTCGACACCAGCGTCAAAGCGCTAGTCGGCGTCTACGGCGTCTACGATCTCTACGCGATGTGGTGCTCGCTGCAGGTGCAGGACGGGCGCAACAGCGACAACAAAGTCGAAAAATTCATCGGAGCGCCGCCGATGACAAACCGGCAAACTTATTTCGATGCCTCGCCGATCAGCTATGCGACTTATGCGAAAAACACGATTGGCGTGCTGCTCGCCACCGGCACCAATGACGATCTCGTCGATCCGAAAACGCAGAACGAGCCGTTCCAGCTCGCGCTCAAGCAGGCAGGCTTTTTCGTGCGGCCATGCATCGTGCCCGGCGCGCCGCATTACTGGATGAATGACCCGATCGAGGAGGCCGGCAGCCTATCCGGTTTTCTGGCGCCGAGGCTTCTTCGTTTTCTGGCGGAGAGGTTGTGAGCGCCGCGCTACTGCCCCGCTCGTCCCCGCGAAAGCGGGGACCCAGGTTCCCCGGATTCCCGCTTGCGGGGGAATGAGTGGAATTGGGCTCCTACTTCTTTTCCAGCAACAGCGTACCTTCCTTGCGCACCAGCGGCTGGATGGCCGCGGCGATTTTGGCCAGAAGCCACGGCAGAAATACTTGCAAGGTGACATATTGCTCGGCGACGTCGATGGTGCCGCTCGCCACCTGGCCGAGCGCACGGATACGGAACTGCAAGCGGTCGCCGGTCCAGATTTCCTCCTCCACCGCGAACACATGCCCGTAATTGGCGCTGGCGCTGCCGAGGCCCGTTTTCAGGCGACGCACCGCTTCATCTTTGCCCAGCCGGTGCGGAATCGAAACTACGAATGGCGCCGACATGATCTCTCCGGTCACGCCCCTCGCGTTCTATATGGGAGGCGGAGTGCGTGAGGAGAAGTGCACTTCCGCTCGTCCCCGCGACAGCGGGCGCCCAGCGCAAAGAGACTGATTCCCGCGGGAATGAACGGCGAACCGTTTCAGCGCGAGGACGGGCCGCCCCCTTCCGCTCCCTCCGTCACCGGCAGGGTCAGCGCAGAAGGATGTTCCGCCGAGTGATAGATCGTGTCGGCGCCGATCTTGCTCGGCACATAATAATGCGTCCACAGCACGTCGGTGATCACCGAATCACCATTGACGATTTCCAGCCGCACGCGATTGCCTTTCTTGAACCGATGCGCCATCGGCTCGATGGAAATCTCAAAGCGATAAATTTTTCCCGGCTCGATCGGCTGCGGATCGGCGTGGCTGTGATACGGCTCCATCTCGGTGGATTTTTCTGCATCGAGCGCGCGGTGCGAAGCGCGCAGCCAGCCTTTGGTGATCCAATAGGACGCCGGATTGATTCCTTTGCCGCGATCCTCCGCGGATTGCGGCATCTGCTCGGACAGCTTGACGAGAAAATCCGTGTCATCGCGCGTCGATGAGGCGTAAAGCGTAAGCTTGATCGGACCGGCAATCTCCAGATCCGATTGCAGCGGCGCGGTCGTGAAGGTGAGTACGCGGCGGGCCGGATCGGGCGCGTTGTTCGGTCCGAAGCCGACCACGCCCATCATCCAGCCGGGGTTGGGATAGCTGTACGACGTCGCTGTTTCGCCCGATGGCTGCTCGCGCGCGAGCGAACCATCATTGAGCGAGGTTACGCTACCGGACTTGGCGGCATTGAGATGCCAGCTCACATAGCGCACGCCCTCCGGCGGCCAGGCCTGCGCGGTGCGCGTCGCGTCCACGCCGCGCACAAAGTATTCGACTATGGGGCGCTTCGCATAATCGGTCTTCAATCCCTTCAGGTAGTGGTCGTAGAACGGCAGCAGCAATTGTTCGTGCAATTCGCGGCTGTTGAACTCGCGATTGGCGACGAAGGCGTTCACCGGGCCGATCATTTTCAACTTCTTCGGTCCGCGGGCGCGGCGAAAGCCGTCGATATTGCCGCGGGTGTGCAGGTCGATCTTGCCCCAGACCCCGATCGAATAGAGCGGGACCTCGATCTCGTGCAGGCGTTCGGCAGCGCAGCGCTCG
>JBQCCX010000136.1:0-19035 GCA_051961815.1 Xanthobacteraceae bacterium
GCGGGCCAGCACGACGGCGAACGCGGTGTAGATCGCCAGAACCGCCGGAAGGCCGATGACCGCGAATGGCAAGAGCCAGCCGAAGGTCGCGGCGTCGACGAGAAAGGCATAACCGAGCCAATAAAGACCGGCGAGAAAATAGCCGAACCCGAACCACCAGCCGATATCGGCCGCCGCGGTCAAGCCGCTCCAACCGCGGCTGGCAATGCCGTCGATAAGGAAGACGAGGATGGGGAAGGTCAAAAACAGCACCGGCCAGGCGTTAAACGGCGCCATCGCCAGAGCCGAAATTGCTCCCGCGGTGAACGCGATCGACCGGCGCCGCCAGCCCCAGGCCAGAACGATGCTGTGGACCAGATTGTTCAGCGTCACGGTCAGCGCGAGGGATTTGGCGAGGGATTTGGATTCGACCGCGCGGCGTCATCGCGTGGGCTCGCGACGCGAGGCGCAACCGCCCGCACCACCACCTCGCGCTGACCTGCCGGCCGGCGATCCTTACGCAGGTAGATCTTGACGCGCTTGACCCGGCGCGGATCGGCATCGAGCACTTCGGCCTCGAACGGCTCCGGCCCGGGGACGAGCTCGCCGCGAACCGGCACATGGCCCGCTTTGGTGACAAGATAACCGCCGAGCGTATCGACTTCCTCGGCGACGTCGCCGACGTCAAATTGGCTGCCAATCGCGGCGCGCACGTCATCGAGGCTGGCGCGGCCATCGGCTAAAAACGAGCCGTCGCTTTGTTTGGTGACCGCGGGACTTTCTTGTTCGTCGTGTTCGTCGGCAATGTCGCCAACGATAAGTTCCACCAGGTCCTCGATCGAAACCAATCCGTCGCTACCGCCGTATTCGTCGATCACCAGCGCAAGGTGAATCCGCGTAGCCTGCATTTTTGCCAGCAGATCCAGCGCCGGCATCGACGGCGGCGCGTAAAGGATTTCGCGAACGATCTTAGCCGTGGTCAATGGCATGGACAGATCGATATGTGAAAAGTCAAGCGCGTCGTTTTTTGTTTTGCCGGAATCCGCCGCGGCCTCGTCATGCGAGGCGCGCGCAGCCATAAACGCGATCAAGTCGCGGATGTGCACCATGCCGGCCGGATCATCCAGCGTGTCCTTGTACACCACCAGGCGCGAATGCGCGGCGACCTCGAACACTTTGACGAGCTCACCGAGCGTGATGTCCTGCTGAACCGCGACGATGTCCGCGCGCGGCACCATGATTCTTTCGACTCGGGTTTCGCGCAGACCGAGGATGTTTTTAAGCATCGCCGCTTCTTCGGGCGAAAAATCGGACTGCGCAGGTTCGGCGGTCAGAACCTGTTCGAGATCGGCCCGCGTCGATGGCGCGCGCCAGCCGAATAGCGCACGCGCCACGCGCGTGAGCCAGCTTTCCGGCGGCTCGGGTTGCGTTGGCACGACAACCGGAAGCAAACGGCGTTCGCGTTCGGCCGGTTCGGTGCGGGGTGGAGGTTCAGCCATGGGTCATGTTCGGACGCAGCATCGCGGCTATTTTACGCCTTCCGTGCGCCGCCTGCTCGGTTTGTGGCGGGGCGCCTTGGCGGACGGCGGCTGGGATGCTCCGCAGCCGGGGCCGGCGCGCAATAGGGATCCGGCACTGCGAGATCGCGCAGGATGGCGCGCTCGGTGCTTTCCATGCGGCGCGCCTGGGTGTCGCTTTCATGGTCGTACCCGAGCAGATGCAAAAACCCGTGCACCGCCAGATGGGCGAGATGGTGATCGAAGGATTTGCCGTCGCGGCGCGCCTCGCGCTTAACGGTCTCGTAGGCGAGCACAAGATCGCCCAAGTGATTACCCCGGGCGCTGCCGCGGTGACTGCCGGCGCGCACGAGCTTGGGCCGATTGGCAGGTCGGCTCGCAAAGGACAGCACGTTCGTCGCCGCATCGATCCCTCGCCAATTGCGATTAAGCCTGCGCATCGCAGCGTCATCGGTCAAAACAATGGCGAGCTCGGCCCGGCGGGTCGACAGCGCGGTGGCCGCTTGACGCACCGCGCGGCGCACGGTGGCGGTTGCCGCGCGAGCATTCGTCCAGCATTCCGAATCGACCAGCACGTCGATCTTCAATCCGGCGGCTGCCGTGCGCTTCATTCCCGGCGCTCGCGCTTGCGTGCGGACTCTTCGTCATAAGCCGCAACAATGCGCGCGACCAGCTCGTGGCGAATGACATCGGCCGCCGTGAAGCTGACATGACCAATGCCTTCGACGCCCGCCAACAGGCGCACGGCGTCCGCCAGTCCGGAGGTCTGCCCCGAGGGCAAGTCGACTTGGCTCGGATCGCCCGTCACCACCATGCGGCTATTTTCGCCAAGTCTGGTCAGCAGCATTTTCATCTGCATGGCGGTGGTGTTCTGGGCTTCATCGAGAATGACTGCAGCATTGGACAGGGTCCGCCCGCGCATGAAGGCGAGGGGCGCGATTTCGATTTCACCGGTCTGCAATGCCCGCTCGACGATGCGCGCATCCATCAAATCGTACAGCGCGTCGTAAATCGGCCTCAGATAGGGATCGACCTTTTCCCGCATGTCGCCCGGTAGAAAGCCGAGGCGTTCGCCGGCCTCCACCGCGGGGCGCGAGAGAATGATGCGATCGACTTCTTTGCGCTCGAACAATTGCACGGCATAGGCCACCGCAAGCCAGGTCTTGCCGGTACCGGCGGGGCCGGTCGAGAACACCAGCGTATGCCGCTTGAGCGCGCGGACATAGGCATCCTGGGCGGCGGTTCGTGCCCGCACGCGCCGCTTGCGCAAATTTATTTCCTCAAAGCTTTGCCGCGCCGCTGCCGGGTCGAAATCGAACAACGAGCCTTGCGACAGCGCCAGCCGGATCGTGCCCTCGACGTCGCCGGGCACCAGCTCGTCGCCGCGCTTGAGCCGGTCGTAAAGACTTTCCAGAACGCGCCGCGCCTGATCGCAGGCCTCGCGCACGCCCGCGAGCGTCACCTGGTTGCCGCGCGAATTGGCTACCACGCCGAGCCGGCGCTCGATCAGCGCGAGATTCTGACCGTATTGACCGAACAATGTCGAAGCGAGCCGATTGTCATCAAACGTAAGAACGATCTGTGCCGTATTGTTCGGGGCGATAAAAACCGATTCTTCCGTTTCGGGCGTGCGCATTCAGGCTCCTGTTGCCAGCAAAGCGGTGTCGGCCGGCAGTACCGGCGGCGCCGCAGCGCGATCGGCCAGTGCGCCGAACAGGCTGTTGCTGCCGATCTCGGTGATCGTCACGGCCGCGATTTCGCCGATCAGCGATTCCGACGCGGCGGCCTGGACTGGCTGAAGATAGGGTGAGCGGCCAACAAGCTGACCGGCATGACGGCCTTTGCGTTCGAACAAAACATCGAAGGTGCGATGAAGGCAGCTGTGGTTGAACCTGGTCTGGCTGTCATCTATTGCAAGCTGCAGGCGTTGCAGCCGCTCCGCTTTTATCGCTTCGTCGATCTGCGCTGCCATGTCGGCGCCGGGCGTGCCGGGCCGCGGCGAGTATTTGAACGAAAAGGCTCCGGCAAAGCCGACTGCGGCGATCAAATCCAATGTCGCGGCAAAATCTTCCTCGGTCTCGCCGGGGAAGCCGACGATGAAATCGGAGGTCAGCGCCAGCGCCGGGCAGGCGCGGCGCAAACGCTCGACCAGCCGCAGATAATCGGCACCTGTATGCCGGCGGTTCATGGCGGCGAGGATCCGGTCCGAGCCGGATTGCACCGGCAAATGCAGTTGCGGCATCAGCTTCGGCAAATCGCGATGCGCCGCTATTAGATCCGCATCCATGTCATGCGGATGACTGGTCGTGTAGCGCAAGCGCTCGATCCCCGGTACGCCGCCCACGCGTTGCAATAGCCGTGCCAGCGACCAGGTGCGGCCGTCAGGACCAATACCGTGATAAGCGTTGACGTTTTGTCCGATCAGCGTCACCTCGCGAACGCCGGCTTGGGCGAGCGATTCGATTTCGACAATGATGCCGTCAACCGGGCGTGACAGTTCCGCGCCGCGCGTATAGGGCACGACGCAAAACGTACAAAATTTGTCGCAGCCTTCTTGCACCGTGACAAAGGCGCAAGCGCCGCGCGAACGGGTCACCGCCGGTTTTGCCGCGACCAGCGCTGCGAATTTGTCGTCGGTGGAAAATTCGGTGTCGATCGCACGCCGACCGGTTGCCGCATCCGCCAACAAGCCGGGCAGCCGATGGTAGCTTTGCGGTCCGAATACCAGGTCGACAACAGGCGCCCGGCGAATGATCTCGTCGCCCTCGGCCTGTGCCACGCAGCCGGCCACCGCGATCAATAGACGCCGATTTTCCGCGGCCGCGGCCGCTTTCAACAGCCGCATGCGACCGAGTTCGGAATAGACTTTCTCGGCGGCTTTTTCCCGGATGTGACAGGTATTGAGGATGATCAGATCGGCATCCTCGGCTGCGGCGGTTTCGGCATAGCCATGGGGCGCCAGAGTGTCCGCCATACGACGTGAGTCGTAGACGTTCATCTGGCAGCCGAACGATTTGACGTAGAGCTTGCGGGCCTCGGTCATGCCGCGATCGCTAACCTAACCATTTGTTGGTGCTCACGAAACCAGTTCCAGCCCTGCGTCCTCGGCAGCCGGGCGGCGTCGCCAGGTGACCGCTCAGGCAATATATACGTCAGCCGAAGTCGCGGCGCAGCACCAGTGCAGTCGCGCCGTCCTGGTAATAACCCTGCCGGCGGCCCACGTCGTTAAATCCGGCGCGGCGGTAGAGCCGGCAAGCCGGAATATTGTGCTCCCCGACTTCCAGAAACACGGCGCGGATGCCAAGACCGGCGAGCCGGCGCAGATGCAGGTCGACCAATTGGCGTGACAGGCCGCGGCCGCGCCACCCCGGCGCAATCGCGACGGAGAGAATCTCCGCTTCGCCGGCCGCACGACGCGACATGATGAACCCGATCAGTTTGCTGCCGGCGGTAATCCGTTGCGTGACCACATTGCGGTCGAGCAATAGCTGCAGGACTTCGTCTTCACCCCAGCCGCGCCGAAATGAGATGCCGTGAAGCGCCGCAATGGCGGCGGCGTCAGCGGCGCGCGCGTCGCCGATGGCCGGTTTATTGCCCCCGAAAAAGCGTGAAATGAATCTCATCATCGCCGCGGCAGCTGCATTGCGTTTTGCGGCTGGGCGTCCGGCGCACGCAGATATTGCGGATGCGGGGCTGATTGCGCTTGCGGCGTGACGGCGCCGATCTGCGCTACCCACACGATATCGGGCGCTTCGCGCGGATCGACCACGCGTGGCGGCGCTGCATTCTTGGCCAATCCATCGGCGACCGCGCGTGCCGCCGAGCCAACCAGACAGGCCGGCGTAGCGGATGCGGCGTCGATCGCCTCGCTCAAGGACGCCAGCCGCGGGCTGACGAGGGTCTGCCCGCCGGGTCCGAACACCTGCAAAAAGACATGTTCGTGGCGGGCATCGATCGCCGCAACGACGGGGATCTTGCCGTTGCCGGCGAGATAAGGCGCGGCGTAGACCGACAGGGTTGAAACGCCGACCACCGGCACACCGGTGGCGACGCCAAAGCCGCGAGCAGCGGCAAGGCCGACGCGCACGCCGGTGAAACTACCAGGCCCGGTGGTCACTGCGATGCGGCCGAGATCGCGAAAACTCGTCTCGGATTGCTTCATGACCCGGGCGATCAGCGGGACGAGCGCTTCGGCATGGCCGCGGACCATCGGCAGGCTCTCGCTGGCAACGATCCCATGATCGGTGTCCAGAACGGCAGCAGCGCAGGCCGCGAGCGCCGTATCAATGGCAAGCACACGCATCGCGCGTCACAAAGACAGCATGGATCGCCGGCGCCAACAGGTGCCGAATCACATCGGACGGACTTCGGTAACGCCAGGAATGAAATGGCGCAGCAAATTCTGGATGCCGTGGCGCAACGTCGCCGTCGAGGACGGACAACCGGAACAGGCGCCTTTCATGTTCAGATAGACGACGCCGTCCTTGAAACCACGGAACGTGATATCGCCGCCGTCATTGGCGACCGCAGGGCGAACCCGGGTCTCGATCAGCTCTTTGATGGTGGCGACCGTGGCCGCATCCGCCTCATCGAAGAATTCTTCGCCATCGGTTATCTCGGCGTTGCCCGCCATCAGCAGCGGCGCGCCCGACATGAAATGCTCCATGATGGCGCCGAGGATCATCGGCTTGAGCTGCGGCCATTCGCCCGCGCTTTTGGTCACGGTGATGAAATCCGAGCCAAAGAATACGCCGCTCACTCCGGAGATGCCGAACAACCGCTCGGCAAGCGGCGACTGTTCGGCCTGATCGGCATCGCGCAGATCGAGCGTGCCGTGTTCCAGCACCGGTCGCCCGGGCAGGAATTTGAGCGTCGCTGGATTCGGCGTGGCTTCGGTCTGGATGAACATCGGGCCCTCCATCACGGCGCAGCTATGGCCAAAGCGCCCGCGATCGGCTTCAAACTACCACATTAGGTGGCGAATTTGATCTGAAAGTTCAAGTCCGCCGGACTGGCAGGCCCGCGTGCGCCGGTGTCGCGCTCAGGATCGGACGAAGCCGACCACGTCCTTGACGGCGTTCATGGTCTGCCGCGCCAATTTTTGGGCGCGGGAGGCCCCATCCGCCAGGACCGCGTCGATCGCCGCCGGATCGCCCAGGAGCCGTTTCATTTCCGCGCCGATCGGGCCGAGCTTGCCGACCGCAAGGTCGGTCAGCGCCGTCTTGAAAGTCGAGAATTGCGCATTGCCGAATTGCTTGAGCACGGCGGCGCGATCGATGTCGGCGAGCGCCGCATAGATGCCGACGAGGTTGTCGGCCTCAGGCCGGATCTCCAATCCCTTTTCCTCGCTCGGCAACGGCTCGGGATCGGTCTTGGCGCGGCGGATTTTCTGCGCGATCGCATCGGCGTCATCGGTCAGATTGATGCGGGAAAAATCCGAGGCCTCCGACTTCGACATTTTCTTCGAGCCATCGCGCAGCGACATCACGCGCGTCGCCTCGCCGGTGATCAGCGGCTCGGGCAGTGGGAAAAACGCCTCGCCATAGCCCTTTTCTTTGATGGATTGCGCGAAGTCGTTGTTGAATTTTTGTGCGATGTCGCGCGACAATTCCAGGTGTTGCTTCTGGTCTTCGCCGACCGGCACATGGGTGGCGCGATAAACCAGAATATCGGCGGCCATCAAGGTCGGATAGGCATAGAGCCCAACCGAAGCATTCTCGCGGTCCTTGCCCGCTTTCTCCTTGAACTGCGTCATGCGGTTGAGCCAGCCGAGACGCGCCACGCAATTGAAGATCCAGGCCAGCTCAGCATGCTCGGCGACCTGGCTCTGATTGAACACGATATTTTTCTTCGGATCGATCCCGCAGGCGAGAAAGGCGGCGGTGACTTCGCGGATCGCCCGCGGCAATTCGCTGGGATCCTGCCACACCGTAATGGCGTGCAGATCGACGACGCAATAAATGCAATCGAACCGGTCCTGCAGCTCGACGAAGCGTTTGATGGCGCCGAGATAGTTGCCGAGATGCAGGTTGCCGGTCGGCTGAACGCCGGAAAAAATCAGTTCTTTAAACTTCATCTGCAGAGACCTTGCCCGAGCGTGACCGATCCGGGCTGATGTGATGACGTCGCGTCATGGCGTCCCATGCCATCCGTCAGCTTGCCGTGCAAGAGGCGCCCGTTATAGTGCGCGACCCGCGACAACCCGAGCATAGCTCAATGCCTGCTATCACCAGCGCTCGCTTCGATGTCATCGGCCTCGGCAATGCCATCGTCGACGTCCTGGCCCGGGCCGACGACGACTTTCTGCTGGCCCATAACATGTCGAAGGGCGGCATGGCGCTGATCGATGAGGCCCGGGCGCAAGCGATCTATGACGCTATGGGTCCGGCCGTCGAAATATCCGGAGGATCGGCGGCGAATACGATGGTCGGCGTCGCCGGCTTTGGTGGCCGCGCGGCGTTCATCGGCAAGCTGAAAGCCGACGAGCTCGGTCGGGCATTCACTCACGATATCCGCGCCGCGGGCGTGCGCTTCGAAACGCCGCCGGCAGAGGACGGTCCGTCGACCGGCCGCTGCTATGTGCTGGTGACACCGGACGGCGAGCGCACCATGAATACCTATTTGGGTGCGGCGCAGGACCTGCATCCCCGCGATGTCAACGAGGACATGGTGGCGGCGAGCGCCATCACCTATCTCGAGGGCTATCTGTGGGATCCCAAGCACGCCAAGGAAGCCTTTCTCAAAGCCGCCAAAGTCGCACACGGCAGCGGCCGCAAAGTTGCACTGTCATTGTCGGATTCCTTCTGCGTCGACAGATGGCGCGATGAATTCTTGGACCTGATGCGCTCGGGTACGCTCGATCTGGTCTTCGCCAACGAGGCGGAACTGCACAGTCTCTATCAAACTTCGGACTTTAACGGCGCAATCGCTGCGCTGCGCGGCGATATCGGCGCCGCTGTTGTGACGCGAAGCGAAAAGGGTTGTCTCGTCCTTGGTCCGGAAGGCGTCGAGGCAGTGCCGGCGTTCCCGGTCGAGCGCGTCGTCGACACGACCGGTGCCGGCGATTTGTTCGCTGCCGGATTTTTGTGCGGGCTGGCGCGCGGCGCAGACGATCGCAGCTGCGGCCGCTTGGGCGCGCTGGCTGCGGCCGAAGTCATCCAGCATCTCGGTGCGCGCCCCGAAAATTCGCTCCGCCAGATCGCGCAAGAGAACGGCCTCGATGTTGCGGATTAGCCCCGGATCGGCGTCCTAGCGGAAACTGCGGGTGGTAACCGTTCGCTAACCAAAGCTGGTTAACGATCGATCAACCGTAACTCCGGAGATCCGAAATGGCCGACACGCCCGATTCAGCCGCGGGAGGCGGCGCCGTAGCCGCAAACGAGACCGATGCGGCTCGCATCAATCTGCCGGCGGTCGTCGCGCCGCAATTGAGCGGCGCCGCGGATCAAGCCGAGATCGACGCGGCGGACACATCGGAGCAAAGCAAATCTGCGGCGCCGGTGCGCTCCAAACGCTTTGTCATGCTGGCGGCGAGCGTGGCCTTCGCTGCAGGCTTTGGCTCGTTCGTTGGCTCGGTGTCTGGCTCCGGATTGGCGCGATTCATCTACCCGCCGCCTCAAGCTCCGGCGCCGGCAAGCGGTCTCGAGAACACGGTCGCGGCCATGCGCGAGATCAAGCTTGAGCTCGCCCAGGTTGCGGCGCTCAAAGCGAGCGTCGACAACACGGCCCGCAACACCATCAACCAATACGCCAAGATCGCCGATCGATTGGACCGCATCGATCAGCGCGGTAGCGCGGCGGCGGAAACCACCGGCTCATTGCCGACGCAAACCGCAGCCTTGGCGGCCTCTGCGCCCGCCGCAGAACCGGCGAAACTGAGCGATCGCGTTTTGCCGGATTGGGTCGTTCATGGCGTGCGGAACGGCCACGCCTTGGTCGAGAGCCGCTACGCCGGGTTGTTCGCCGTCAGTGCCGGCAGCGTCCTGCCCGGCATCGGGCGGGTCGATGAGATCCGACGCCAGGACGGCCACTGGGTCGTGCTGACCGCCCGCGGCACCATCAGCTCGGCGCGCTGAGGCGAATTCACCAATCGCGAATGCAAATCGTGTGACGCCGGAAGGCGCGCGCCGTCGCGTTCGATTTGCTATCGTCGGCCGTTCAAACGAGGACGGTCGAGAATGACCATCTCGCGATGCATCGTCCGGGTTGCTGTAGCGTTCGTTGTAGCGGCGGTCGCGCAATCGATCTGGTCCTCTCTCGCGCTCGCGCAATCAGCAGCGCCGCCAAATCCGGACATGACGCAAGCCTGTCCCGGGCCGGTCGCCGGCGACCGCGCCCCGGTGGTTCCGGCGGCGTGGCGCATGGCGGCGCCGGATCTCGGCGCAGGAAACGCGGACGTCTTCAATTTGGCGGCGCTGAATCCGGATCAGGTGCGCCTCACTTTTCTCGGCCACGCGACGTTCCTGATCGAAAGTCCGCAGCTCGTGCGCATCGCGACCGACTACAACGATTACATCAGGCCGCCGGTGATGCCGGATATCGTCACCATGAATCATGCGCACAACACGCATTACAGCGATCATCCTGACCCGGCGATCAAATACGTGCTGCGCGGCTGGGGCGAGACCCCCGATCAGCCGGCCAATTGGGATCTGAAATACCGCGACGTACGGGTGCGCAACGTGCCGACAAATATTCGCAGCTTCTACGGCAGCACCACGACCGAACGCTACGGCAACTCAATTTTCATTTTCGAGATTGCCAATCTGTGCATCGCGCATCTCGGCCATCTGCATCACACCTTGACCCAGCAGCAGCTGAACGAGATCGGGCGCGTCGACGTCGTCATGGCGCCGATCGACGGCACCTATACGCTCGATCTCGACGGCATGATGGAAGTGCTGAACGCGATCAAGGCGCCGCTGATCATTCCGATGCACTATTACGGCGAGTACATTCTCGACCGGTTTCTCGACCGCGCCCGCAAGCTTTGGGACGTGGAAACCGCGGACATTCCCTCGGCCGTGGTCTCGAAAGCGATGCTGCCGGCGGCGCCGAAGGTCCTGGTGCTGCCGGGACGATTTTGAAGGTCGTGATTGTTTAGACGTCGACGCTCGCGGTCAGTGCGTGCTGTTCGATGAACTCGCGGCGCGGCTCGACTTTGTCGCCCATCAACTCGTCGAAAATCGTATTGGCGTCGTCGATTTCCTTGACGCTGACGCACAACAGCGAGCGCGCATTGGTATCGAGCGTCGTTTCCCAGAGCTGCTCCGGGTTCATCTCCCCGAGACCCTTATAGCGCTGCAGCGCCAGGCCCTTGCGGCCGGCGCCGGTCACCGCCTCGAACAGGCCCACCGGACCGTGGATCGGCACCTCTTCGTCCTTGCGCCGCAACATCGCCGGTGGCGTCGGCCGCGGATAGATCTGCTGCAGCGACGGCGCGAATTCGTCGAGCTTGCGCGCATCGGCCGAGCCGAGCAATGCCTGATCGATGACAGCAACTTCCTTGACGCCGCGCAGCGTGCGCTCGAATTGAAATCCGGCCTCGTCGAATTGGCCTTTCCAGCCACGCTCCGCCGCTTCGGTCAGCGCGTCCAGCCGCCGCGCAATGTAATCCGCAGCCCTGGTCGCACTGACCGGATCGCCCGTGACTTGCGAGCGCAGCACGCCCGCAATGGCGGCCTGCTCGATCACCTGGCGATTGTAGCGGCTGTGCAAGCCGCGCAGCAGATTACGGATGCTGCGCGCCTCTTCGACCAGTTTCCGCAGATCGTTGCCGGCGCGCACTTCGCCCGATGACAAGCGCAGCACGGTGTCCTCAAGGCCGGCGTCGATCAGATAGTCCTCAAGCGCGTGCTCGTCCTTGAGATATTGCTCGGACTTGCCGCGGGTCACCTTATAAAGCGGCGGTTGCGCGATATAGAGATGGCCACGATCGATGATCTCGCGCATCTGGCGATAGAAGAACGTCAACAGCAGCGTGCGAATGTGAGCGCCGTCGACGTCGGCATCGGTCATGATGATGACCTTGTGGTAACGCAGCTTGTCGACTGTGAATTCGTCGGTGCCGATGCCGGTGCCCAGCGCGGTGATCAGTGTGCCGATCTGCTCGGAGGACAGCATCTTGTCCATGCGCGCGCGTTCGACGTTGAGAATTTTGCCGCGCAGCGGCAACACCGCCTGAAATTCACGGTTGCGGCCCTGCTTGGCGCTGCCGCCTGCGGAATCGCCCTCGACGATAAACAGTTCGGATTTCGCCGGATCGCGCTCCTGGCAGTCCGCCAGCTTGCCGGGCAGTGACGTGACGCCCAGCGCGCTCTTGCGCGTCATTTCGCGCGCTTTGCGCGCGGCCTCGCGCGCGGCCGCGGCCTGGATCACCTTGCCGACAATGATCTTGGCCTCGGACGGATGCTCTTCGAACCAGGCCTTGAGCATGTCGTTGACGATGCCCTCGACCGCCGGCCGGACTTCGGAGGAGACGAGCTTGTCCTTGGTCTGCGAAGAAAATTTCGGATCCGCGACTTTGACCGATAAAACCGCGGTCAGACCTTCGCGGCAGTCGTCGCCGGTCAGCGCCACCTTTCCTTGCGGGCGCCGCCGGCGGAATCGGCATAACCGGTGACTTGCCGCGTGAGCGCGCCACGGAAACCGGCGAGATGAGTGCCGCCGTCACGCTGGGGAATGTTGTTGGTGAAACAGAGCACGGTCTCGTGATAGCCGTCGTTCCACCACAGTGCGCAATCGATCGTGACGCCGTCGCGCTCGGATTTGATGACGACGGGCTGCGGCACCAGAGGTGTTTTGTTGCGATCAAGATATTTGACGAACGCCTCGACGCCGCCCTCGTAGCGCATTTGTTCGCGCTTCTCGACCGCGTGACGCTTGTCCGACAGCACGATCGTCACGCCGGAATTGAGGAACGCTAATTCCCGCAGCCGATGCTCCAGCGTGGCAAAATCGAACTCGGTCATGCTGAAGGTTTTTTTCGACGGAAGAAATGTCACTTCAGTGCCGCGCTTGTCGCGCGCGGCACCCACCACGGCGAGCGGCGCGACCGCTTCGCCGTCGCGGAATTCCATGAAATTTTCCTGACCGTCGCGCCAGATCGTCAGGCGCAGCCAGTTCGACAGCGCGTTGACCACCGAGACGCCGACGCCATGCAGGCCGCCGGAAACCTTGTAGGAGTTTTGGTCGAATTTCCCGCCGGCATGGAGCTGCGTCATTATGACTTCGGCCGCCGAGACGCCTTCGCCCTTGTGGATGTCGGTCGGAATGCCGCGGCCGTCATCGCGGACAGTGCAGGAACCGTCCGGATTGAGAACGACCGTCACCTCCTTGGCAAAGCCGGCCAGCGCCTCGTCGATGGCGTTATCGACCACCTCGTAAACCATGTGATGCAGGCCCGAGCCATCGTCGGTGTCGCCGATATACATCCCCGGCCGCTTACGGACGGCGTCGAGTCCCTTGAGGACTTTGATCGATTCGGCGTCGTAATCAGACGGTTTCGGAATTTGCTTGCGGACCGGTTCGGCCATGGTGGCGCTTTCGAATCACTCGCAAAAAATATGGGTGAATCGCCGATTCTTGTACACCAAAAAGGCGATCCGTACAGGACAAAAGGGATAGAACTAACATATTGTCAGATCGCTATTTTTCAAGCTTTTGCCGCGATGCAAATGCAATCGCCTTGCGGCCCAAAATCGGCCTTCTCGCGGCCTAAGCGGCGCTAGCGCGCAAACCATGCGCGCACGCTCTGCAGAGCGCCAAAAATCGGTGATCAGGCCCGCGGAGGCCGTCTGCGCTTTCGATCCGGATCGAGCAAATGCTGGTCCGTTGGATGGTAATCCGGAATTGGACGCTGAAACCGGTCGAGCGCCGCTGCCCAAAGTTCCATGCGGTCGAGATCGGTGCGCAGCCGCTCAAGCGCTTCGATCAAGTTGCGCACGATCGCATCCGCTGCCGGTTCGGGCATTTGCGATGCCTTTGTCACATAGCCAACGTTTGGGCTTCTTTCGGTTAAGAGGCGGCGCGCGCTCTTGTTCCCGGACGGGCCGCGATTCGCCTAGTTCGGCTTGTGGTCCGCGCTCAGCGTCCCTGATCTCACTTCAATCACGGCGGCAGGTGACTCGATTTCGCGGAACAGCGCCGGATCCGCGCCGGTCATCCACGCTTGCGCGCCCAATTCGCCAAGTTCGCGATGCAGCGCCAGGCGTCGCGCCGGATCGAGATGAGCGAGAACCTCGTCGAGCAAGAGAACGGGCGCCGCGCCCGTCATTGCCCTCAGCAGCCGGGCCTGTGCGAGTACGAGTCCAATTAAAAGCGCCTTCTGCTCGCCCGTCGACGCGTCCGCGGCGGGAATATCCTTGACCGCGTAGACGACTTTCAGATCGCTCAAATGCGGTCCATCGAGGGTTCGACCGGCGGCAGCGTCGCGCTCGCGATTATCGCGCAGCGCTGCGCGATAGCGCTGTTCGACCGCGCTCGCCGGATGGGCCGGGATGAGCTGTTCCAGCGCGCCCTCGATCGCGACATGGGCCGGCGGAAACGGCGAGGCCTTGCGCGCCT
The DNA here is from genome assembly GCA_051961815.1 of Xanthobacteraceae bacterium. Classification (GTDB taxonomy): domain Bacteria; phylum Pseudomonadota; class Alphaproteobacteria; order Rhizobiales; family Xanthobacteraceae; genus BOG-931. The sequence goes on from JBQCCX010000136.1 coordinate 14,061, forward strand.
CCAGCACTGCGGCGAGGCGGCGAATTGTCTCGACCCGCAGGCTCGCGACGGCCACCGCAAGCTCCGCGGTTTCATGCTCGACCGCATCAAGCCAGTGGGCGTCTGCGCGCGTCTCTTCCAGAAGCCGGTTGCGTGAGCGCAGCGATCGCTCAAGCGCATTGACCCGGCTCGCATGTTGGGCGTCGACCGCGAGCGCCAGCCGGTCGAGAAAACGCCGCCGCTCTGATGGCGCGCCAGTGAACAAACTGTCCATCGCCGGAGTGAGCCAAATGACCTGCAAATGATCGGCGAAAGCCGCAGCCGACGGCGCCGGCTCGCGATCGATGCGGCATTGACGCTGGGTAGTCGCGCCGTCCTCGGCCGGCGGCTCGATCCCAGTGCCGAGTGTGGCCAGGCCGAGCGCGCCTTCGACTTCCGCGGCGACGGCCCATGAGCCGTCGCCTTCATTGAATGCGATCTCATTGAGCGTTGCGCGGCGCAGCCCGCGTCCGGGCGCAAGAAACGAGATCGCCTCGATCAGGTTGGTCTTGCCCGCGCCATTTGGTCCGACCAGCGCGATCGTTCCGGCGCCGGTCTCGAGCGAGGCCGCGCGATAGTTGCGGAAATTATGCAGATTCAGACGGCGGACGAGTGCGGGCATCGGTTCGAAATTCGGCCTCTGCGGCCTCGATACCTGACGACCGATTGCCGATCCCTGTCAAACCCGCATCGGCATCAGGACATAAAGCGCGCCACGCTGCTCTTTGTCCTGAATGAGCGTCGGCGATCCCGGATCGGCAAGCTTCAGCACGGCGGCCTCGCTTTCGATCTGCGCCGCGATATCGAGCAGATAACGCGAATTGAAACCGATATCGATCGGATCGGCTTCGTATTCGACTTCCAGTTCCTCGTTGGCGCTGCCAGAATCCGGATTGGTGACCGACAGCAACAGCCGACCGGCATTGATCGATAATTTCACCGCTCGGCCGCGCTCGCTGGAAACGGTGGACACCCGATCGACGGCCGCCTCGAATTCTTTCTTGTCGACCACCAGTTCCTTGTCATTGCCGACCGGAATGACGCGGGCGTAGTCGGGAAAGGTGCCGTCGATCAGCTTCGACGTCAGCACCGTCGGTCCGATCGTGAATCGGATCTTGCCGGGGGAGAGTTCGATCGTCACCTCGGTCTCGCCGTCTTCCATCAGCCGATGAACTTCGCCGACGGTCTTGCGCGGCACGATGATGCCGGGCATGCCGGCGGCGCCTTTCGGCAGTTCGACTTCCATTTGAGCGAGCCGGTGGCCGTCGGTCGCGACAGCGCGAAGCGTCTGCGCTTTCGCCGTACCGGCTGCGTGCAAATAGATGCCGTTGAGATAATAGCGGGTCTCTTCGGTCGAGATCGCAAATTGCGTCTTGTCGATGAGGCGCTTGAGCTCGGCGGCTTTAAGCGTGAATTTGTGCGTCATCTCGCCGGCAGAGAGATCGGGAAAATCGCTCTCCGGCAGCGTCTGCAGCGTGAAACGGGAACGGCCGGCGCGTATCGCCAGCGCGGCGCGATCACCCGACGATTCCAATGCGATCTGCGCGCCTTCCGGCAGCTTGCGCACGATATCGAAGAACATGTGCGCCGGCACCGTTGTCGAACCGGCAGGGGCGACCTCGGCGGCAATGGTATCGATCACCTCGACGTCGAGGTCGGTCGCTTTCAGCGACAGCTTGGAACGGTCGCCGTGCAACAGCACATTGGCGAGGATCGGAATCGTGTTGCGGCGCTCGACCACGCGATGGACGTGGCCCAAGGACTTCAACAATTCCGAACGCTCAACGGTGACTTTCATCGCCAGATCCAAAAAGAAGCCGAAACGCGGGCGACAAGGGTGGCGCGCCGCGAAGCTTTCGGCAAGCCCGGGCCAGCGGCGGCGCAGGGCTTTTCCATGGCTTTTTACAGGGGCTTGGACGGCAAGCAATCAGTTCCCGAGCCCAGCCTGGCGTCGCGTGCGGGTCGATCCCGGCTCAGGGGCGACGCAATCCTGGTTCAATCCTGCAGCTGGCGCTTGAGCGACTCGATCTCTTCGGCAAAAGCAGTGTCATTGCCGGCCAAATTTTCGATTTTGCGCACCGCATGAAGCACGGTGGTGTGATCGCGTCCGCCGAAGCGGCGGCCGATTTCCGGCAATGACCGCAACGTCAGTACTTTCGCCAAATACATCGCCACTTGCCGCGGGCGCACCACGTTGGCGGTCCGCCGCGACGACAACAGATCGGCGCGGCTCACGTTGTACTGGCGCGCGACGATGCGCTGAATGTCCTCGATGCGCACCCGCTTCGGCTCGGCCGGGCGGATCAGGTCGCGCATTTCCCGTTCCGCCATTTCGATGGTTACGGGCTGGCCGGTGAGCTTGCTGTGGGCCAACAGCCGATTGACCGCGCCTTCAAGGTCGCGGCCATTGTGAGTGACCGATTTGGCGATGAAAGACAGCACTGGCTGCGGCACTTCAAAGCCGGGGTGATGCATCCGCGCGGCGCCGATCCGGCTTTTGAGAATCTCAAGGCGCAGTTCTTCGCCGAGCGAGCCGATCTCGACCACCAGGCCTCCAGCCAACCGCGAGCGCACGCGATCGTCGAGGCTTTCAAGATCGGCCGGCGGACGATCGCTGGCGATCACCACCTGGCGGCCGGCGTCGATCAGCGTGTTCAGCGTGTGACAAAATTCGGCTTGGGTCGAACGGCCCTGGAGAAATTGAAGATCGTCGATGACCAGCACATCGATGGCGCGAATGGCTTCCTTGAACGCAAGCGTGTTTTGACTGCGGAGCGCCGAAACGAAGCCATACATAAAGCGCTCGGCAGTGAGGTACAGGAGCTTGCGGTCGGCGGCGGCGTTGCCGGCCCAGGTGATTGCCTGCAACAGATGGGTTTTGCCCAATCCGACGGCGGCGTGGATGTAAAGTGGATTAAACATCAGCGGCTCGCCGCGCCGGCTGGTGGCGACCTGCTTGGCGGCGGCGTGCGCAAGCGTGTTCGAGCGACCCACAATGAAGGTTTCAAAGCTCAAGCGAGGGTCGAGCGGAGAACCACCAAGCGCCTCATGCACATTCATGAAGGGAATGCTGGCGCGCGCATTGGCGATCTCGAGCGAGGGTTCACGGCCGTCGCGCGCGGGCAGCGGCGTCTCCAGCGTTTTCGGTCTCGCGGCGGGCAAGCGGATGGTCGAAGAACGGACGGTCAATTCCAGGCGCGTGACATCCGGTTCTTCGGACTGCCACTTGAGCAGCACCTTTTCGCTGTAATGCGACTGTATCCAGTTGCGAAGAAAACGCGTCGGCACTGACAGCCGGACCGACCCGTTCTCGACGGTTTCCAACTCCATGCGCCCGAACCAGCTGCTGAACACATCCTCACCCAGTTCGGATCGCAACTGGTCCTTGACCCTTCGCCATCGCTCCTGATCGGTGCTCGTCATGTCGATGCTTTTCGTTTCGGGGAGGATCTGAAGCGAGCGCGTCATGCAGACGTTCTCGACCTCACGAGACGCTCTACAACTCGGTGCAGGGAAATGGCCGCGCGGGCGCTAAACGAGCTGACACGCTCGGCCGCGACAGCTCAGCCAGTAGATGGGACGCCGGGCTGGTAAACTCCAGGCCAGTGAGCTTCAGGTTGTGGCGCGCTGGTCACGCCCGGCGATTGATTTGTTGCTAGTGCAATTACAGTTGTCATGCCCCCCACCTTCACCTCGCGGTCCGTATCACCCTCAACGCCGCGACAGCTGCCTGGCGTCTCAACGAGACCGCTCCTCTATCTTTTCAGCCGCTTTAGAAACTGCGACTGCAATATCCGCGATACAAATACGCCGCGGCTTGACCCCGACAACACACACTTCTCCCGTGCCCATTCTTCGATGGGTTTCCGCCCGCCTCGTTTTTGAAGACCTTCAGAACGGAAGGGAGTTAGAAAGCTAGCACGCGATTTTCCGCCCGCAACCGCAAAAACCGCGTCAACATTGGACTTTCTGCATCGCGGGACAATGGCGGACGACAGGATCGGCCGGGCGTCCGCGAGCAAGACATTGAGTCAATTTAACGATTCACATTTCTGCAATATGTGACACGGGGGAGAAACCGATTTGGCGCAGCAAAGCAACAAATAAAAAAACGCGTAATGTCATGCCGCAAACTCAAAGTCCGTCCCGCGCCATGTGAGATAACCCTTTCATCGTGCATCAATTCTTCTGCGCGCGGAAACGGGGTACCCGTCGCCGCGGCGGAGCGGAGCAAACAAGAATCGTCCGGATCGTCGCACGCAAATCGTGCACCGATCACGCGAGGGGATTTTGCGGAGGCTCGTGACAATAATGCAACAGATTGATTGCAATCCACAATTCGGATTGCGGTAATAGTATCTGCTGACGTGAGGAAATTTATTTCTTCGCGAGTTTCGCGATTTGATGTGAGAGCCGCGACACTTTTCGGCGCGCCGAATTGCGATGCACGATGCCCTTTTGCGCCGCGCGGATCAAAGCTGGTTCGGCTTGTGCCAAGGCCGCGGTTGCTCGGCCGTGATCGCCGGCGGCGATCGCCTCTTCGACTTGGCGGACCGCTGAACGCATGCGCGAGCGCCGCGATTTGTTAACGACGGTTCGGCGCGCGGCCTGGCGGGCGGCTTTCTTTGCGGATTTCGTATTGGCCATACGTGGTGGACACAACGGATCGTGGATCGAGAGCGGCGCTTATAGGGGCCTGGCGCGATACCGTCAACGGCGCTCGCCGACAGAGCCCCCGCGACACCTGGTGGCGCGCTCGGCTGCCGGGTCAGGCGACGCGTTTGGCGCGTACCGTATCGTAGCCCGCAGTTGCGGCGGCACGGTCAGGCGCCGGGTAGGCGAACAAGGGTGGCTGCACGCGTGCCCAGCGCTGGTCGCCGTGAATATGGGCGAGGAGCGCCTTAACCCCCGGCACCAACGGCTTGCCATCGAACAACTTGCGGATCGCCACCGCTTC
>JBQCCX010000137.1:0-8384 GCA_051961815.1 Xanthobacteraceae bacterium
ATGTCGTGATACTGCACCTGCATCATCCGCGACTGGGTGAACTCACCGTCTTTGTTGTAGGTGATGTCGCCCATGATCGTCGGCATGGAATGGCTGTGCAGGTATTCGGCGATCTTGTCGTCGTTGAGGCTCTTGGTGCCGTTGACAGCATCGGCCAGCACTTCCAGATAAGCGTAACCCCAGGTGCCGAGATAATAGCCGAGTGGATCGACGCCTTCCGAGGCAGCGCGCGACTGGTATTCGGTCAGGAATTTCTGCACGCCGGGCGTCAATTGTTTCGGCGACGGCACCCAGGTCTCGTAGTTCACGATGCCGTTGAGCAGCGGACCGAGCTGGTTCTTGAACGTGGTCGCTTGCAGTCCCACCATGGCGCCGCCAACCATCTTGGGCGTGTAGCCCACTTCATTGATGGCTTTCACCATGCCGACGGAATCGAGCGGGTATGAGCAGATCAACGCCAGATCGGCATTGGTCGACTGCATGGCGCGTACGATCGGCGTGAAATCGGTCGTCGATGGCGGATAGTTTTTGTCGTAGGCAAAGGTGAAGCCGTATTTCTTCGCGTTGATGCGAGCGCCTTCGGCGGCGTTGTGCGAGAACTCGAGATCCGCCCAGGCCATGGCGACCGTCGACGGCTTTGGATTCTGCGCCGCCGCAATCTGAAAGAAGCCCTCGGTGAAGGCCGGCTTGGTGTCGGGCCCGGACGGCAGCATCGCGAAATATTTCGGATAGTGAAATGCGCTGTTCACCGCGAGCGCGAACAGCGAAATGAACACCTTGCCTTTTTGGATGACGACGGGCATCGCCGGCGCCGCTTGAGCGGTCGCATAGGGCCCGACGACGAGATCGCATTTGTCGACGTCGAGCAGCTTGGTGTAGATGCCCGGAATGGTGGAGGGGTTCGATTGGTCATCGTAGTAGATTATTTTGACCGGGCGGCCGAGCAGCCCGCCTTTGGCGTTGGTCTGCTCCTCCCAGATTTTTGCGCCTAACAACGCCTGCTTGCCATTGGCAGCGAGCGGGCCGGTGAGCGCCATGCCGAACCCGATCTTGATGGGTTCGCCGCTTTGCGCGAGAGCGCGCGCCGATCCCCAGGCTGGCGAGATCAATGCCGCGCCGATGCCGGCATTGATGCCGCGCCGGCTGATACGATGGTTCATGGTTTCCTCCACAAAAGCGCTCGTTGTGTTGAGATATCCGGCTGCCCGAGAGGGCATCGGCCGCCAGTGTCGGGGCGTAGCATGCCCTGCTTTAGCAGGCCTGAAAAGAGAGCGGCGGGTGACGTGGCAATCTGCCCGGGGGCGGCTTTGCTGTGCGGGGGATTGACGATTTATACCGAAACAGTATCGCCTTATGCTTGTTGGAGGCTTTTTGGCGAGTGTTTGCTGCAACTGGGGCTTCGATGATCGCACTGTCGGTTAACGGAAAAACCTACGCGCTCGAGGTGGAAGACGACACCCCGCTGTTGTGGGTGCTGCGCGACACGATCGGGCTGACCGGCACCAAATATGGCTGCGGCATCGCGCAGTGCGGCGCCTGCACAGTGCTTATCGACGGCACGCCGACCCGCTCATGCCAAATGCCTGCCGGCCGCCTCGCCGGGCGGTCCGTCACCACGATCGAGGCGCTGGCGCAAAATGGCAGGCTGCATCCGGTCCAGCAGGCCTGGATCGATCTCGACGTCCCGCAATGCGGCTATTGTCAAAGCGGAATGATCATGGCCGTGGTGGCGCTGTTGCGCGACAAGCCGAAGCCGACAGACGCCGATATCGACGCGGCGATCAGCAATATCTGCCGCTGCGGTACCTATCAGCGGGTGCGCGCCGCCATCCACGCCGCGGCCAAGGCTTAAAGCAGACGCACCATGGTCGCGCCACGGCGATGAACGAGGTCGGGGGCAAGTCGCAAGTTGCGGCGAGCTATGCCACGCGCGCCTGGCAGTCCGATGTCATTGTCGATCTGATCAAGCATTACGGTTTTCCGTTCATTGCGCTCAATCCGGGCGCGAGCTATCGCGGGCTGCACGACTCGCTGGTCAATTACGGCGGCAACGATCCGCCGCTATTGCTTTGCCAGCACGAAAAGATCGCGGTGCAGATCGCACACGGCTATGCCAAGGCGACCGGCAAGCCGATGGTCGCCATCGTGCACGACGTGGTCGGCATGCTGCACGCCACCATGGGCATCTACTACGCTTATCTCGATCGCTGCCCGGTCTTCGTCATCGGCGCCACCGGCCCGATGGACGAGAGCCGGCGCCGCCCGTTCATCGACTGGATTCACACTGCCAATGTCAACGGCGAACAGCTTCGTCATTACGTCAAATGGGATTATCAGCCGGCGAGTATCGAGGGCGTGCCGGATTCGTTTGCGCGCGCCTATGCCGCGATGATGACCGAGCCGCAGGGCCCGATCTACATGTGCTACGACGCCTGGCTGCAGGAGCAGCCGCTCGAACGCGAGGTTGCGCTGCCGAAGCCTTCGCACAGCAAAGTGCCGGCGGCGATGGCGGCGGATCCGGCCGCGCTCGCTGCGGTAGCGGAACGCCTTGTCGCCGCGAATTATCCGATATTGATGGCCGAATATGTCGCGCGCGGCGCCGGCGGCTTCGATCACCTCGTGGCGCTGGCGGAGACCGTCGGCGCCGCCGTGTTCGATGTCCATGCGCGGCTCAACTTTCCCAATCGTCATCCGCTCAATCTGAGCTGCGACAAGGAAATCTTCCGCGACGCCGATCTGATCGTCTCGCTCGATACCCGCGACTGGGAGAAGTCGACCCATTTCATCGAGCGCACCGAGCGCCGGGTGGTGCCGTACTATCCGCCGCATTGCGAGATGATCGAGATCGGTTTCGGCGAACTCAACTTGAGCAAATGGTCGATGGATTACACCCGCATGCCGGCGTGCAGCCTGCGCGTTCTGGGCGATACCGCGACGGCGATCCCGCAGCTGACGCAGGCCTGCCGGGACCGGATCGCCAAGGATGCGCGGCTCGCCGCGCGCATCGCCGAGCGCACCAGTGCGGTAGCGGCAAAACATCAGCGCCTGTTCGCATCCTGGGCGCAAGAGGCCAAAGTGGATTGGGACGGGACGCCGATCACGCTGCCGCGGCTCGCCAGCGAGATCTGGGACGCGATCAAGCACGAAGATTGGGTGCTGACCGCCAATACGCTGCAGGATTGGGCTTACAAACTGTGGGACTTCGACAAGCCATATCGCCATCCCGGCCAGGCGCTCGGCACCGGCACTCAGATCGGCGTTTCGCTCGGCGTGGCGCTGGCACATCGCGGGCGCGGGCGGCTCGTCGTCGATATCCAGCCCGACGGCGATCTCATGTTCGATGCCGGCGCGCTGTGGAGCGCGTCCAAGAACAACATTCCGCTATTGGTCGTGATGTACAACAATCGCGCCTATTACAACGATTGGGAGCATCAGATTCACGTGGCGCGGCATCGCGGCACGCCCGTCGAGCGCGCCCATATCGCGCAGGACATCGCTGGCCCGGATCCGGATTTCGCCGCGATGGCCAAAAGCATGGGCTGGTACGCAGAAGGGCCGATCGAACGCCCCACCGACATTGCCGCGGCGCTGCGCCGCGCCATCGCTAAAGTGAAAGCCGGCACACCGGCGCTGGTCGATACCGTGGTGCGGCCGCGCTAAGCGGCGCAGACAACAAGCAGCGTGATTATCGATATTCGGGGTCGCTCGACAGCAATTCGGCCGTGCGGGCGTTTCGATATTTTCTGGTTGCAAAATCCAGCATGTCGGCCGCGGTCAGCTGCCGTTGCGTAAACAGATTTCCCGAATCCACGCTGCTGGTCAGGCTTTCGAGAAAAGCGGTCGCATATTCACCGCGAGGATTTGATCCGTGGACGGACTCATGAGTTGGCTCATGATTTTGCGCATGGCTTGGCGCAGGGCTTTGCTCACGGCTTTGCTCACGAGGTGAAGATTGCTGCTTGAGCGCGGCCAGTTTGGTCGGGCCCGCGATGTTTGTCGGCCGGGGTGCGGGCAGCGGCGCTTGAACGGACGCTTGCGCCGTCATCGTTGGAGCCGATGCCGCAGGCGGGCGCGTTGCAGCCGCCGTCGTCGGAGCGGCAGCGCGCTTGGTCTCTGCAGCATAAGCCAGAGCGGGTGTGGCGGAGCCGCGAGCTTGCGCGATTTCTACCGCGGGCTCGGCGGATACTCTGGCGATTTCGCTTTTCACCACATTGCGAAAGTCCGAACTGAACTGCGCTCCGGGATGGGAGTCGTTATTTTCGATGTATTCGATGTTCGGACCGATGAGCTTCTTCGATCCCATGCCGCCGAAGGTCATCGCTGGATTGGGATTGTAGACCTCGATCATCCGGCCGACCTTTCCGGTCACCGCCGGATTCCAGCTCAACATCGACGGCTGCAGCGCGACGATGACGTCGACGTATTTCGCCTTGTTGGCGACGAAGACCGAACTGTTCGCACCCAAGCTGTAGCCGACCACCACCGTGCGGGTGCCGGGCGGCTGGCGCTCGAGATCGTCGACCAGCGCCGGCCACTCTTGATGCAGATAGGTTTTGACTTCCACGTCCGGCAGCAATTTGAGCTCGCCGACAAGCTCAACCAGCCCGATCGCCGGAAGCGGTCCGAACATCGGCCATAGGACGCCGACAAAGGTTTTTGCAAAGACCGGCGTGCACAGCACCGAACCCCACAAAACCAGGGCGAGGAATAGCTTTTTCATTGAGTTCAGTCCCCCCGCAGCGGCCGCTTGGCCTGCTGGCCCCATTCCCGTTCAGCCGCCCAGCACATTACAATCAGCGGACAATTGCGGAGATTTATAGGAAGGACATGGGAAACTTTTGGGAACAAACAGGGACTTTAGGGAGCAAAGGTAAAAAATTCGCCACTCCGGCGAGGCCCACGTCACACGCTTCCCCCTATGGCTGGACGTTTCGCCGCGCCCTTCAGCGGCTCGGCGGCAGATTGGCGAGCTGCAGCCTCGCCGCGGCGGAGCCGCGTTCGGCGGCAAGCTGATACCACTTTCGGGCGCTGTCGATGTCGGCTTTGACCATGACCGCGCCGAGCCGGCTGATCACGTTGGGATCATAGGTCGATCCGAGCGCCAGCGCCGCTTCAGCGCTGCCAGCATTGGCGGCACGTTCAAACAAGACCCGCGCGCCGGAGAAGTCGCCGTCGTTGAGCAGACTTTTGCCGCGCCTGATCAGCGTATTGATTTCGTTTTCGTCGAGTACGACCACCGCTTTGGGGGCACTCTGCGGCACGGCTTGAGCCGGAGCGCTTTGGCCAGGCGCGGGCGCCGCCGCCGGATTTGCTGCGGGTTTTGGGTCGGTTGCCGCCGGATTGGCATCGACCGGCCGCGGCGCCGCCTCGTTCGTTGCCGGCGATGATCTGATGTCGGGGGCGGAGTTCGGCGGCGGCAGGGCGGCGATCTGTTGCGCCGGCGCGGTACTTGCCGGGGCTGGAGCAACGGCCGCCGCATCCGCAAGCGGCGGCGGCTCGGTGGCTGCGGTCTGGGGCTGCGCAGTCCGCGGCGGCGTGGGCACGCCCGCCGACGGTTCAACCGCTAGTGCCGGAACGCTCGCCGGGACGCCGTCGCGAGAGGCTTCGAGCGAAGACGGCACCGGCTCATCGGACGCACTCGCGGGCGCCGAGGCGCTGGCCTGCGCGACTTTGTGAACGGGCTTCGGGTTGAACAGGAAGACGACGGCGGCAGCGACCATTGCGGCAATGGTGCAGACAAAACCCATCCGCAGCATCAGCGGCCACAGGCTCGACGCTCCAGCCGGCGGCTCCGGAACCAGTTCGGGCTCGAGCGCACGGTGACGCCACGGCCGATCATCGCTGAAACTCCGGATTTCCGGCTCGCTATCGACGGTTGGCTCGCTGCCCGTTCCGCCGCTTTGTCGAAGCGTGGCGCGAAACTGGTCGCGCGCCGCCTGGTCGGGCGTTGCCGGGTCGCGGGTCGCCGGGTCGCGGGTCGCCGGCTCACGTGCGGCGGCCTGTTCGCGTGCGGCCTGCTCGCGCGCAGCCTGCTCACGTATCCAAGGCGGCGCATAGGCCAGCTCGGACTCGGGCTTTGGATCGTTGTCGTCAGGCGAGTTCATGGTCGCCGTCTTCTGCTTCTACGCGGTTACTTAGAAGCGACTTTGTTCCGATTTGCTCCTTAACGGTGCTGCTCGCGCGGCTGTTCGCGCGCCTGCCATTGCAAAAACTTGCGAAACAAATCTTCCCGATCGGCGTCGCTCACCGGCATCTTGGGCTGATTGCTCAGGAAGGTTTCAAACGAGGCGCGTTGTTGCTGCTTCTGCTGGGCCTGGACCTGCATCTGCTGCAACAGCTGTTCCGCAACGCTGAACCTGGTCCAGCCCGGAACGGTGGCCGCTAAATTCACGTCGCGCCATTTCGGATGGTATGGCGGGTGCTGAAGTGAATCCCAGCGGCTAAACAGATATTCGATGAACCGTTCGACGCGGTTGTAGCGATCGGTGTTCTTCGGCCAATTGAATACGGCGAGCACGGCCGGCACCGCGATGGTGTCGATACGATCCTGGCCCTGGAGCAGATTCGGATAGTCCTGCTTGGTGAACTCGCCGAGCGTGTAGAGGTCTTCGAAGGTCTTGGTGAACGGGATATTGACCAGATGCAGGCCCGAGTTCTGCGGGATTTTGCCGAAGAAATCGATCGGTTTGGGGATGACACGGGCGATGGCGTCAACTTGGCCGGACTGCAATTTCTGCAGCGCCGTCGGCTGGTCGATCATGACCTGCTCGACGTTGATCCCCAGCCGCTGGAACACGATCGTGCCGGTGAGGCTGGCGCCGGTGCCGGCCGGGCCGAAATTCACCTTCTTGCCGCGCAGATCCTCCAGCGACTGAACGTCATTGCGCGCCAGGATATGCAATTCCGAGATCGGCAGCCGGATCACGTATTGGACACGGCGCTCGAGATTGGGCGTTTTGCGCTGGGTCTTGAAGTATTCGAAAACGTCGGATTGTGTGACCGCCGCATCGACGCCGCGAAGGTATAACAGATCGTCGAGATTGGACGCGGCGCCATAGGAAACGATCGGCAGGATCCGCAAATTGTCGCCGTCGTTGAGCACCGAGGCCATTTCATCGACGAAGCGCATATAGGTGCCGGACAGAAGTCCGCCGACGATGCCGACGGTCCAGGCATTTTTCTTGTCACGCAACGCAGCGTCAGGGCCTCCTTCCTGAATCGACCGCGGGATGACTTGCGCTGAGAGATTGAAGCTGAACAGACCGATCACCAACGCCACGGCGCTGGCGAGAATGACGCGATTACGCATAATACGGCCCCAAACCTGCGGAATGCGCCCCTCCCGGGGCCGCTTGTTAGCGCACCGTGCATAACATCGCGAGTTATTTATGGCCGCGATCAATAAAACGGATCGGGAATCGCCACAATTTGGTCGCGCATCTGTCCGCGTGACACGTTTTTGTCGGTAGATCCATTTTTCAGCAAATTGTTTTTGCGGCGAAAGTTGGCAACGAGAAAAATCTGCCTCATTCTCACCAGACTTTCTCGTTCTGACTAGAACGCCGGTGCTGCGGACGCGACACGACCACAAGCAGTCGCTTGCGCCGGGTTTTGGAAAAGAAGCATTTGCCCGGGCCACTTCAACCAGCAATCGGGACGAATTGCAAAGTCAATGACACAGACGCGTTGCCGCCTCGCGCGGCAGCGCGAGCGTCGGTGCGTGAGGAGGGTGAGATGCTGACGAGACGAAACATCATCGTGGTTGCCGGTTTGGCAGTGGCTGCGGCGGGCATGCTTGTGGCCATGGGGCTTGGGGCGATGAAGGTCGCACAAGCCGACCAATGGCCGAGCCGGCCCGTTACCATGGTGGTGCCGTTCGCCGCCGGCGGCCCGACCGATGTGGTCGGGCGCATCCTGGCCGATCGCCTGGGTGATGTGCTTGGCCAGCAAGTCATCGTTGAAAATATCGGCGGCGCCGGTGGCATGAATGGCGCCCAGCGGGTCGCGGTCGCCAATCCGGACGGTTATCAGGTTCTGCTCGGCACCGTCGGCACCCAAGCCTACAATCAGACGCTGTACAAAAAGCCGCTTTACAACGCCGCCGACGATTTCGCGCCGGTGGCGCTGATCGCCGAACAGCCGCTGGTTCTGGTCGTGAACAAGGATTTCCCGGTCGATTCGCTCAAAAGCTTCACCGAATATGTGAAAGCCAATGCCGCGAAACTGTCGTTCGGCTCCGGCGGCAGCGGCTCTGCCACGCATCTCGGCTGCGTGCTGCTCAACAGCGCGATCGCGGTCAACGTGCAGCATGTGCCGTATCGCGGTTCGGCGCCTGCCTTGCAGGATCTGGTCGCCGGCCGCATCAATTACCTGTGCGATGCCGT
>JBQCCX010000138.1:0-5557 GCA_051961815.1 Xanthobacteraceae bacterium
CGCCACGGTCGCATATACCGAGGCCAGACAACGCGCGCCGCTCGTTCGGCCTAGCGCTGGCACCGGGCTTGCCCGGGTGTTGCAAACCAAGCAGGTGGTTCAAATAGCCGACATACAGGCGGTGCCAGGCTACGTAGCCAACCCTGAGCAGGCGCCGATTGTTCGACTCGCCGGTGCACGCACTATGCTGAGCGTCCCAATGCTCAAGGAGCAGGATCTGCTCGGTGTCATCGAGATCTACCGCACAAATATCCAGCCGTTCACTGACAGGCAAATCGCATTGGTGCAGAACTTCGCCGCCCAGGCGGTCATCGCAATCGAGAACGCGCGGCTTCTCAACGAACTGCGTGAATCGCTGGAACAACAGACAGCGACGGCGGATGTGCTGCGCGTCATTTCCAGCTCGCCGACGAATGTTCAGCCGGTGTTCGATTCGATCGCAGAGAGTGCGGTTAGGCTGTGTAGCGGCCAGTTTTCTTTCGTGCTTCGGTTCAATGGCGCGGTCACGGATTTTGCCAGCAGTTTTGGTCTAAGCGCTGAAGGTCTAGACGCTTTTCGCCGCATGCTTCCACGGCCAGCCAGCGAGGACACGGCGGCTGGCCGTGCGATATTGCGCCGCGCGGTTGCGGAGATACCAGATGTCGAGGCTGATGGCGCCTATGGCGCGCCAGCCCAAGGACTCTCCCGAACGCTGAATTATCGAAGCATTGTGGCAGTGCCCTTGCTGCACGAGGGCGCTCCCATCGGAGCAATCGCCGTTGCTCGTGCCAATGCCGGACCTTTCCCCGAGCGCCAGATCGCGCTGCTGCAAGCTTTTGCCGAGCAGGCGGTGATCGCGATCCGCAATGTGCGTCTGTTTGACGAGGTACAGGCGCGCACCGAGGAGCTCTCCGAGTCGCTTCAACAGCAGACCGCGACGGCCGATGTGCTCAAGGTTATCAATCGCTCGACGTTCGATTTGACGATGGTGTTGGACGCGCTGGTCAAATCGGCAGCTCGCCTTTGCCGCGCGGAGAAGGCCAATATCGCGCTCCTGCGTGGCGACATCATCGATTATGTCGCACAGGTGGGCTTTCCGCCCGACTTTATGACGTACATGCAGTCTCTCCGTTTGAAACTGCAGCGTGGCTCGATTAGTGCCCGTGCCGCGCTGGAGGGTAAGATTATTCATGTACCTGACGTGCTCGCCGATCCTGAATATGACTTGTTCGATGCACAGAAGGTCGGTGGTTTTCGCACGGCGCTAGGTGTGCCGATGATGCGGGAAGGCACACCAATCGGAACCATGTTTCTGTCGCGGGCGACGGTGGAACCGTTTTCACAACAGCAGATCGAACTTGTAACCACCTTTGCCGATCAGGCCGTGATTGCCATTGAGAACACACGACTTCTCGATGAATTGCGTGAATCTCTTCAACAGCAGACCGCGACTGCTGATGTGCTCAAGGTCATCAGCAGGTCGACTTTCAACCTGCAGCCGGTGCTCGATACGCTGGTCGAATCGGCAACGCGCCTGTGCGAGGCCCAGGATGCCGTTATCTTTGTACCGGATGGCGAGGTCTTTCGTGCAGCCGCGCGCTTCGGGTTTACACCTGAACACCAGAAATTGATTGAATCCAATCCAATTAGCATCGATCGCGGCACGGTGTCCGGTCGAACGGCGATCGAGGGCCGGGTTGTTCATGTCGCAGACGTGCTGACTGATCCCGAGTTCGCGCGCCACGATGCGCAAAAGACCGGTGGCTTCCGGGCGGCGCTTGGCGTCCCACTGTTGCGGGAGGGCAAAGTCATTGGAGTGATCTTTCTCTCAAGGGCTAAGCCGCAGCCGTTTAGTGAAAAGCAGATCGAACTGGTCACTACTTTCGCGGATCAAGCCGTGATTGCGATCGAGAATGTCCGTTTGTTTGATGAAGTGCAAACGCGCACCGGTGAGCTTTCTCAATCGGTTGAAGAATTGCGCGCGCTCGGCGAGGTCAGCCAAGCCATCAACTCCACGCTCGATGTAGAGACGGTTCTAACGACAATAGTTGTCAAAGCGGTGCAGCTGTCGGGCACCGAGGCGGGCACAATTTATACGTTCGATCAGTCACGTCAGGAATTCCGGTTGCGCGCAACCCATGGAATGGATGAGGTGATGATAGCGGCCATTCAAGACCGAGGCATCCGTATTGGCGAGACAGCAATCGGCAGAGCAGCGGCGCAACGGACTCCAATCCAGATCGCAGACACGCTCAAGGATGCATCGTTGGTTCTTGACATCATCAGACAAGCCGGATTCCGGGCGTTGCTCGTAGTGCCATTGTTGCGCTCCGATCAGATTATTGGAGCGCTGGTTGTGAGGCGAAAGGAGCCGGGTGAATTTCCTGAACACATAGTCAGACTATTACAGACGTTTGCCGATCAATCGGTCCTCACAATACAAAATGCACGGCTGTTCCGTGAGATTGAGGACAAGAGCCGGCAGCTTGAAGAAGCGAGCCAGCACAAGTCGCAGTTTCTCGCCAATATGAGCCATGAGCTGCGCACGCCGCTCAACGCCATCCTGGGTTACACTGAACTGATGGCGGACGGCGCCTATGGTGAGCCGTCCGAAAAGATGTTCGGTATCCTCAAGCGCCTTGAAGCCAATGGCAGGCATCTGCTCGGGCTCATCAACGATGTGTTGGACCTATCCAAGATCGAGGCTGGGCAGCTCGAACTCGAACTTTCCGAGTACTCGGTTCAGGACATTGCCCAGACCGTCCGCAGCACGCTGGAGCCGCTAGCGGCTGACAAGAAGCTCGGCTTCAAAGTCGAGGTTGCCCCGCGACTGCCATCTGGCCGCGGCGACGGCCGCCGCTTGACGCAGGTTCTGATTAATTTGGTCGGCAACGCCATCAAGTTCACCGATGCCGGTGAAGTCGCCATCAAAGCCGAAGAGAACAAAGGTTCATTCCATGTATCGGTTTGCGACACCGGACCCGGTATTTCCGCTGCCGATCAGGCCAAGCTGTTTCAGGAATTTCAGCAGGCCGACAACACGATCACCCGCAAGAAGGGGGGCACCGGGTTGGGCCTGGCAATATCCAAGCGCATTATTGAGATGCACGGTGGTAAAATCTGGATCGAATCGCAGCCGGGGCAGGGTTCCACATTCGCATTCACTCTCCCGATCATCGTTGAGCAACAGGCGGAGCCGGCATGAGCAAGCGCATTCTGGTCGTCGAGGATCAACCGGATGGTCGCCGGATTATCCGCGATATGCTGGCCTGTACCGACTATGAAATTGTTGAAGTCGAAGACGGCGAGCAGGCGCTCGCAGCTATCGCAAAACAGCGGCCCGATCTTATCCTAATGGATGTCCAACTGCCGGTTATGGACGGTTACACCGCCACGCGCCGGATCAAAGCTGATCCCGCGCTGCGATCGATCACGATCATCGCGGTCACCTCTTACGCTCTCGACGGTGAGGAGAAGACCGCGAAGGCCGCCGGCTGTGACGATTATGTGCCCAAACCATTCAGCCCGCGCGAACTCTTGGCAAAAATCCGCCAGCATCTGTCCTAGATTGCCGGTTACGACGCCGGTCAGCGCCAGCCCCAGTAGCGCCAGTACCCCCAGCGACCCTCCCAGTAGCAACAACGGTCCCAATATCGGTAGGCTGGAGCGCCTGGATAATTGCCCGGAAAATAATGGGGCGCCAGATTGTAGAACGGCCCGCCGTAAGGCCAGGCATCGTAGCCATAGCCGGGGTATTGCGGCGGCTGAGCCATGGCAAGCGTAGCTCCGCCTCCTATCAACAGAGCGGTTGCGAGCGTAACCCGTGCCGTTCGCTTCATGCTTGTCTCCATTACTACGCCGCCAGCCATCAGAGGACTATACGCTAGCACAGGGGCTCCGATCCGGGCTCTCCGGCGGTTCGACTCTTGCGCTTTTGGTTACTAAAACTCGCGCATGTCTGAGCTGCCGTCCGACGCGTGGGAAAGGCCAAGAATTCTGCGCGACCTGGGGCAGTGGCGAACCAAAACCGCGCGCCCGGCTGTTTGACTCAAATCAAAGTAATCTTGTCTGGGCGGTAGGAAATTCGGCCAGTCCAGTGCTAATCCGGCCGCCTTGGCCTGACAAAGGTTTTATGAAATGCGTAGCTATTTTGTGCCCGCGATCGCTATAGCGATGATCGCGACTGCAATACTGCCGGCGCGATCTGACGACATCCCGACCCTCGACGTGAACCCGGTCTGTCACGGAATTGCCAGCCAGTCGTCGTTAGAAGTAGGTCTTCAGCAGACCGGTTTTGAGCAATGCGTGCAAAGTGAACAAACCGTTCGTGACGAGATAAAGAAAGAATGGTCCACTTTTTCGGCATCAGACAAAACTCACTGCGTTGCCCTGGCCAAGACAGGAGGAGAATCGAGTTACACCGAGCTTATCACGTGTATGGAAATGGCGCGCGATGTCCGAAAGCTGCACAGCGAAGCGGACAACTCGGCCGCATCGGCCCGGCAAGCGACAACACCGGCGCCGGTGGGTCATCGCCAGCCGACTGCTCGTTGAACTTGGTCCTAAAGGTGCGTGTAGGCGCACCTCACATCACGCGAATGTCAGCTTTCAGGGGAATGGCGGACATTGCTACTGCACTGCGGCCGCGGCCTTCTTCGCCACATCCGGCGGCGTGCGGTAGACCTCTTTCACCAGCGCTTCCAGGTCTTCGCCGCTCACCGGATTGATCTCGAATTTGTTTGCCTCGGCTTCGGCGAGAAAATCCTTGTCGGTTAACGTGTCCATGAGACCCTGGCGCAGCGCCGCCAGCCGGTCGGCCGGCACGCCGGGCGGCGCCAGATACGGCCGGCCCATGGTCTGGCGCGCGAAGATCATCTTGAAGATCTGCCGTTGCTCGTCGGTCTTGGCGAGATCCATGATCAGCGGCACGTTCGGCAGATCGGGGTGCTTGGACAGCGACATCTGCACCAGCACGATGATGCGCCTGTCGCGCACCCAGTTGAAGCGCGTGGTCTTGATGCTCGACCATGACCAGCCGCAGCGGCCTTGCACTTCGCCGCGCTCGAGCGCGAGGCTGACATCGTTGCCGCCGGGATACCCGGTGACGATCTTGAACTTGGTGCCGAGCACGGCGTTCACCAAAGCCGGAAACTGGTAGGTATCGTCCCCGGCGCCGGTGGAGCCGATGGTGAGCGGCTTGTCGAACAGATCGTCGAACCGGGTGATGCCCGAGGAGGGCCGCGCGACGCAGACGCTGACCTCGTTATTGGCGCTGCCGATCCAGGAGAATTTCGAAGCGTCGAATTGTGCGCCGCTTTCGTTGAGCAGCGGATCGAAAGCGGCGCCGCGGCTGATCGCGCCGATCACGGTGCCGTCGCTCGGCGCAGCCGCATAGAGATAATTGGCGAGGCGGAGACTGCCGGCGCCTTCCATGTTCTTCGGCACGACGGTCGGATTGCCGGGAATATGCCCGCCGAGCCGCCGCGCGATCAGCCGAGCGTAAAGATCGTAACCGCCGCCGACGCTGTAGCCGATATCGAGGTCGATCGATTTGCCGCGATAGAAATCGGCGACGCTC
>JBQCCX010000139.1:0-6366 GCA_051961815.1 Xanthobacteraceae bacterium
CCGAGCCGCTGATCGTGCCGCGCGATGGCGATGACGACGCACTCGAAGCGGCGCGGCGCCTCCTTGAAGATCGGCTCAATGCGGCGACGCGACGCGCTTACGAGCTCGTCGACGGCAAGAGCGGCGGAGCCTGACGTGCCGAACACCCTGCCGCTCGCATTGCGCGCCTATCAACTCGGCTCCGCGCTCGGCACCCCGATTGCGTCGCAGCTTCTGCTGCGGCGGCAAAAGCGCGGCAAGGAACATCCTGAACGGTTGAAGGAACGGCTCGGCCGAGCGAGCGTGCCGCGGCCCAAAGGTCCGCTGGTATGGGTGCACGGCGCAAGCGTCGGCGAGATGCTCGCGGCCATCTCGCTGATCGAGCGCCTGCGCGCACGGGATTTCGCCGTGCTGGTGACGTCCGGAACTGTGACCTCCGCGGCACTTGCCGAGCAACGGCTGCCGAGTGGCGTGCTGCATCAGTTCGTCCCGCTCGACGCGCCGCGCTTCGTGCGCCGCTTTCTCGATCATTGGCGACCGGGTCTTGCGCTGTTCGTTGAATCCGATTTGTGGCCCAATCTGATCTGCTCCTGCGCCAAGCGCAGAATTCCGATGATCATCATCAATGGCCGCCTGTCCGAGCGCTCCTTCAGCCGCTGGCGACGGGTGCCGGGCGTGATCGCGGCGCTGCTCAACCGGTTCGATCTTTGCCTGGCGCAATCCGCGATCGACGCCGAACGCTACGCCAAGCTCGGTGCGCCGCGGGTGAGCGCGACCGGCAACCTTAAACTGGATGTTCCGGCGCTGCCGGCCGACGAAGCCGCGCTGCGGCGCTTGCGCGACATTGTCGGCAAACGGCCGGTGATGCTGGCCGCATCGACGCATGCCGACGAAGAAACCGTCATTATAGGGGCTCACCGCCGACTGCGCGCGAAATTCCCGACCTTGTTGACCGTCATCGTGCCGCGCCATCCTCCGCGCGGCGAGAGCATCGCCGAGAGCGCCAAGGCCGCCGGTCTTGCGGTCGCGCTGCGCTCGCGCCGCGCTCAACCGATGCCGGATATCGGCGTCTACATTGCAGATACTTTGGGCGAGCTCGGTTTGATGTACCGGCTGGCGCCGATTGTTTTTATGGGAGGCTCGCTGGCGAGCCATGGCGGACAAAATCCGATCGAGCCGATCCGGCTGGGCGCTGCCATCATCCATGGTCCGCATGTGTGGAACTTCGCCGAGATTTACGCCGCGCTGGACGGCGCGCGGGGCGCACAACAGATCGCTGGCGAAGACGAACTATCGGCCCGGCTTAGCCTGTGGTTGGCCGATCCGGCGGCGCGCCAAGCCGCCGCGCAAGCGGCAGCCGAGACGATCGCAAAGCTCAGCGGCGCGCTCGATCGCACCTGGGCTGCGCTCGATCCTTATCTGATCCAGCTTCGGCTTGAGGAACGCGGATGACCGGCAGCGTGTCGGGCAAAATCTGATGCGCGAGCCCGCCTTCTGGTGGCGAGCCGGAACCGGCGCGGCGTTAGCGCCGCTGGGAGCACTCTACGGCGCCGTGGCGGGATTGCGCATGAGGGCGCGAGCGCACCATGCCGGCTTGCCAGTTATCTGCTTGGGCAATCTTACCGTTGGCGGCGCTGGCAAAACTCCGGCGGCTTTGGCGATCGCGCAACTTCTCCACGCCGCTCGTGAGCGTCCGTTCTTTTTGAGCCGCGGCTATGGCGGACGGCTTCCCGGCCCGGTGCGCGTCAACCCGGCACTGCATCGCGCTGCCGATGTCGGCGATGAACCACTGCTGTTGGCGCGGCTTGCCCCGACGATCGTCGCCCGCGATCGCGGCGCGGGAGCAAAGTTTGCGGCCTCCGCCGGAGCGAGCGTCATCGTTATGGATGACGGTTTTCAAAATCCGTCGCTCGCCAAGGATTTAAGCATCGTTCTGGTCGATGGCCGCCGAGGCATTGGCAATGGCCGCGTCATCCCCGCTGGACCGCTGCGGGCGCCCTTGGAGGCGCAACTCGATCGCACGCAGGCGCTGATCGTGGTCGGTGCGGCTACCGCCGCCACGCGTGTCATCGAGCGCGGCGGCGGGCGCGGGATTCCCATATTTCACGGGCGGCTTGAGCCGGATCCCGCCGTGGTCAAGGCAATTGGCCAGCGCAAGGTGCTTGCTTTCGCCGGCATCGCCGATCCGGACAAGTTTTTTGCAACGCTCACTGCCGCCGGGATCCAGATCGCAAACCGGGCAAGCTTCCCCGATCATCATCGCTTCGGCGCGTCGGAAACCCTCGATCTGGTCGCCCAGGCCCAGGCCAATAATCTGATGCTCCTGACCACTGAAAAGGATCTTGTCCGGTTGGCCGGTGAGCCGGCGCTGCGCAAGCTTGCCGCGCATGCTACCGCGCTGCCGGTTCGGCTTGTAATCGAGGAACCGGATCGTTTGCGGACATTGGTACTCGGCGCCATCGCCGGTCATCGCGCGCGAGCTTCACCGCGCAAGACCTGAAGAAGACCTCAAGAACCCCCGGCTTTACTTTGCGTAGCGCGAACCTAATCGCTGCAGGACCGCTTCCGGCGTGGCATATGCTTCCTGCAAATCGACGCTCCAGTAGCGAAGCTCTTCCAGCGGAATCGATTCGCCCGTTACCGCGCAGCGGACGAAAGTGCCCGGCCGCACCACACGGAAATCGCCGTCAAGATATTTGACCTCGGCCTCCCCCGGCATTGGCGCGGGACGATCTGTACGATTAAGCACCACCACCTCCCTGCATGCGATCGGGCGCTGGAAGCCCCCTGCAGGCGCGTATCGAGAAGCCAAAACATAATAACGCGGCGGCCGCAACGAAAGCCTAGGCTGCCCGGTCTGAAGACCCACCGAACCACCAGTTTGTGATCGTGACCGCCCTGCGCCGCCATAGCACGGCATGGTAATTTCCCGGCCAGACGTCACGCGAGAGCAGCAGAACCATGGCTTACCGGACCCTGGCTTTTGTCATGATCGCTGCACTCGCCTGTTCGCAAGCGATTGCCGCACCGGAGCAGGTCGATATTGCGGATGGCGACCTCACCTTGCACGCGACGCTCTATCGCCCGGAAGGTCCCGGGCCGTTTCCGGCGATTGTCGCCCTGCATGATTGCGGCGGACTAAATGCGCGACCGAATACCGAAGCGCAGCTGTATTCGAAATGGGCGGATAAGCTGGTGGCCGACGGTTTTGCCGTTTTGTTTCCGGATTCGTTCGGCTCGCGCGGCCTCGGCTCGCAATGCCGCGAACATCACCGCACCGTGCATGCCTGGCGCGAACGCGTCAGCGACGCCAATGCCGCGCGGCTGTGGCTGCAGAAACAAAGCTATGTCCGTGGTGATCACATTGCGCTACTCGGCTGGGCCAACGGCGCGGTAGCCGCATTGTGGACGATCCGGCTGACCAATGCGGTCCATCATGATGCCACCGATTTCCGTTCCGCGGTTGCGTTTTACCCGAGCTGCCGCCGCCTGGTGCAGAGCGCATGGAGCGCGCGGGTGCCCACCTTGATCCTCATCGGCAACGCCGACGATTGGACGCTCGCCTCGACCTGTCAGCAGATGGTTGCCGGCGCCCGCGGCCGCAGCGCGCATGTTCAGATTGTCGTCTATCCGGAAGCGCATCATGAATTCGATCGCGCCAATTCGCCTATCAGGCTGCGGACCGGGCTCGTCAACACGGTCGATCCGTCGGGCAGAGCGCATGGCGGCACCAATCCGGCGGCACGGACCGATGCTTTTAAGCGGGTGCCGCAATGGCTGGCGCGTTAGCACGCCGAAAAGAAAACGCCGCGCCGACGGCGATCGGCGCGGCGAGCGGGCAGCCGAGTTAGCGGTCGGTCACTACCAGCGGCAATGCACGTGGCCCCAGCGGCCGCGCCAGCAATGCCGGTGATGGCGATACCAGCCATGGCGATACCAACGGTGATGGTGCCAACGGTGCCGATACCAGGGCTGACGATACCAACGGTGATGATGCCAATAGACCGGCGTCACATTGCTCTGGTCCGCGGTCACCGCGCTGCTGAGAGGCGCAATCGGCGAGGCTTGCGAGGTGCCGGCAACGGCCAGTGCCAGCGTCGTTGCGACCACCATCGCAAAGACAATCCGTATCATTTCATTCTCCTTGATTGTTCCTCCGGCGCGAACCTGTGCCAGCGCATAACACGCCAACTTGGTGGCAGTTCCACGACGGCGCCAATTTCATTTTCATGAATGGAATGTCAGAAATCGTTTTTCACTCGATGAGAAAGTATTCGAGTCAACGCACCGATCTCTGCGACGGCAATGCGCAGCCAGTGCCCGTTTAAAACAAATCGCCTTGGCCGGGAGTGCCACCGCGGCGCGCACGCGCTTTGGCTGGAGCGGATGCAGGCTCGATCGCGGCGCCGCTTTCAGCGCGGGCGCCGACACGCCCATCGGAAAATTCAATCTCGAGCGGCATGCCCGCGCTGATCGCCGCCGCAGTGCGCAAAGGGCGCCTCTTGTCGTCGCGGACCAGCGCAAATCCGCGCTCCAACACGCCGCGATATGAGAACGCCGCAAGGAGCTCGCCGCCACGTTTGGTACGCGAGGCGCGCGCGGCGATGATCTGCCGGGCCGCGCGTCGCGCGCGGTCGCCAAAACCGACCACTCGCTCCCGCTCCTGCCCGATCCGGCTGCGATGGACGGCGAGATTGGCGGAGATACCGGCGCGCAGCCGCGATGACAAACCGGCGTAGCGATCGCGCCGCCGCTCGATATTGGCGCTCAGCAGACGGTCGCCCAGGCGCCCTGCGATTCGCGAGAACCGCACATGATGAACGTGCGCATTGGTCCGCAACGCCCGGTCGAGCCTCGCCGCAGCGTGATCGAGCCGCTGCCGCGGCAATGCCAGCACTTCATCGGCTTTTGGCAGCGCTCGGCTTGCCGACCGCAACTCGGCCCAGCGTGCATCTTGATTGCGCCGCCAGCAGGCGAGCGCGCGCCGCGACAGCGATTCCAGATCGAACAGGAGCTCAGTGCGGACCGGAACGGCCATTTCCGCCGCGGCGGTCGGCGTCGGTGCGCGCCGGTCGGCGGCAAAGTCGATGAGCGTGACGTCGGTCTCATGGCCGACCGCCGAGATCAGCGGAACGAGGCTCGCCGCCGCGGCGCGCACCACAATCTCCTCGTTGAACGACCACAAATCCTCGAGCGAGCCGCCGCCGCGAGCGACGATGATCAGGTCGGGCCGCGGTGGCAGGACTGCGCTCTCGCGCTCGGGCAGCGCGTTGAATCCTGCGATCGCCGCGGCAATTTCCGCAGCCGAGCCCTCCCCCTGCACTTTCACCGGCCACAACAATACGCGCCGCGGGAATCGATCGGCGAGCCGGTGCAGGATGTCGCGGATCACCGCACCCGTGGGCGAGGTGACGACGCCGACCACGGTCGGCAGAAATGGCAGCAGCTGTTTGCGCGCTTCATCGAACAAGCCTTCGGCGGCGAGCTTTCGCTTGCGCTCTTCGACCACCGCCATCAGCGCGCCGATTCCGGCAGGCTCCAGCGTCTCAACAATGATCTGATATTGGGAACGGCCAGGATAGGTGGTGAGCCGTCCGGTAACGACGACTTCAAGGCCCGCTTCCAGCCGAAGCGCGATGCGCAGCGCCGTGCTGCGCCAGATCACGCCGGAAATGCAGGCGCGATCATCCTTCAGATCGAAATAGACATGGCCGTTGCCGTGATAGCTGACTTTGCCGAGTTCACCGCGCACCCGGACATAGCCGTAGGCATCCTCGATGGTGCGCTTGAGCGCCGTCGACAGCTGCGAGACGGTCAGTTCCGGCAGATTGAGACGGGGTTCGTTCATCGCGGCTAGTGGTCCGATTCTAACATTCGCATCCGGGTCCGGCAGGCTCTCATGCGAATGTTAGAATCAAAGGACCACTAGTGAATATAAAGTCTTAGTGGAGCTTTCGATTTGACATTCGCTTTCACGCGTTTGCCGCCGGGTGGGTAGCGAAAGTCAAATCCGCTCCACTGGCGGCCCGGCAAGGTTGACGAACAGGTAAACTCCATGGCGATTAGTGCGGTTCTTTGCGTGCTGGGGTCAAGCCCCGCCACGGCCAGCAAGACGTTCTGATCGATGAACATTTTGATATTGGGTTCAGGCGGGCGGGAACACGCTCTCGCTTGGAAAATAGCGGATAGCCCGCTGACGGAGCGGCTTTATTGCGCTCCGGGCAATGCCGGTATTGCGCAACAGGCCGAATGCGTGCCTCTCGACCTGGCCGAGCACGCCGCGATCGCCGCCTTTTGCCGCGACCGGCGAATAGACTTGGTCGTGGTCGGACCCGAAGCGCCGCTCTGCGCCGGGATCGTCGACGATCTTGAATCAGCAGGCATCAA
>JBQCCX010000140.1:0-2260 GCA_051961815.1 Xanthobacteraceae bacterium
AATGAACGGCCAGAATATCCGCATCCGGCTCAAGGCGTTCGACCACCGCATTCTCGATGCGTCGACGCGCGAAATCGTCAACACCGCCAAGCGCACAGGCGCCCAGGTTCGCGGGCCGATTCCGCTGCCGACCAAAATCGAGAAATTCACCGTCAATCGCTCGCCGCACGTCGACAAGAAGAGCCGCGAGCAGTTCGAAATGCGCACCCACAAGCGTTTGCTCGATATCGTCGATCCGACCCCGCAAACCGTCGATGCCCTGATGAAGCTCGACCTTGCCGCCGGCGTCGACGTCGAGATCAAGCTGTAAGGGGCGCGGAGAATAACGATGCGTTCCGGAGTGCTCGCACAAAAGATCGGAATGACGCGGCTGTTCACCGAGGCCGGCGAACACGTGCCGGTGACGGTGCTCCGGCTTGGCAATTGCCAGGTCGTGGGCCATCGCACCAAGGAAAAGAACGGCTATGTCGCGCTGCAGCTTGGCGCCGGCTTGCGCAAGGTGCAGAGCACGACCAAGGCCGACCGCGGCCATTTCGCGGTCGCCAAGGTCGAGCCGAAGCGCAGGCTCGCCGAATTCCGGGTCGATGAGGATGCTTTGATCCCGATCGGCGCCGAGATCACCGCTGACCATTTCGTGGTCGGCCAATTTGTCGACGTCACCGGCACCTCCACCGGCAAGGGCTGGGCCGGTCCGATGAAGCGCTGGAATTTCGCCGGGCTGCGCGCCAGCCATGGCGTTTCAATCTCGCACCGCTCCCACGGTTCGACCGGAGGCCGGCAGGATCCGGGCAAGACGTTCAAGAACAAGAAAATGGCCGGCCATCTTGGCGTCGACCGTGTCACCACGCTTAATTTGAAAGTGCGGCAGACCGACGTCGAGCGCGGGCTGATCCTGGTCGAAGGCGCCGTGCCCGGCGTCAAAGGCGGCTGGATCATGGTGCGCGACGCGGTCAAGAAGAAGCTGCCGGACGGCGCGCCGAAGCCTGGCAAATTCAAGCTCGCCGACGGCGCGCCTGCGGATAAGGCCGATGAGCAGACGCTCCCGGCAGAAGGCGCGGCGAAACCCGAGGCGGCGCCGCAAGCTGCCGCGCCGCAAGCCGCGGCTGCGCCGCAGCCAGGTGCTGCGCCGGCCGCGCCCAAAGCTGAAACCAAACCTGAAGCCAAACCGGCAGCCAAAGCAGGCGCAGCAAAGTCGGAAGCAAAGCCGGCCGCGTCAAAGCCCGAGAGCAAAGGCGAGGGCAAGCCCGCCGCAGCCAAGAAGCCGAAGAAGGGCGAGTGATATGGAAGTTCAAGTCACCACGCTCGACGGCAAGAAAGCGGGCTCGGTCACGCTGTCGGACGCCATTTTCGGCCTCGAGCCGCGCACCGACATTATTCATCGCTGCGTCGTGTGGCAGCTGGCGAAACGCCAGCGCGGCACCCATGAAGTCAAAAACCGCTCCGAGATCCACCGCACCGGCAAGAAGATGTACCGGCAGAAGGGCACCGGCTCGGCGCGGCACGGATCCGCGCGCGTCAATCTGTTTCGCGGCGGCGGCCGCTCGTTCGGCCCGCACACGCGCAGTCACGCCATTGGCTTGCCGAAAAAGTTGCGTGCGCTGGCGCTCAAGCATGCGCTCTCGGCCAAGGCAAAGGACGGCGGCATTCTGGTGATCGAGGCGCTTTCGGTGAAGGAAGCCAAGACCAAGGCGCTGCGCGGCCATTTCGACAAGCTCGGGCTCTCCAATGCTTTGTTCATCGACGGCGCCGAACTTGCCGCCGACGTGCGCAAGGCGGCGCGCAATATCCCGAATATCGACGTGTTGCCGGTCGCCGGCATCAACGTCTACGACATCATGCGGCGCAATAAGCTTGTGCTGACGCGCGCCGCGCTTGATGCGCTGGAGGCGCGGTTCAAATGACCACCAACGACCCGCGCCATTACGACATTATCGTTGCGCCGCTGATCACCGAGAAGGCGACCAACGCGTCCGAATTCAACAAGGTGGTGTTCAAGGTCGCCATGCACGCGACCAAGCCGCAGATCAAGGAAGCGGTCGAGAAGCTTTTCGACGTCAAGGTCAAGAGCGTCAACACGCTGCGGCGACGCGGCAAATGGCGAACATTTCGCGGGCGCTATGGCCGGACCTCCGATACCAAGCGCGCGATCGTGACCCTCGAAGAGGGTCAAACCATCGACGTGACGACGGGACTGTGAGGAGCGGGCGATGGCATTGAAGAGCTACAATCCGGTCACCTCCGCGCAGCGCCAGCTGGTGCT
>JBQCCX010000141.1:0-5801 GCA_051961815.1 Xanthobacteraceae bacterium
GCCGACAACTTGCGTTCTGCGCAAAGTTCTTTGATCAACCGCATGATCTGGCGCGAGGTCTTTGGATCGAGCGATGCGGTCGGCTCGTCCACCAAAAGCAAGTCAGGGTTCTGAATGAGCGCCCGGCAGATGCCAACCCGCTGGCGCTGACCGCCGGATAGTTCGTCAGCCCGCTTGTCGGCCATATGGTCGAGGCCGACCCGCGCCAGCAGCTGGAATGCCTGGTCCACGTCGCTTTGCGGAAATTTTCGCAGGAAGCTTTGCCAGAAGCCGACATATCCGAGGCGGCCGCTCAGTACATTTTCCATCACGCTGAGCCGCTCGACCAGCGCGTATTCCTGGAAAATCATCCCCATTCGCCGGCGCGCGCGGCGTAACTCGCGGCTGCCGAGCGCCGTGATGTTGGCGCCGTTGAGAATCACCGTTCCGCCAGTCGGTTCCACCAGCCGATTGATGCAGCGGATGACCGTTGATTTGCCGGCGCCCGAAGGACCGATCAGCGCCATCACCTGACAGTTAGGAATTTCGAGATCTATGTGCTTGAGCGCCAGGTCGCCCGTACGATAGCGCTTGGTCAGCCCCTTGATCGCAAGCATTGGCGCATCCGATCCGCCACTGGGTCTATTTGCAGGTGTATTTCACGCCGTTCGCCGCATCGATCTTGCGAATAATGTTCCAGTCCTTCTTGTAATCGATCGGAACGAAGCGGTCCTCGTTCTTGAACTCTGCCTTCAATGCCGAGCCCTCCCACGGGAACGTGAAGAACGCCTGCTTGATCTTTTCGACCAGTACCGGATCGAGATTGTAAACGTAACCATAGCCGGTGGTTGGGAACGTCTCGGACTTGTAGATCGACCTGATCTTGGCGCGATCCACCACGTTACGTTCAAACATCCGGAACATCACCTCGTTGGCGATCGCCGCCGCATCATAATCCTTGTTGGCAATCCCGATTACCGAATTGTCGTGTTTGCCGGAGAATACCGCGGTGAAATCCCGCCCGGCTTCAAGATTGAAATCCGCTTTCAAAATCGCCGAGGGCGCCTTGTATCCCGAATTGGAGGTCGGTTCGGTGAACGCCACCTTTTTACCTTTGAGGTCCGCCGGAGCCTTGATCGCGCTGTCGGCGGGCACGATGATTTCCATCTCGTAGCCGAACTGGCCGCTCGTATTTCCCATAATGGCAAACGGCACGAAGCCAGCACAGTTGACCGCGATCGGGTTGGAGCCGGTGTTAAATCCCGCGACATGCAACCGGCCGGAGCGCATCGCTTCGATTTCGGCGGCATTCTATTGAACCGGGAAGAAAACGACTTTCTTTCCGGTCTTTTCTTCCATGTACTTGATGAAACCGTCCCACGCCTTGGCGTAGACCGCCGGGTCCTCCACTGGGGTATAGGCGAAGACGAGTGTGCCCGGGTTGGTCAGTTGCTTTGGATCGGTGGGCGCATCGGCAACGAGATCGCCGTCGCGATCGCAATAGGCCTTGTCGAGATCGCCGCGGGGACAGTCTTGTGCGGCCGCCGCGCCGATGAGACCGCCGCTGAACAGGAGGGCAGAAAAGAATACCGCGATCATATTGGATTGCCGTGCCATGCTGCCCCCTGGTCCGCGCAGTCAGGAACCGGCGGCGCGGACTGTTGATGCTGATAACAGTCTAGCCCACCGAGGGGCCAAGAGAAATTAGTCGATCGCCGCCATCAGAAAGAACCGGCAGATGGCGGACACCCTGATCGCGATGGGCCCACACCTGTGGCTTCACCGGCGGAGCACGCCGCCAAGCGCCCCGCGCACCACCGCCTTGCCGAGACTGCCCGCTGTTTTACTTCCGGTCGATTTGGCCAATTGCGCCGCCACCTGGGTCGCCATCCCCGCGGCAACGGCGCGCGCCACATTGCGCGCCATCGATTGCGACGTCGTCAGCGCTGTGCCGCGCGGGCGGCCGATACCGAATACGTTGCGAAACTTATCGCCGATCCGGTGAAACATGCCGGTCTGAGCGGGCGAAGCCCCCGGCTGTCCGGGAGCCGCTGGAGGCGCGCCGCCCGGCGCCGCACCGGATGTCGACGCGGCGCCGCCGGCGAGCCGGCGCTGCAATATCTCGAATGCCGAGATGGGGTCGACCGTCGTATCGTATTTGCCCTTGACGGGACTCCTCGCCATCACCGCCTGGCGCTCGTCAGGCGTGATCGCGCCGATCCGCGCCGAAGGCGGACGTATCGTGGTACGCTCGACTACGCTCGGCGTTCCGCCCGCTTCGAGAAACGACACCAGCGCCTCGCCCTTCCCCAATTCCATGATGACCTGCGCGGTATTGAGCTTGGGATTGGGCCGGAATGTCTCGGCCGCAGCCTTGACCGCCTTTTGATCGCTTGGCGTGAAAGCGCGCAGAGCGTGCTGCACGCGATTGCCGAGTTGCCCCAGCACTTTGTCGGGAACGTCGACCGGATTCTGGGTGACGAAATAGACGCCTACGCCTTTGGAGCGAATTAACCGGACCACTTGCTCGACTTTGTCGAGCAGTTCTTTGGGTGCTTCGTTGAACAGAAGGTGTGCTTCATCGAAGAAGAAAACGAGCTTGGGCTTTGGCGGATCGCCGATCTCCGGCAGCTTTTCGAACAATTCCGACAACAGCCAGAGCAGGAACGTTGCGTAAAGCCGCGGGTTCGCCATCAGCTTGTCCGCCGCGAGCACATTGACGGTGCCGCGACCGTTCGGCGCAATTTTGATGAGATCCTCAATGGCGAGCGCCGGCTCGCCGAAGAAGTTCGTGCCGCCCTGATTCTCGAGCACCAGGAGCTGCCGCGCGACGGCGCCGACCGCGCTCGTCGCCACATTGCCGTAGCGGCTGCTGATGTCCTTGGCGTTGTTCGACAGATAGGTGAGCAATTCCCGCAGATCTTTGAGATCGACGAGTCCTTCTCCGTCGGTCGCCTTGATTTCGGGATCGTCATCCGCGAACCGAAACGCGATATTGATGATGCCTTCCTGAACGTCGTTGAGATTGAGAATGCGTGAGATCAGGAGCGGTCCCATCTCGAACACGGTGGCCCGAATCGGATGGCCTTGCGCGCCAAACAGGTCCCAGAACACCACAGGAAATTCTTCCGGCTCGTAATCGAAGCCCATGTCCTTGGCGCGCTTTACAAGTTCGGGCTTGGCTTCGCCACGCACCGCGATGCCGGAGAGATCGCCTTTGATATCGGCGGCGAAGACCGGGACGCCGGCGCGCGAAAATCCCTCGGCAAGCACCTGCAGCGACACCGTTTTGCCGGTACCGGTAGCGCCGGTGGCGAGGCCATGACGGTTGGCGAGCGCGAGCGACAGGAATTGATCGTGATCGCCCTTGCCGAGAAATATCATGCCGTCCCGATCCGGACTGCTCATGAGCTTTTTTCCTTCATCGCCATGCAGAATGCCGATCGCGCGATTTTCGTGATGTGAGGCGAAATTTAATGCACTTCCGATGGCCACAAAAGCGGCCATCGGCACAAGTGCGGCATTGGCGCCTCTGGCGTCCCCGCTTGCGCTGACCGTCCAATTGGCCTTTGCTCCGGTTCCATCGGAACTCGCAGTCGGCTTGGCATGATCATGTCCTTGTGCAGCGGGCCTGGGCGAGCAGCCACCCTGTTGCTCGTAACCGCAACGGCGATCGCCGCCTGCACCACCACGCCGCAACCGACCGCCGCGCCGAGCGAGCAGCAGGCTCAGCCGTCGCCGCCTCCAGCCCCGCCTCCGCCACGCCCACCACCCATCGACCTCGCCGGCCGCTGGCGTCTCGCTGCAGCCAGCAGCGCCTGCCTGATGACGTTAACCGCCGCGACCGGCGCGGCTGAGGGCACGATTGCGCCGGCCGGCGGATGTCCAGGAAATTTTTTCACCAGCCGCAAGTGGACCTTTGAACATGACATGCTGATTATTCGCGACCACAAGAGCGAGGCCTTGGCCGAGCTGTCGTTCGCTTCCGGCCGCTTTCAGGGACAGGCGACCGGCGGCGGGTCGGTCACGCTCGCCAGACCCTAGCCGTTCATGCCGCCTCACAATCAAGGGAGAATTCATGCCGGAATATCAGCTCTACTGCTTCGCCCAATCGGGAAATGCCTACCGTGCGGCCCTCATGCTCAATTTGATCGGCGCCGATTGGCAGCCGGTCTATGTCGATTTTTTCAAGGGCGGCGAGACACGCACGCCGAAATATCGCGCTGAGGTCAACGAAATGGGCGAGGTGCCGGTGCTCGTGCACGGCACAAAAAAACTCAGCCAATCCGGGGTGATCCTCAGCTATCTCGCCGAACTAACCGGCCGCTTTAAGCCAGAAGGCGAAGATGGCAGGCTCGAGGCGCTCCGCTGGATCATTTTCGACAACCAGAAAGTGAACGGCTTTTTGGGGCCGTACCGCTTTTTGAAAAACTTCGCACGCCCGCCCGGCGATCCAGCGGTATTGGCTTTTCTAAAGGGACGTATCGACGGCAATCTTGCGATCGTCGATCAACGCCTGGCGAAAGTGCCATTCTTGCTAGGCAATCAACCCACCATCGCCGATATATCACTCGCCGGCTACCTCTATTACCCGGCAGAAGAGTTCGGCTTCGATATCGGAGCGCAGTGCAAGAATATCGCGGCCTGGCGAGATCGCATGCAGGCATTTCCTGGCTGGGCCCATCCTTATGATCTGATGCCCGGGCATCCGCTCAAACTGTGACCGGAGCTCGGTCCATAAGGCTCGCCTGAGCCGCACTAAAGCGGCGCACTAAAGGGGAATGTCGAGCGTTTTTGGGACCGGCTTTGGCATCGCCGATGCTGCAGGGGGCGCCATTGCAGGGCTCGGTTGGGCGGCAGCCGCGGGCGGCGCCGGCGTCACCGGGGAAGCTGCGGGCGCAGGACTGGCTGTCGTGCCCGGCGGACTAATAGCCCCAGTCGGCGCTGCCAGCGGTTTTGCCGCTGCTGCCGGCGGGGCGCCTGAAGCGCTCGCCGCGCTGGAGGATGGCGCGGCAGGCGGACTCGCCGGCGCAGGCGGCGCGTTTGCCTGGTTCGGCATTTGCATCGGCTGTGGCTGCGGCGGCGGCGATTGAGGCGCTGCCGGCGCCGGCTTCGCAGCAGATCGAACCGGCTGTCCGCTCGACGGCGGCGTGGGATTAGCCGACTTAGCCGCCGGGCTGGCCGGGGCTTGCGCCTGGGGCGGCTGCGGCGGCTGGGGTCGGGTCACGGCCTGCTGTTCCGTCGGCTGGGGAGGTCGCGCTGATTGCGGCTCCGGCTCATTGGCATATTTCGCCAACAGTACATTGGCCGCCGCGATCAGCTTGGCGCCGTCGATCTTTTGCTCCTTGATCTCCTTGCGCCAGGCATCGACGACAGGCTCGGTCGCTTTGCGCCAGCGCGCTACCGCTTCCGGTAGTAAAGTTACGATCAGATCGCCGCGCTCCACGACCATATTGGCTACCGCCGCCGCCTGTTGATCCCACATCGCCCCGGCCATCGTGGCGGCAACCTGACCGGAATTGTTATCGATCACGCTTTTCAGCTCGCGCGGCAATCGATCGTAGCTCGCTTTGTTCATCGCCAGCACATAAGTCCTCGCGCTTGGCGAGCGATCGGAAAAGTCAGTGTGGGAGCGGAGCAAGTCATTCAATCGCAGCGACGGCACGATGTGCCATGGATCGAGGCAGCCGTCGACGACGTGTTCGGTTATCGCGACCGGAAGCTGCCCGCTTGGCATCATGACCGGATTTGCGCCGAGCGCGCGCATCGCTTCGGCCGCCAAGCGCGTCTGCACATGCACTTTGAAGTCTTTCATATCCTCG
>JBQCCX010000142.1:0-9988 GCA_051961815.1 Xanthobacteraceae bacterium
CCGCAACACCACGTCCAGGCTGCGGCGATAGCTGTCGAGGATAAAATCGAATCCGCGCTCGATGACCCGATAAAGCCGGCCATGCTCCCGGTCGTGCTCGCTGACCAGAAACCGCGAGCACAACATCGGCGTCAATGTCAAAGACACGATGACGGAAACGACAATCGCGGCCGTTACCGTGATCGCAAATTCATGGAACAGCCGCCCGACGATGCCGCTCATCAACAGCAACGGGATAAAAACCGCGATCAGCGAAATGCTGATCGAAAGAACGGTGAATCCGATCTCGCGGGCGCCCTTGATTGCCGATTGTAGCGGCGTCGTGCCGGCTTCCAGATGCCGGAAGATGTTCTCGACCACAACAATGGCATCGTCGACGACGAAGCCGACGGCGATCGTGAATGCCATCAGCGACAGATTGTCGAGCGAAAATCCGGCGAGATAGATGATCGCGGTCGCGCCAAGGAGCGACAGCGGCACGGCGGCTCCGGGAATGAGCGTCGCATGGATGCTGCGCAAGAACAGCAGGATCACGAGCACGACGAGCGCACACGATAGCAGCAAGGTGAATTCAACGTCCTTGACCGAGGCGCGAATGGTCTGGGTGCGGTCGAGAATGGTGTTCAGATGAATGCCCGGCGGAATCAATGCATTCATCCGCACCAAGGCCGTTTTGATGTTGTCGACCGTGTCGATCACGTTGGCGCCGGGCTGCTTGAACACCAGCAGCATGACGGCGGTCTGATAGCGGTGTAGCGCGCCGAGCGTCACGTCCTGGGGCCCCGAAACGGCTTGGCCGACGTCGTCGACGTGAACCGGGGCGCCGTTGCGATAATCGACAATCACCTTGTTATAGGCTTCCGGCTCGGTGAGTTGGTCGTTGGCGGCAATTGTGAAACTTTGTTGCGGCCCAAGGATCGTGCCTTTGGCGGCCTGCGTGGTCGAGGTGGCGAGTGCCGCGCGGATGTCGGCGAGCGTCAGCTGGCGCGCAGTCAATTTTGCAGGATCGACCTGAACGCGAATCGCCGGCCGCTGCTGCCCGCCGATGATCACCTGCGCGACGCCGGAGATTTGCGAAATCTGCTGGGCGACCACGTTCTCGGCGAAGTCGTCGACTTTGGTAAGCGGCAGCGTCTCCGAATTGGCGGCGATAATCAGAATCGGGGAATCCGCCGGATTGACCTTGCGGTAGGTCGGCGGCGTGGACAGCGTCTTCGGAAGCTGGTTGCCCGCGGCCGTGATCGCCGCCTGAACGTCCTGCGCCGCGCCGTCAATATTGCGATTGAGATCGAATTGCAGCGTTACGACAGTGGAGCCGAGTGAACTCACCGAGCTCATCTGCGATACGCCGGCGATCTGGCCGAACTGCCGCTCCAGCGGGGTCGCGACGGTCGCCGCCATGGTTTCCGGGCTGGCGCCCGGCACCGTGGCGACGACCTGAATGGTCGGGAAATCGACTTGCGGCAATGGCGCCACCGGCAATAACGGGAAGGCGACGATGCCGACCAGAGCCAGCGCCGCCATCAGCAACGAGGTGGCGATCGGCCGCCTGATGAAAATTTCCGAAAAGTTCATCAGGAATTATCCGGCTGGTGCGTGACGGGCGGTTTGGGCGCGCGGATCGCGACACGGGTCCCGACATCGAGCCGTGATTGTCCTTCGAGAACGACGGTCTCGCCGGCGTTCAGGCCTTTGGTGGCAATGACGAGGTCTTCGTCAGCCTGGAAAGCTTCGATGGGCCTCTGTTCGACTGTTTCATCAGGCTTTACGACCCAAACGTAATAGCCCTCGGGACCGCGCTGCAATGCGACGGCCGGTATCGTGACCACATCCTTGCGCGTCGTGATCAGCAAGCTTACGCGCACAAACTCGCCCGGCCAGAGCCGGTCGTCATCGTTTGCAAATTCCGACTTGAGCTGAATCGTGCTGGTGGTCTGATCGATCTGATTATTGATCAGAAGCAATTTGCCTTCGGCGAGCTTGTTCTTGCCGTCCTGATCGAACGCCGTCACCTTGACCTCGCCGCGCAACATCGCCTCGCGGACTAGTCCGAGATAACTCTGCGGCAGGGTGCAAATCACCGTGGTCGGCTTGATCTGCGTGAGCACGGTAAGCGGATTGGTATCGGTGGTGTGAATGATGTTGCCGATATCGATTTGACGGAAGCCGACCACGCCGTCGATCGGCGCAGTTATCGTTGCATAGTCGAGCTGGGTCTGCGCCGCCTCGATCGCGGCCTGATCGGCGTCGATGGTCGCTTTGGTCGTATCGACCTTGGCCTGCTGCAGATCGACGTTCTGCTGGGTCTCGAAACTCTTGAGCGCTAACGCCTTAAATCGCGCCAAATCCTTTTGCGCCGCGACCAATTGCGATTCATCCTGGTTCTTCTTTGCGATCGCCTGGTCGAGCACCGCTTTGAACGGGGCCGGATCGATCTTGGCCAGCACGTCGCCTC
Source organism: Xanthobacteraceae bacterium (assembly GCA_051961815.1). Lineage (GTDB taxonomy): Bacteria > Pseudomonadota > Alphaproteobacteria > Rhizobiales > Xanthobacteraceae > BOG-931. The sequence continues at coordinate 2,456 of JBQCCX010000142.1, forward strand.
GATGCACCTCCTGGCCTTGGCGGAAATTGATCGAAATGATCTGGCCGTTGACCTGCGCGCGGATGGCGACCGTGTTAAGCGCCTGAACCGTTCCCAGCGCATGAGAGTAAATCGGCACGTCGCGGACGGTCGCTTCGGTAACTGTCACCGGGACCGACTGGCGCGCCGCTGTCTGCGCCGCCTGTGAGGTCGTATGCCGCCAGAAAATTATCGCAGCGGCCAAGGAGGCGAATGCAATCCCGGCAACAATGAACAAGACCTGTCGGGAATCTTTCCCGATTATTCGCATCGCCATGGCCGTAGCTATAGCTTGCCTTTCCTGACCGCTCAAACCGTGCTTCCGGGGCGTTTTGGCCGGCACCGGCGCGGTGCGCCGACTATACCGGTTTAGGAATGAGCGGCGCATTAAACTTCATTAAGATAGCGCCGCTGTCGCATTAACCTGTCGATTCAACGCCTCCAGCGAAGCCGAGTTCTTGAGCCCTTTCCCAAGGCATTGGGTCGCAACGCCGACAGCCCATGGCAGGCGGCTCCAAGGGGTGGCTTTTAAAGCCGCCGGATCAGCCCGGCGAGAGCGGCTATGACTAAGAACACAAGCAACACCGGAAACCAGATCAGCGCCGCGCCAATCAACGCCAGCAGCAAGAGGCCGCCGAACAAAGCCGCGATGAGCATGAACAGCACAAAGCCAAGCGGTCCGATCCGACCGACATAGATGCGATGCGTGCTACGCCGTCCGTCAAATCCATAGTTCGGCGGCCAGGCTGGATCGCGGCCGGGCCAATCCTTGCCGGGCGGAATGATTTCAGGTTCATGGCGCGGCCGCTCAGGCTGCTCTCGCTGGTTCGGCATGGTCGATCCTGATTGGCGATGCCGCGCTCAACCTAGCGGCTCGGCAACGACTGCGCGGTTCGCTCGTGATGATCATGGAGAAATTTTGCCAATTGCTCGCGCAAGCTCTCGTCTTGCTCGCCCTGATGGCCGAGGACGACGGCGCGCTCGAACAATCGCTGCTGCAGCTCTTGCGGCAATTCGCTCCATAAATCTGCAGCGGCCGCGCCGAGCACCAGAAAATAGCGCCCGGCGATGTCGTTGACGACTTGATCGGAATGCTGGGTCATTGGCGAACTCACAAATCAAAGACTGGAACACGCTCGCTGAGCCGGCCCGCAAATCTGCGGCATTGTTTTGCCGCCGCGTGTGGCCATTCTGGGCCTGCCGGGAAGTCAAAACAATAGCTGGGGTCTTTGTTCCGAGCGTCATCGGCCGGCGACAGCGGGCGCCGTATTGACCTGTTCTTTGGCAAACCCCGCGGTCGCGGCATAGCCGCGCACGATCGCTTTGCGCTGCACGTAAGACAGCACTGCGTCGATATCGGTAAATCCATCCGGCGCCCGTTGCTCGACCGCGTCGATGACGCCTTCCGGTCCACCGGTTCGATTCATTTGCACGATTTGCGCGGTCGCGGGCAGGCGATCGCATTCATACGCCCACAGCGCCTGCATCGGGTGCTCGGCGGCGAGCAAATGATCGGCGAGCGCGCGAGCATCGAGAATGGCCTGCGAGGCGCCGTTCGAGCCGACCGGATACATCGGATGCGCTGCATCGCCGAGCAGCGTCACGCGCCCAAACGACCAGCGCGGCAGCGGATCGCGGTCGCACATCGGATACTCCCAAAATTCCGGCGTGGCGGCGATCAGGGCCTGCGCATCGACGTGGCGGATTTCGAACCGCCGGATGTGCGGCTCCAGTTCTTCGAACCGCCCGCGCCGCGACCAATCCTCCTTGCGCGGCGGCGGCGTCGAGCCGTCGCCGATCTTGGCGACCACCGCCCAGTTGGTCAGCCGCAGATCGTCACGCGCGCCTTCGGCGATCGGGTAGACGACGAGCTTGGCCGCCATGCCGCCGGCAACGATCATGGATCGGCCGGTCAGAAAGCGTGGCCATTCAATCGCGCCGCGCCACAGCATCGCACCATTCCAGCGCGCCGCGCCCTCATCGGGATAAAGCGCTTCGCGGACGGCGGAATGGATGCCGTCGGCGCCAATTAGGATATCGCCGGACGTCGTGGCACGGTGCGCGCCGGCGCGGTCGAAGAAATAGGCGGTGATGCCGGATTCGTCCTGGCGAAAGGCGCCAAGGCGATAGCCGGTATGGATGTGCTGCTCGCCGATCCGTTCGCGCACGGCGTCATGGATCACGCTTTGCAGCCGTCCGCGATGGATCGAAAACTGCGGCACATCGTAACCGGCGTCGAGCCCGCGCGGCTCGCGCCAGATCTCCTGACCGAAACGATTGGTATAAAACAGCTCATAGGTGCGGATCGCGACTGCATCGAGCCGTTGCAAAAGCCCGAGCGCGGCAAGCTCCTTGATCGCATGCGGCAGCGTGTTGATGCCGACGCCGAGCTCGCGAATCTGCTCGGACTGCTCGAATACCTCGCATGGGATGCCACGCGCGTGCAGCATCAACGCGGTAGTGAGCCCGCCGATTCCTCCACCTGCGATAATGACTTTCATAATCAGAGCCGGATGCCAGCCGTCGGATGTCGGATGTCAGATATCAGATTACTGTATTTCCGACATCTGATCTGCGTGTCCGATTGAGCTACTCCGGCGCAATCCCGGCCTTGCGGATTACGTCGCCCCAGCGCTGCGTCTCCGCCTTTACGAAAGCGCTGGCCTCGGCTGGCGTGCCGCCGCCGGGACCGATGCTCAGCGCCGCAAAGCGCTCTCGCAGTGTGGGATCGCGCATCGCCGCATTGGCCGCGGCGTTGAGCTTGTCGACAATGTCGGGCGGGGTTTTTGGCGGCGCGGTGATCGCGTGCCAAGTATCGGAGATGCAGCCATGGACGCCGACCTCATCCAGCGTCGGAGTATCCGGCAGTGAGGGCACGCGATCCTTCACGGTGACGGCGAGAATCCGCGCTTGTCCCGATTTGTTCAGTTCGATCGAGGTGGCAAGCTCGTTGAACATCAGGTCGACGTTCCCGGCGAGCAGATCGTTGATCGCAGGCGCGGTGCCCTTATAGGGCACGTGCGTGAGCTTGGTGCCGGTGATGGATTGAAACAGTTCGGCGGTGGTGTGCGAGGTGGTGCCGATGCCCTGCGACGCATAATTGATCTTGCCGGGATTGGCCTTGGCGTAGGCGATCAGTTCGGCCACGGTCTTGGCCGGGAAATCCTTGCGGACCAGAACGACGTTCGGCACGTGCGACATGATCGCGACCGTAACAAGCTTTTCCGGATCGTAATTGAGCGATTTGTAGAGCGACGACGCGGTGGTGATCGGCGCCGGCTGCGAGGCAAGGAGCGTGTAGCCGTCCGGTTCAGCTTTGAACACGGTTTCCGCGGCGAGACTGCCAGAGACCCCCGGCTTGTTCTCCACCACCAGCGGCTGGCCGAGCGCGGCGCGCATTTTGTCGGTGACGATCCGCGTTACGGTATCCACCCCGCCGCCCGCGGGGACCGATACGATCACCCGGATCGGATGGTCGGGAAACTCGGCGGCGCTAACCGCACCGCCCCAGCCCAGAGCGAGCGCTGCTCCGAACGACAGGACGATGGCCGAGCGCTGCAACATAGGAAATCCCCAATGTGATAATTCGCATGCCATAGCGCAGATCGGGCGTTGAGTCCCGCGGCGTGCTGCCGCTACAAGTAAGCGTCGGGAGGAGGACAGATGGGCAAAGTCGATTTCATTCTTGAAGAACTGGTCACCGCCAACCGTATTTTGGCCAATGAGGGCATTGTCGACTCATTCGGCCATGTCAGTGCGCGACATCCGCATGATCCCGAACATTATCTGCTGTCACGGGCCCGGGCGCCCGAGCGCATCGAACGCGGTGACATCGTCGAATATACGCTCGACGGCAAGGCCATCGATAAGACCGCAGCGGCGCCATACACGGAGCGTTTCATCCACGGAGCGATATATGAGGCGCGGCCCGATGTGCATGCGATCGTGCACAATCACTCGCCGAGCGTCATTCCGTTTGGCGTGACGCCGAAAAAACTCAAACCGTTTTTGCACATGTGCGCCCATATCGGCCATGAGGTGCCCACCTGGGATTCGCGCGACAAGTTCGGCGACACGACATTGTTGGTCGGCGACATGGACATGGGCCGCGATCTGGCGCGGCTTTTAGGTTCACGCCCGACCACCCTGATGCGCGGCCATGGCGCCACCGTGGTCGGACGTACCGTGCGCCATGCGGTGTTCGTCTCGGTCTATCTGGAAGTCGCCGCCAAGCTGCAGATGCAGGCGATGGCGCTCGGCGAAATCAAATTTCTAAGCCCTGGCGAGATTGAGCAGATCGTCGCGCGGCTCAACGACTACACGCTCGATCGCGCCTGGGAAAACTGGGCGCGCCGTGCCGGGCGGCAGATGCAGGACGCTTAGATCGCGCCACATGCCATCAAAGCATTGCCGAACGGTTCAATGAGAGGCGCCGTATATAACGCCGCCAAGGATGCCGCCGACAACCGCGCCAACAACAGTTCCAACAGGCCCCGCCTCGGAGCCCGCCGCGCCGCCAACGACTGCACCCGCGCCAATCGCCGCAGAGGCGCGGACACTCACTCCGCCGCCAGCCGCACTTCCGGCGCGGCGTCGCGCACTTCGGCGTCGACGTGTTTTTCGTATTTGGTGAAATTGTTCTGGAACATGCCAACGAGCTTGCGGGCGGTGGCATCGAACCCCGCTTTGTCTTTCCAGGTCTTCATCGGATAGAGCAGATGCGGCTCGACGCCGGGCACCGACGTCGGCACCGCGAAGCCGAAATAAGGATCGGTACGGTAGCTCGCGTTTTTCAACGAGCCGTCAAGCGCGCCGGTGACGAGTGCCCGCGTCGCTTTGATCGGCATCCGACGGCCGACACCGTAGATGCCGCCGGTCCAGCCGGAATTGACCAGCCAGCAGTCGACGTCATGCCTTTTGACCATGTCACGCAGCATGTTGCCGTATTCGGCCGGCGGCCGCGGCAGGAACGGGGCGGCGAAACAGGTGGAGAATTCCGGCTCGACCCCGACCAGCCCTTTTTCCGTGCCGGCGACCTTCGCGGTGTAACCCGACAGGAAGTGATACATCGCCTGGGCCGGCGTGAGCTTGGCGATTGGCGGCATCACGCCGAACGCGTCCGCGGTCAAAAAGATTATGTTTTTGGGCTGTCCGGCGCAGCCACTGCGCGAGGCGAGCGGCATGAATTCGATCGGATAGGCAGACCGGGTATTTTCAGTCCGCTCCTCGCTTTCAAAATCGCAGACGCGAGTATCCGGATCGAAAATGACATTCTCAAGCACGGTGCCGAAGCGATTGGTCGCGGCGAAAATTTCCGGCTCGGCTTCTTCGGACAGATTGATGCATTTGGCGTAGCAGCCGCCTTCGAAATTGAAGACGCCCTCCTCGCTCCAGCCATGCTCGTCGTCGCCGATCAGCGTGCGGTTCGGATCGGCGGAAAGCGTGGTTTTGCCGGTGCCTGAAAGACCGAAGAACAGCGCCACGTCGCCGGCCTTGCCGACATTGGCCGAGCAATGCATCGGCATCACGCCTTGCGCCGGGAGATAGAAATTAAGCGTGGTGAACACCGATTTTTTCATCTCGCCGGCATAGGACGAGTTGCCGATCAGGATGATTTTCTTGGTGAAGTCGATGGCGATGATTGTGTCGCTGCGCACGCCGTGGCGCTGCGGGTCGGCCTTGAAGCTCGGGATGTCGACGATGGTGAGGTCCGGAACGAAATCGGCAAGTTCGAAAACATTTGGCCGGATCAGCAATTGACGAATGAACAAAGAGTGCCAGGCCAGCTCGGTGAAGACGCGCGTTTTTATCCGGTACTTCGCGTTGGCGCCGCCATAGAGGTCCTGCGCGTACAACGTCTTGCCGCGCGCATGCGCGATCATGTCGTCATAGAGCAGCTGAAAATTGGCCGCACTGAGCTTGCGATTGCCGTCCCACCAGACCGTGTTCTCGGTCAGCGCATCGACGACAACATGTTTGTCCTTGGGACTGCGACCGGTATGAACGCCGGTCTGGGCGCAGAAGGCGCCGCCCTGAACGAGCGCGCCTTCGCCATTTCTGATCGCGTGCTCCACCAAAACGGTGTCGGGCAGATTCCAATGAATGTCGGCGAGACTTTTGAAACCGAACTTGTCGGCACCGTACGCGCCGTTCCTCACACCCGTTTCCACCTTAGCCTCCGCTTTGGCCGCTTGCCGCGGCTGCCTCCCGGCTCTGTTGGGTCGCCGTTTTGATCGCCGTTTTGATCGCCGTTTCGGTCGCCGTTTCTCGGCTCCCCGCGGAGCCGCCCAAGCGGCAGCCCCGTCTGCGCTCACTTGCCTCAGTGGCCCGCATTGCGACCCTATATCCAGCCGCCCCGCCGCTGCCAAGGCCGTGCATCCGCAATGCCTAACCGGCTCGTCGCCGCCACGTTCCAACGCTGCAGTGCAGCGCGAAGGGATCCGCGTCAGATTGTGTAGAATACTCAGCTTCCGCGCGCCTGTTTTGCCAAATCTGCCAAGACTTCGCGCAATGGTCCGGCGCTGGTGATGCGCTGCGGAAAATCCAGGCGCAGGGTGGCTTCGCCGCAAGCGAGGTCTACTCCGTCCGGATCGAGGCCGGTCATCCGCCACGGTCCCGCCGCGCCGCCCAAGAGCTTTGTCGCATAAAGCGCGAGAGCGTCGGCGTGGTCGTCGTTCATGTGCGCAACCGCGCTGGTCTCGACCTCAAGCAGATCTTGGGCGCCGGAAATATCGGTCATGAGATCGGCTGCGGTGAGATCGGCGGCGCGCGCAAAGCCGCCATTAAGGTGCGCGGATTCAATCGTCATTCGCCACAGCGCGAAATCGGCAAATCCGGCATAAAGCTCGGCCTTCGGATGTCGCGCGAGAAAACGCCGTCGCAACCGCGCTTCATCGGACGCATCGCGCGCGATTTGTGCAAAGTGGCCGAGCACGGTCAGGCGCGGATGCGCGAGTGGATCGCCCTTGCCGGTCGTCGCCAACAGCACCGATGCGCGGCTATCTCCTTCAAGATTGGCGGTATGCGTGGAAAGCCGAGATACCAGGATCAGTGGAGAGCCATCGCTATCGGTTGCGACATTGACGAGCGAGCCGAACGGATGGCCGGTATTGCGGTCGATCGTCGCGAGCGCGCCAGCCCGAACCGAGCGCAACACTGTTTTCGCGTTCGATTTAGCGTCAAAATCTAATGTGGGCGCGGTTTCCGGCAGCCGGTCCGGCATCGCGCCCGGCAGCGGCCGATCCGGATCCGGGCGGTTTGGTGGGTCGCCGCGTCCGGTTCCGGGCCCGGAGGTGCCGCCAGCAGTGTTATCGGCGCGTGTCATTGCCGGTTCCGATCTGTTCCATTTGACGAGGGTTGACCGTCTGGCGTGTTCAGCGAGCCACGGTAATTGCCCCGATTTTGCCTTGTCTGGTCACACTTCCGCCCCCACATGGGGATTCAAAGGCTTATGGGGCCGGGCGGATGATGCTGCGGCCGACTCATGTTAGAAGGCCGCCATGCCGACAATCGCTC
>JBQCCX010000143.1:0-15633 GCA_051961815.1 Xanthobacteraceae bacterium
TCCATGCTGCTGTTGTTTGTCGCGGTTTCGGTCGATCGCGGCTTCTGGACCGTGGTCATCGCCCATACCACGATGGCGACGTGCTTCGTTGCCGTGATCGTGCAATCGCGTCTCGTTGATTTCGACGCGAGCCTGGAGGAAGCCGCGATGGATCTCGGCGCCTCGCCGGCACAAACCTTCGTGCTGGTCACCTTGCCGCTGATTTTTCCGGCCATCGCGGCGAGCTGGATGCTCGCTTTCGCGCTTTCGCTCGACGACCTGGTCATCGCCAGTTTCACCACCGGCCCCGGCGCGACGACCTTGCCGATCCGCATCTATTCCGAGGTGCGTCTCGGCGTCAGCCCGGAAATGAACGCGGTGTGCAGCATTGTCGTCGCCGTGGTCGGTCTCGCGGTGATCGCCGCGTCGTTCCTGACCAAGCTCAATGCCACGCGCGGCGCGCCGGCGCGCGTCGAGCCGTAATTCTCAAGTGCGGGTTATTGCGTGGAGCTCGGCGTGCTGGGCGCCACGGCCGGGGTCGCGGCAGGGGCCGCTTGCGATGCTGCCGGCGTTGGCGGCGTCGCCATTAATTGATCGATGACCGAGCGCACCGCATCGCCGGCACTGAGCGGCTTGCCGCCGCCAAGCAGCGGTGCGGCTGCTCCTGAGCGCCGGATCAGGCTCTGTGCATCCGGCAGCATAAGCGGATCGTCCCACGGGCCTTGAACAACAAACGGCAATTCGAACTGGTCGGCGCTCGCAGTCGAGATCAGTGTCGCTACGCCTTTGAGATCGAGGTCGCGGGTCGGCAGCGAGGCTTGTCCGCCGACAGCGAGGCGGACCGACGGGCCGACCACGCGCATTTCCTCGATGGAGACCAGGCCCTGATTGATTTTGAGATTGATGGCGAGCTGATCGAATGGCGTGCGGCCGTTGCGGAAGTCGCCGCTGCCCGAGAGCGGGCGGCGCTCCAGCCGGCGCAGCAATTGTTCGATATTGATGCCGGTCAGGGCGCCGGCGCCGGTATTCAGCGTCGCGGTGCCATTGAGCCCATGGGTGACGGCCAGGACCGAATCCCCGGTGCCATCGACATTTACCGACAAGGTGCCGCGGCCTTCGACCCTGTGCAGCCCGAACACCTGACCGAGACAATTATCCAGATCGACGTCGGCGAATTGCATGTGCGTGGTGACGGCGACGCCGCCTTGGGCGCTGGCGAGGCCCAGCGTGCCTTTGGCGACGCCGCCGAAGGCTTGTGACTCGCCGACGGTGATGTTGAGCTTGCCCTCGCGCATCGTCGCCGCGACCGCGGTACGGCCCAATCGCGCGGTGGAAATCTTGATATTGGCGGCGGAGAGCCGCAGATCGAGGCTGAGGTCGTTGAAACCGTCGAGCGTGATCGGCAGCTGATTCCAGTTTCGTTCGTTGCGCGCGAGCAGCCGTATTCCGGAAACATAGGGCGTGAGATCGAGCGTATCGGCCGCGAGCGTGCCTTGCACCAGCCGGCGCGGGTCGGCCGATACGGTAAGCGCGCCTTCCGCGCTGTTGCCGTCGAGCTCGACATTGACGTTGGACAGCGCCGCCACGCGCCCGCCGATGTCGCTCTGCGCGCGCAAGGCAAACCGGCCGAAGCCACCGAACGGCAACCGGTCGTTGCCGATCCAGCGCAGCGCCTCGCGCAGCGACGGCGCTTCCACGCCGAGCGTGCCTTGCACTTTCAGCGACGGCTCGTCGCTTGCCGAGCCATCGAAAGCGAGCGTGAGCGGAGCACTCGACAGCCGGATCTTGAGCCCCGAACGGTCGCCGGTCAGCGCCGCCAGAAAATCGCTCAGTGTAAGGCTCGCCTCGACGTTCTCGTTGTGCCAGGTGAAGTGGCCGTTGGCGCCGAAGCTGCGCGAGATCGATGGCCACGCCACCTGAAATTCAAGACCTTCCAGCCGTTCGGTCGCGTCGCTGCGGGCGTCATAGAGAACGACAGTTCCGTCCTGAATGCCGATTTCCGAGAAAGCGGGGCTGCGGTCGGATTGCGGCGCCAGCGCGCGGGCGAGCGATGAAATCAGGCCCGACCAATTGGATTCGCCGGACGCAGAGAAGGCGACCTTGATGGTCGGGCGCACCAATGTCACATCGGCGATTTCGATGCGGCCCGCCAACAGCGGAAAATAACGCAGCCGAGCAATCAATTCGTCGGCGGCAACCGCCGGTTCCCCGGCGGCCTGATTGGCGAGCACGACGTTGCGAAAGCGCACGCTGCCCGATGGGAACAATGACAGGGAAATGTCGTCGCCAAGCACCGGATCGAGACCGGTCACGCCGCGAATTTCCGCCTTCACCGCATCGCGGACCGAAGCTGCCGGCAGCAAGGAAGCGATGCCGACGACGGCAATGAGCACCGCCGCAATAAGAGCGGCGGCGGCAATCGCAAGGCGTTTCAAGCCGAAAGCCGCGTTCACGTGACGTTGTTCCGAATGCTGTGAGGCCCAGCGACTATACCGGGCCGCAGATAACCCGCAAACATGGCCATAATCTGTGTCGCTTTCGTGGCTTGCGACCGCCCCGACCGCCGCGCCCTGACCAACAAAAAAGCGCTCGCGGTTCGACGTGAGCGACGTTCATTTCACTGCGGTCCGCCGCTCGCGACGTTCCTGCACTTGGGCCACCTCGGCAATCAGCTTGTTGATAATCGCTTCGCCAAAACTGTCGAAGTTCTTTGCCACCATGACGAAGGCTCCAGGGCCGCCGATGACATTGGTGCGATAATAATGGTCGAGGCCGCCCGGCGGATTGGTATGCTCCGGATTCCACGGCAGCGGCGTTTCGCTCAAAATCGCGAGCCCGTTGATGGTGATCCCCTTCGCCACGGCTGCGTCGCGCAGCTCGGTGACGTCGCGGCCGGAGTTGTTGGTGCCGTCGCCGGAGATGTCGATGGTCTGGCGGGACGCATTAAACGGCGCGCGGAGCAGCTGTGCCATGGCGAACTCGATCGCGCCGCTGATCGAGGTGCGATCGGCGAACGAGCGCGGCGATTCCAGCAGACGATCGCCGAAATCTTTGGCCGACGCCGCATCGGCAACGCTCATCCAGTCAACAACGATGCGCTGCGCGCCGATCCCCGACCACTCGACGAAGCTCAAGCCGATCCGGCCGTTGCGGCCGGCGCGAATGGTGTCGAGGACGCGCGCATCGGCAATCGCGCTGGTATAGCCGTCGCGTTGCAACTGGAATTTCGCCGAGTCGATGCTGCGCGACACATCCGCCGCCAGCACCAGCAAAAGATCGACGTCGGCTGCCTGCGCCGTCGGCGCAAACACAGCGAGGCCGATCAGCCACACGCCGAGGACGCGCAGACGCTTCGCCGCATTCATGCATGGCAGCATCATCGGCAATCTCGGCAAAAGCTCGACCGCAACACGGGACGCTGCGGTCGGATTACGCGGCGAGCGTACGGTTCGCCGCAAACGCGATCTCGACCAGGGTTCCGGCCTCGGGTGCACTTTTGATGCGGAACTTGGCACGGTTGGCTTCGGTGAGGGCCTTGGTCAGCGGCAGCCCGAACTCGGTTCCGCCAGTGCCGGCACTCGCCCAGGCCTTGATGTCCGCGAACGGCTCAAGCGCCGCGGCAATCTGCTTGTCGTTCATGCCGACGCCGGTGTCGCGAACGCGCAGAATCGCTTCGCGCGAGTCGGAAAACACCGTCGAGACGATGATCTGCCCGCCGGGGCCGGTGACCTTGATCGAGTTCGATAACAGGTTGAGTACGATCTGCCGAAGCGCCCGTTCGTCGGCCTTGACGAGCGGCAAGCCGGACGTCAGCGCGCTGCGAATGATGATGCGTGCGCGATTGGCCTGCGGTTGCATGATGCCCACGCATTGCTGAACAAGTTCGTTGAGATTGAGACTGGCGAAAGTCAGATCGATACGCCCGCTCTCGAGTTTCGACAGATCGAACATGTCGTCGACAATCGAGGCCAAATGCGCGGCCGCGGCATTCAGATCCTTGATGTATTCGCGATAGCGCTCGTTGCCGATCGGTCCGAAGCGCTCGCTCATGATCGCTTCGGCAAATCCGGTAATGGCGTTGAGCGGATTGCGGATATCGTGGCTTATCTTGGCGACGAACTCCGCCTTGACCGCCGCCATGCGCGCCGCCTCGTGCGCGGGGTCGGCCGCGACTTGCTCGATCGCGTTCGAAGCCGGTTGGGCGGCCACGGCGTCGGGTCGGCCGTTATTGACGATCAGCGCCATGGCCGCCGATCCGCTCCAGGGCACCGTAACCATGCGCCCTTCGACTGGCAGTCGCTCGCCGGACCGGGTCATGATCGCCAGCGCCTGAGCGCCGCCAGCGTCGGTGAGTGCGCCAGGCGCGCCCGGCTCGGCGAACAGGCCGCCTAGTCCTCCGGCGGTCTCGATCGCCGCAAGGTCCTCGTAGCCGCTGATCTCCAGGAACTGCCGATTGGCGTAGAGGAGCCCGTCATGACGGTAGACCAGAATGCCGAGCGGAACGCGATCGAGGAAAACCGGCGCGATCGATGGCTCGACCGCTTGCGCAACCTGCGGCTCGGCCGCCGCGGGCGCCGCATCGCCCGAGACTTCGCTGTCTTCGCGACTTGGATCGCGGCTTGGATCGCAACTTAGATCGCGATCTGGATCGTGGCTGTGATCTTGGGTTTGCGTCGGGCTCGGCACTTCGGCTTCGTTGCTGGTTCCTTCGTCCGCTGTGGCGGCCGGTTCTGCGGCCGGATCCTCGTCGGCCTGCGGGTCTGGGTCTTGGTGCTGCTCCGCGCCGTAGTCCTCGCCGTTCTCCTGATTGAGGGCCTGGCTGAGAACCTGACGCAACTCGTCCTGGTTCAGGGACTGGTCTTGCGCTGCGGCCACGTCCGGCGCTATAGCGCCGGCGGCCGCGGCGGCGTGAGTGCCGCGCAGGCGCGAGGTTAACTCTTGCGCCAGTTCGCGAAACGCACGCCGCTCGATCGGGGTCAGGCCGGGGGCCGCTTTCGGCTCGACAGGGGCCGCAGGGCGAAACGGCACCACATTCGCCAAGACGGGGGCCAAGACTGGAGCCAAGGCCGGATCGGTGCCCGCCGCCGTTGCGGCGAGATCCGGGATTGCGATCACCGCGCCGTCGCGCGGGGACGTTGCCGAAACCGGCGCGCCGTCACCCGACATTGAGTCCAGTGTCGGGCGCGCCAAGCCGTTAATCTGCGCCAGATCGCGGCACACCCCGAAGCCGCGATAGCCACGGAAGTTTCGATCGCGATCGAAGACCGGAAGACCGGACAGCTCGATCGGCAGCCGCAGTTGCGAATGCGGACCGGAACCGGCCGCTGCGGCAATCGGCCAAGCGACGGTGATCCCGCTCCAGGTTTCGCGGCTGCGCACCGCGGCGGCGACCCGATCCTGCGGGTCGAGCTTGAGTTCGGCGGCGATCTCGGACCACCGCCGCCCGAGCAAGGCGGCCGGCGCGCCGATCAGCTGAATGAACTCGTCCGAGGCGATGGTGAAGCGGCCGTCGGCATCCAGGTCCCAAACGAAGCGCAACGGATGACGGCGTTCCGGCGCTGCCGCGGTCTCGGCCTTCGCCGTCGTCGCGGCCGGCGCTGCATCCGATGACGACGGCGCCGATAGCGTCGCCCCGGCGGATCCGTCGTGAGTTCCCGGTCCCGGCTGCAGTTCGACGCTTGCGGGCACCGGATCGATCTGCCGCGCCGCCGACTGTACGGCGACCAGCACAACGCTGCTGGCGCCTTGGCCAAGGGCGGCGACCGTGATCTCACGAGTCTCGCCATTTACGGTCGCTGCGGTTTTGGCGTTGCCGCTTTGCAGTGCCGCTGCCGCCAGGGCCTCAAGCCCGAGTGCGGTCAGGGTGCCTTCGCCAAGCCAACCTTGGGCCTTGGCGTTGGCGCCGATGAGCCGGCCATCCGGGGTAAAAACCGCGGCGGCTTCGCCGTCTTGGTCCAGGAGCCGCCGCGCACGCTCGGCGACCGTCAGCACCGGTCCGGCCGCTTCGGCCGCGACGATGAGCACCGCTCCCCGGCCGTCGGTCCCGACGATCCGCGAACAGTTGCAGGTCAGCGCCCGCCCGAGATTGCCGCCAAAGCCGCGCAAGCGCTCCAAGCGCTCGTGCCCGCCCGATGGCAGTGTTGCCGCCAGGCGGAGCACCTGCGCGGCGGGAAGTTCGCTGACGGAAAAACGCCGTTTGGCGCAGGCGCTTGAGGTTTCCGCCCCGAAAATCGCGGCCCCCACCGCATTGGCCCAGAGAATTCGCGAGCCGTCGGCGCTCCAGAGCCAAGCCGGCCGCTCTGCCGTCGCCAGCGACGCAAGACGCGGATGCCGTAACACCGCGCGCTCACTCCCCACAGTGGACATGCGTGACGGAACTCGGTTGCTAAACGGAATCTTAATAATCCGAGGCGTTTGCCACGTCCATGCCGGGACGCTGTGGCTTAATGCGAGAAGCCGGGATAACCTTAACTGCTAGGGAAACTGCCTCGGGAATGTGCGAAAGCCGCCGCGAGAAGCGCCATTCGCCAGGGTGCCCGATACTTGGTTCCGACCGCTGCGGTTTTGGCTGGCGTGACGACCGATAGAAGGAGCGTGCGATGGCCAAGGATCCATTCGAGCAATTCATGATTCCGAGCGAAATGCGGGCATTTGCGGAGAGAAGCGTGGTGCAGGCGCGCCAGGCTTTCGAAGGCTTCGTCGAGGCCGCCACCAAGGCCGTCGGGCAGATGCAGGGCAGCGCGCAAGCGGCGCATAGCGGCGCCAGCGAAATCGCGCAGAAATCGATCTCCTATGCCGAACGCAACATGGAAGCGACGTTCGACTTCGCGCAGAAGCTGATGAACGCGAAAGACGGCAGCGAGCTATTGAACCTGCAGTCGGAATTCTTGACCCGCCAGATGCAGGCCCTGTCGACGCAAGTGCAGGACCTCGGCCAAAGTGCCGCCAAAATTGTGGTCGATGCTGCTAAGCCTAAGACTTAGTTCCGCCATACGCCGGTAAAGTTCCAAAACCACAGCAAATCCAAGTAGCTATATTATTTTTGTGCGCTGCAATATTTCCTATTGCAATGCACCAAAAGTGATGTTATTTAAGGCTACGGAAGAGCTCGGGTGCAAATCGGTACTGCGTTTGGCCCCGGGACCAGGAATTGGCAGGCAGCGCGCAACGGGCGGCGCAGCCGGAACTAAAAAAACTTTCTCCGTGAGTGAGACAGCCCCAAGTGCAAAGAGCGAAAGATCGAAGGATCGTGTCATGGCGGAAGCCACAACCACAACCCCCCCAAGAGTGAAGTCCAGCAAACCCTCGGCCGGTGCATTCGAAATGCCGAAATTCGAAATCCCGAAGTTCGAGATTCCGAAGGTCGAAATGCCCGCCGCATTCCGTGAATTTGCCGAGCGCGGCGTGGCGCAGGCGAAGGACACCTACGAGAAGATGAAGGCGGCCGCGGAAGAGGCCACCGACGTTCTCGAGACCACCTATTCGACGGCCACCAAGGGCGCCTCCGATTACGGCCTCAAGGTGATCGAGGCGGCGCGCCTGAACACCAACGCCGCGTTCGATTTCGCCGGCGAGCTGATCACGGCGAAGACGCTGTCGGAAGTGATCGAGCTGTCGAGCGCCCATGCGCGCAAGCAGTTCGAGGCGCTGACCGAGCAGAGCAAGGAACTCAGCGCGCTCGCTCAGAAGGTCGCCACCGAGACCGTCGAGCCGATCAAGAGCGGCATGAACAGGGCGTTCAGCAAGGTCGCTTAATTCGACCTTCGCGAACGGCATCGCCAAGCTAAAGTTAAAGCGGCGAGGGGAAGCCCGGGCATGGCCCGGGCTTTTGCTTTATGGACCGAGGCCAACTTGCCAAAGCCCGGTGTTATTCATAGGTTTCGGCCGCTTGCGCATGAGGCCGAACTCCCGCTCCGGACTTGGTCCGCCGTGGATACGTTCGGAAGAGATCATGCGCAAATCCGCAAGGCCGTGCAGCTGTAGCTCAGTTGGTTCAGAGCGCCTGACTGTGGATCAGGAGGTCGGTGGTTCGAATCCACCCAGCTGTACCAGCGCCGCGCGCCGAACCCTTAGACACCGACCGGCACAGGCTCGCACGTCGCGAGTGGTCGCATTGACTCGCTCTCATGTCACCCTAGAGTTGCTTTATCTTCCGCGCTGGAGGCGATGATGATCGCATCTCGTAAGCTCTGCCGGTTTGTTGCGTTTATTTGTTTGCTCCTCGCAGGCACGGTCGTGAGCGCGCAGGCGCAGGACCGCTATCCGACGCGGCCGATCACTATCGTGGTGCCGTTCGCGGCGGGTGGCCCGACCGACATTCTGGCGCGATTGATCGGGCAATCGATCGGCCCGACACTGGGCCAGCAAGTGGTGGTCGAAGACATCACCGGCGCTGGCGGCACGATCGGCGCTACGCGCGTGGCGCGCGCCGACCCGGACGGCTACACCATGGTGATGGGCAATCTTGGCACCCATGCCGCGAGCCTCGGCATTTACCAGAGTCTGCCTTACGACCCGCGCACCGATTTCGAGCCGGTCATTCTGGTCGCCTCCACACCAATGGTGCTGGTGACGCGCAAGACGTTGCCGGTGCACAGCCTTGACGAGACCATTGCCTATGCCAAAGCCAACAAAGGCAAGACTACGATGGGCAATGCCGGGATCGGCTCGATCTCGCATCTGACGACGTTGCTGTTCAACCATCTGACCGGCGCCGATGTCGTGCAGGTGCCGTATCGCGGCCTGTCCGAGGCGACCAACGATCTCCTCGGCGGCCAGATCGATCTGTTGTTCGATCAGGTCGTCACCGCGACGCCGCATATCGTCAATGGCAGCGAAAATCCGATTGTCGTCACTATCCCGCAGCGCGCGACATCGATTCCAACCGTGCCGTCGGCGAACGAAGCCGGATTGCCCGGCCTGCAGACCGTGGCCTGGACCGCCTTGTTCGTTCCCAAGAAGACCTCCGCAGCGATCGTGACCAAGATCAACGGCGCGGTGCAAAAAGCCATGGCCGACCCGCTGATCGCCAAGCGGCTCGCCGACATCGGCGCCGATGTGCCGCCGCCGGACCAGCGCTCGCCGCAGGCACTGCGGCAATTGGTCAATGCCGAAGTCGACAAATGGGTGCCGCTGATCAAGGCGGCCGGGATTGTCGGGCAATAAGCGCCGCCTGAACCGCCGCGATCACCGTGAAACTGAGCGACGAAGAACAGGCGATGCGCCGCGGCGAGCTTGGTCCGCTGCGGCAATGGGCGATGGCGCATCAAATCGAAGTGGGTACTTATCTCGGCGCCGCCGATTTCGTACCGGTCACGCAGGCGCACATCATGGCCGATACCGAATCGCTCGGCCGTTCCGGCGTCGAATGGCTGGAGCGCTGGGCGGCGCTGCCCGTGGCGCAGCGTCAGGTGCGGGTACCAACCATCACCGATCCGCGCGGCACCGACTTTGCTCACGCCGAACGCCTGAAGCAGCAGCCATGGATGCTCGATCTTGAGCGCCGCGCCATCGCCGCCTTCGAGGCGCTCGGCGTGCTGATGACCGACACCTGCATCAATTATCAGACCATCATGCCGCCAGTGCGTGGCGAGCACGTCGCCTATGGCGACACCGGTGTGGTGATCTACAGCAACAGCGTGTGCGGTGCGCGGTCGAACTTCGAAGGCGGTCCGTCGGCGTTGAGCGCCGGCCTGACCGGGCGCACGGCGCGCTACGGCTATCATCTAGAGGCGGCGCGCCGCGCGAGTGTCGTGGTCGAAGTCTCGACGACGCCGCGCGAGCTCAGCGACTGGGGCGCGCTCGGCGGCATCGTCGGCCGGCTCGCCGGCGACTATTGGCAAGTGCCGGCGCTGGTCGGCCTCGACCGCGTCCCCGGCGCCGACGAGCTGAAACATTTCGGCGCGGCGCTGGCGAGCTTCGGCTCGGTGGCGCTGTTTCACATCGCCGGCGTAACGCCGGAAGCGATGCGGCTCGACGATGTGATCCCGGCGCAAGAAAGTTTACCGACCCATGCGATCGGCGAAGGTGATCTTCGCGCTTTTGCCGCGCGGTACGCCAACGACATCGGCAAAGTCGACGTGGTGGTGTTCTCGGCGCCGCAGCTCAGTCTCCTGGAAATGCAGACGCTTGCCGGCTTGCTCGACGGCCGCGATGTTGAAATCCCGCTGTTGGCGGTCACCAGCCCGCAAGTGAAGCCGGATTGCGATCGCTTGGGCCTAACGGCGCGGATCGAGAAGGCCGGCGGCACGGTGCTGTCCGGCATGTGCTTCTATCAGAGTTACGCGCGCGAGATGGCGGAAGCCAATGGCTGGCGTCACCTAGCGACAAATTCGGCGAAGCTTGTGAACATCATCGGCGGCTACGGCTATCGCCCGGTGCTGCTGCCGATGGAGCGATGCGTTGAAGCCGCCTGCGCCGGCGGCAAGGTCGCCGCGGGAACTGTCTGATGACGCAGAAAATCTTTTACGCCGCCGCTGGAATGGGCCGCAAATTGCGCGGCACGGCGCTGGTCGCAAGCGACGGCTTCTCGGCTCGCTACGACCTCGATCGCGTGCGCGGCGTGTTCTCGCGGCCGGAGCACACGCTCGCGGGACAAAGTTATCGCGACCGCGTGTTGGTGCTGGACGCCGCCAAGGGCGGCGTCGCCACCGCCTGGATGCTGCACGAGATGAAGGCGCGCGGCGTCGTTCCGGCCGCTCTGGTGCTCAATCGCGTCAATCCGATCATGGTGCAGGGTGCGGCGCTTGCCGACTTCACCATGATCTCGGGATTCGATTGCGACATTACCAAAGCGATTCCGAACGGCGCCGAAGTGGAAATCGATCCGCGAGCCGAGCGGCCGTTCATTCGGATGGTGTGAGAATCAAATCACTTCCTCGGTCTTGTCGTCGGTCTCGCCGTAGCGGCGCAGCGTCGCCGGCCGGGTGCCGGCATAGTGCTGCTCCAGCCCCGGCGCGATCTTGGCGTTCTCGCGCTCAAACAGGCTATTTCCCGCAAGATCGCTTTCGACCAGAAACGGACCGAAATTGTCGACATCCAGAACCCAGACCGCTTGCGCCAGCCCGAGCTCTTCCAGCCAATAAACGCCGGCGACACGTTTGATGCCGCGGCCGAGCAGCGCGCCGGTGCCGTAGCCGACCGTGGTGAGATAAATGGCGTTGTTCGGCACAAAGGATTGCCGATAGACCTCCGAAGTCATGCCGCCTTTGCCGATGATGATGTTGCAGCCGGAGAGCCTGAACCAGCCATCGAGCCACTGCGCGAACCGGAACGACGCCGTCGCCGTCACCGCGCCGACGGTGTAGCTGCCGTCCGGATTGATGCTCGCCGCCGGCGAGCAATGGAAATTGGCGATGCCGAGCGCGTCCTTGTCCGCCGGCATGCCCAAGTCGTCGCCGATGGCGCGCTTGTAGACGCCTTCGCGTGCGGTGAACACGCGGCCGCTCAAATAAGCGACCGAGCCGATTTCCAAGCCGCGCAGATCCGCGGTGCTGGCCGGCAGCTTGAGATGGACGGTTTTGAGCGCGGCCATCTTACTCCGCGGCCTCCGCTGTTTGCCGTCCCCATTCGACGGTTTCGCGGCGCATGTAATCGGTGAACCACATCGGATCGGTGCGGAACGTTGCCTTGCCGGCGGCGGCGATGCGCGCGCACGCGCGCCGCGACGACAGGCAGAACATGTGCACCGACATCGGCATGCCGCCGGTATGGCAATAGCCAGTCTCGATATGACAGTCGATAACCATCGAGGAGCCGACGAAGCCCATCGCGCCCATGCCGATATTGTTGCCGAGCGCCTTGAACTCCTCTTCCAGCGCGGCGATGCGAGGATCGGGATTGCGCGATCCGACGACGCGCAGGCAGGACGCCTGCTTGCCCAATACCATGCTGGTGTCCTTGGAGCCGCCGAGCCCGATGCCGACAATCGCCGGCTGGCAGGCGAGCCCGCGCTTGCCGAAGCCGATCAGGGTGTCGAGATAAAAGCGCTTGATGCCTTCGATGCCGTCGCCGGGAAACAGCATGCGGTAATCGGTGCCGAACAAGCCACCCTTGTGCACGGTCGTCAGCTCGATCCAGTCGGCGTCGGGATGAAAGGCGTATTCGATTTCCGGCGCGTTGATCCCGACATTGTTGTTGTGATCGGTGCGCCATATTGGATGCACGCGATTGGGACGCAGCGGCACTGACGTGGTGGCGCGCGCGGTGGCGCGACGCAACGCCGCTTCAAGCGCAACCGGGCCGCCTTCGATGCGCGCCTCGTTGCCGATCTTCACGTACCAGCGGGGCAGGCCGGTATCGCCGCACATGGCGCGGCGATCCTCTTTGGCCGCTTCGTAGTTCTCCAGCATCGCCTTGATGACGAAGGCGGAGAGGTCGCCCTTTTCGGTGTCGGCGCAGCGCCGCAGCCCGTCGAGATAATCTTCCGGGATTTCGATGGCGGCCTTCGCCATCAGCTCTTCGGCGGTGCGTTGAATGGAAGCGAGTGGGATCATGAGCTTTGCCTTATTCGGCCGCGATCGCATCGCGGATCAGCGTCTCGCCCGGTTTGACATGCGTGAACCTGACCGGCGCGTCGCTCATTTCGATCTGCCCGGCTTTCTGGCGCGCCACTGTATAGGTCGAGGTCGCCAGGTCCCCGGGCTCGGGGAAATCCGAACGGTAATGCGCGCCGCGCGAATTTTCGCGCCGGAGCGCGGCGAGCGCAATGACCCGGCTGATCTCGCACAGCGAGCGCAGGTTGAGCCAATCGTGCCAGGTCAAGTTGAAACGGCGATCCCGGTCGGCAACCCCCGTAGTGCGCAGTGTCGCCTCGATGGCATCGATCGCCGCAAGGCCGCGCTCAATGCCGGCGCGCTCGCGCACCACGCCGACGTCGTCCCACATCGCATCGAGCAGTTGCTCGCGCAATGCATTGACATCACCGGCCGGGCGCGAAAACGGATACTCGGCGCGCGCCACTTCGGAAGCGAGCAGATCAAGGTCCGGCGGGCGATGGCCGGGGTTTTGCGCAATCCAGCGGGGCATCACGTCGCCGGCAATGCCGCCGAATACGGTCGAGTTGGCGACGCCGTTGCCGCCGAGCCGGTTGGCGCCATGCATGCCGCTCGCGTCCTCTCCGGCGACGAACAGGCCCTCGCATTCGGTCGCCGTGTCGACGTCACAGACCAGCCCACCCATAAAATAGTGCGCGGTGGGCACCACTTCGACCAGTCCGCCGGCGAGATCGAAGCCGCAGTCGCGGCACCGGTCGACCATGCCTTTGAATTCTTTGGCCACCTTGTCCGCCCCGAGATGCGACATTTTGATGTAGACGCCACCGTTCGGTGTGGTCCGACCCGCCTTCATCTCGGCATAGATGGCGCGGCTGACGACGTCCCGGGTGGCGCGTTCAAGCTTCGGATCGTATTCCGCCATGAATCGGTGCATGCCGCCGTTGAGAAGATGGCCGCCGGCGCCGCGCAAGCCTTCCTCGAGCACGGTGCCGGTCATGCGCGTGTCGGGTCCGGCAAGCAGTCCGGTCGGATGAAATTGCACCATCTCCATGTCGCGCAGCGGCAGGCCGAGGCGGAGCGCCATGGCGAGCCCGTCCATGCTCTTGTCGCCGGAGGGCGTGTGGTACCGATACATCGTCGGGCCGCCACCGGTCGCCAGCAGCACCGTCTGCGCCTGGACGAAGCGGAATTCTCCCTTTCGCATATCGATCGTCAGCACGCCGGAGAGCGCGCCGTCTTTGGCCGGAATCAAGGCCACCGCGCGATGCTCCTCGAGGCGACGCACCGGATGCGCCCAGACCTGCTCCATCAATCGGTTGATGATCTCGATGCCGGTCAGGTCGCCCTTATGCACCGTGCGATCGAAGCTCTGGCCGGCAAAGGCCTTGCCGTGCAGCGTGCCGTCGGGATTGCGGTCGAAGAAGCAACCGATTTCGTTTTCCAGTTCGCGCACGCGTTCGATGGCAGTGGAAACGAGCGTCCAGGCGAGCTCTTGATGCGGCAGCCATTTGCCGCCCTCGATCGTGTCCATGAAGTGCCGTTCGACCGAGTCGCCCGGATTGATCGCGACGTTGTAGCCGCCTTGCACCATGCGGGTGCAGCCGCATTTACCGAGAAGTCCCTTGCTCGCGACCGTCACGTCGAGCTCGGGATTGGCCTTGAGCGCATGCAGCGCCGCGAACAGCCCGGCGCCGCCGGAGCCGAGGATCAGAATGTCGGTTTTCAGTTGCTCCATTTCAGAACACGCGCACCAGAAAGGCAAAGGCGACGATGGCGGCGAGCGCCATCGCGAGAGTGGCGAGTTGCTTCTGGCCGTCGCGCCAGGCGAAATTCTCAATCACCAGAATCCGCAAACCCCCGAGCAGATGCACGGTGAACAGGAATATCAGGCCGATTTCCGCGGCCTTCACCAGCGGCTGTTCGCTCCAGCGCAGAAAGCCTTGCAATCGTTGTTCGCCCTCGATCGCCAGCCCAAGCGCGAGAAAGTGCAGCGGCAAAAACAGCGCGAGCGCCAGCCCCGAGATCCGATGCACCAACGCGGCGACCCAGAGCGTGCTGTCGCGATGCTTGAGCGCACGCCAAGCCAAGTGGTTCCTCACTTGGCCCGTCGCGTGCCAGGTCACGGCAGCACCACCGCGGCGACCGCGCGCAATCCGAGCACCGCGAGCACCAGACCGAAAAACACGGCGCAGGCATCAATCCGCCGCTCGTTGAGCGGAATCCATTCGCTCAAAATGTTGCGGACGCCGATCGAGGCGTGAATCGAAACCGCGAGCACGAATAGGCCATAGAACGCCGCCCAGGTCATGCTGCCGCGGGTGCGCGCGAGAATGTCGGCCGCGCTCATGCCGTGCCGGGTCGCGTAGAAAATCACCGCGATATGAGTAACGACCAGCGGCGCCATCACCGCTGCGGTCGCGCGCTGCCACAGATAGAGCCGCACGTTCATATTGCGATCTCGCCCTTGAGATAGGCCGCCGCGGTCCGGCGCTTGAGCGCGGCAATGGCTGCGGTCGGATTGAGCGCCTGCGGGCACAGTTCCTGACAGGATTGATGCGAATGGCAGGCGTGGCAACCGCCGGCGCCGGCGATCGCTTGCAGGCGGGCGCTGTTGCCGCCGTCGCGCACGTCATTGACCAGCGTCCAGGCCCGCGTCAACGCGGCCGGTCCGACATAGTCGTTGTTCCAGCGCACCGTGTCGCAGGCCGCGTAGCACACGCCGCAATTGATGCATTCGATCGCTGCGTCCGCGGCTTTGCGCGCCGGCGTGTCCGGCTTGATTGCCGCGATCGGATCGTGCCGCGTTTGTGTCGGCGCGAAGGCGCCTTTGGCCTGCTGCCATTTGTCGAAAAACGGCTGCATGTCGGTCGCCAGATCCTTGATGACGGGCAAATTCTCCAGCGGGCCGATTTCAAGTTTGCCGCCGCCGGCGACCTTGTCGACATGGGTGCGGCAGGTCCAGCGTGGCTTGCCGTTGACCGTCATCGCGCATGAGCCGCACACGCCCACGCGGCAGGCGAAACGGTATGACAATGTCGGATCGATATGGCGCTGCACAAAGGTGACGACGTCGAGCACGGTCTGACTGGCGCGCTGTGGAACCCGGTAGGTCTCGTAGCGGCCGTCCTGCGCGCCGCGCCAGAGCGAGACTGCAAGTTCC
>JBQCCX010000144.1:0-3346 GCA_051961815.1 Xanthobacteraceae bacterium
GCCGAGCACCGGCAAAGCGCCGGAATTCTCGACGTTGACGGCAACCCCGCGGTCGCGCGCCAGGCTCTCGAGTCCGTCGGAGACCTGGCGAATGATCGGCGCCAGATCGACCGGGGTATCGGGACGGCGGTGGGCATTGAGCTCGATACGCGACAACGACAACAGATCGTCGATCAGGCGCGCCATGCGCCGCGCTTGTTCCTGCATGATCGACAGAAACCGCGCGCGAGCCTTGGGGTCTTCACGCGCCGAACCTTGCAGGGTTTCGATGAATCCCAGCAAGGCGGCGAGCGGAGTGCGCAATTCATGGCTGGCATTGGCGACGAAGTCGGCGCGCATTTCTTCGACGCGGCGCAGCGGCGTAAGATCGTGAAAAGTCATCAAGACGAGATCGGGACCGCGCGCATTGGCCTGGCGCTTCACCGGCGTGACCACGGTCTCGTACCAGCGGTCGAGCGGCACGCGTTCGGAATAGACCACGCGCTGCTCCTCGCCGTCTCTGGCAGCGCGGCCGATCGCCTCGAGCAGTTCGGGAGTCCGCAGCGCAAACGACACCGGCTCACCCTGGCGGAGCGCCGGCGCCAGCGCGCGGGCGCGATCGTTGAGCGCAACGACACGGCCGTCGCGATCGAGCGCGAGAACCGGATCCGGCAGCCCGGCAACGAATATGCGCAGCAGATCATCGCCGGTTTGCACATTGGCGGCCGGTTGCGCCCGCCGGCCCTGCTCTCGGGATGAACGCAAGGCACCAAATATGGCGGCCGCAATGACGACGAAACCGGCGAACGCATAAATAGCGGGCAGCTTCCCCGTGGTAGCCAAGACTAAAAAAACGACCGCTGCCGCCGCCAGCACGACGCCGCCCCGCCAGAGCATCGTGCCCGAAACCGCGCGGTCCTCGGCCAGGCTCATCGCGGCACGTCGGACCTCTGGCGGACCCGCGCCTCGCTGTCGCCGAGCGGCGGCGATGCCGCAGCAGGGATGCGCCGCATGCCGCGGCTGAGCAGAATTTCACGGGTGCCCAGTATGGCCAATGAGAGCACGAACGGCACGATGTAATAGAGCAGCCGGAACAACAACAGACCCGCCAGCAGATCCTCTTTGTCGAATTGCCACAAAGCGACCAGCATCGCGGCGTCGAACACGCCAAGCCCGCCGGGCGCGTGACTGGCAAATCCCAGCAAGGTCGCGGCAACAAAAATCACCGCCACGGTAACGAAGCCGAGATTGGGTTCGTCCGGCACCAGCATGTACATGGCAGCGGCGCAGCAGGCGAGATCGATAATGCCGATCGCGATCTGCAACAGCGTGAGCGGGCCGCCGGGAAGCGTCACTTGCCAGCCGTCGCGGCCGATCACGCGCGGTTTGACCCAGACCCAGGCGACGTAAGCGCCAAGCAAAACCAGGATCACGACCGCGATCAGTCGATTGGTCCACAGCGGCAGCTGATCCAACGCGCGCGCCGCCTGCGGGTTATACAGCACGCCGAGACCGAGCACGGTGGCATTGCCAAGCCAAAAGGTCAGGCCGGCGACGAAGCAGATCTTGGTGACATCGATGACGCTCAATGCCCAGCTCGAATAGATCCGGTAGCGCACCGCGCCGCCGGAGAACACGCTGGCGCCGACATTGTGGCCGACCGCATAGCTGGAGAAGCCGGCCAGAGCCGCGACACGATACGGCACTTCGGGATGGCCGATCGTGCGCAGCGCAAACAGGTCATAAAACGTCAGCGTGAGGTAACCGCAGGCGACAAAAAAGGCGGCGAGGGCGAGCGTGCGCCAGTCGGTGGCCAAAATGGCATCGATCAACTCATCGGGATCGATGTCGCGCAGGATCCGATAGAGCACCAGCACGGCAATGGCGATAATCGTCACGCTCAACACCAAGCCGAGCCGGCTCAGGCCGACCTTGGCGTCGAAAAAGCGCGCGGTACCGCGCAAGCGTCTCAACATGCTGCGCTCCGGATCGGCTGCATGCGCATCCATCGCCAGTCCCGTTCCGCTCTACAGCATGATCCCGAAACGGCCTGCGATGAATTTAATCGCAAGATCAATTTCGTGAGAGGATCGCGGTTTAGGAAAAAACATTCCCAATCAACACCCTAACTCTGGAGATCGTTGCAAACCCGGTGGTTGCCATTCCCTACTTGATTTGCAGTTTTGGCACTGCGCGGCAAGCTGGCATAAGGACCCAAGAGGCGCGTGCGGGCCAGGCGTGGGAGACACGCTTTACGCCCAGGACGGTACCGCATCGCAGCCGCATGATTGTGCGCGGCGCGCTACGCGAAATCCATAAACATGAATGGGTTACGAAGTTCACAATGCAGGCGTCGCGGTACCCCTAGCAGATCGCCCCGGCCGGTGCGACAAAGGCGAGCGCGTTCCGCGGAGGCTGGCATTGGCGTGACATTGGATCGAGAGGTCGACTGACATGACTGGTCGCCAAATTGGACGACGAACCTTGCTCACCGGGACCGGTCTCGGGCTCGGCGCGGCTTTTGGCGCAGGACTTGGGACAGGACTTGGGACAGGACTGGGCTCCGGCCTTACACCGGCCGAGGGCCGAGCCGGCTCTGGCGGCGATGTCTCGAACAAGGGCTACTGGGCCGATAAAGGCCCGGTGCGGCTTGGCATGTACCGCAAGTGGGCTGGCAATCCGGGCGGCTCGCCGGACAAGCAGCTTCCGGTCCTGTTCCTCGTGCACGGCTCATCGTTGTCGGCACTGTCGAGCTTCGATCTCAAGGTTCCCGGCGACGGCTATTCGATGATGGATGTATTCGCTCGCTACGGCTTCGACGTGTGGACCATGGACCATGAAGGCTATGGCCTCTCGTCGCAGGCCTCGGGCACGTCCGACATCGCCAGCCGGGTCGAAGATCTCAAAGCCGCGATGGTTACGGTGCAACAGGCGACCGGCCGCGACAAAGTCCACATGTTCGGCGAATCCTCAGGCGCTATAGCCGCCGCGGCCTTCGCGCAAGCCGCGCCGGAACGGGTCGATCGGCTCATTCTTGCCGCCTTCACCTACAAAGGCGAAGGCGCCGCGGAGATCGCGCGCCGCCGCGCCCGCATCGAGGAGCTGCGCGCCAATCCGCGGCGTAAGCGCGATGCCGCGATGATCCGTTCGATCTTTACCCGCGACGGACACCCGAGCCTCTACGATCCGGCCATGGCCGACGCGCTCGTCGCCGCCGAGATGGCTCACGGCGATAGCGTGCCAAGCGGCAGCTATGTGGATATGGCGGTGAACCTGCCGCTTGCCGATCCGGCCAAAGTGCGCGCGCCGGTTCTGATGACGCGCGGCGAATGGGACGGCAACTCCACCGACGACGATCTGCTCGAGT
>JBQCCX010000145.1:0-19892 GCA_051961815.1 Xanthobacteraceae bacterium
ATCGAAAGATTGCCGGCCGAGGCGATCGCCATCACCCGCTGCTTGGGGTCCTTGAAAACATGCAGCTTGCGGAAGGTCGAAACGTTGTCGACCCCGGCATTGGTGCGCGTATCGGCGAACATCACCAGGCCCTGCCGGACCAGAATTCCACCGCAATAGGTCATTGCTTTCCGCCCGCCCCGTTATGCCATCTGTATAGCATTGTCTGGCCGGCTCGCCGCCCCATCGCCACCTCACATAAGGAACCTAAAAAGGCAGTGCTCCGTTATACGGCTGGGAGCGGGCGCCGGCCATTCGACATGCTCGAACCGCTTATCATCGTTGGCATCGTCATCGCCGCCACGGCCTGGTACGTGCAGCACAAATGGCGCAAACGCATGCGCGCCCTTGCCGTGCGCGATCCCCGTGAAGGCGCCGTCCTCGAACTGCTGGCCCGCCGCTATGCCCGCGGCGAGATCGATCGCGAGGAATATCTGCAGAAACGCACCGATATCCTCGGCTATCAGGGCATGGCGCCCCGCTCGTGAGGAGTGTCAGCTTCATCTGCCGTGCGCTTGAGCCGTAAGCGGTGTCGCGCTAGAGGAAGCAGCGGCACGGAGATCACGGCATGACCGGCAGCATGGCGATCAGCGCGCCCAGCAGCGCGGCCGGGAACGGCGGTGTCGTCACCGCCGCGGTTCTGGTGATCGGCGATGAAATCCTTTCCGGCCGAACCAAGGACAAGAACATCGGCTACATCGCCGAATTTTTGACCGATCTTGGCATCGATCTGAAAGAGGTCCGCGTCGTTCCTGATGAGGAGCCGGAGATCGTCGTGGCGGTCAACGCCTTGCGATCGCGCTACGCCTATCTGTTCACGACCGGCGGGATCGGACCAACTCACGACGACATCACTGCCGAATGCGTGGCCAAAGCTTTTGGCGTCCCGCTGGAACACCATCCTCGCGCGGTGGAGATCATGCGCGAGCGTTTGGCGCAGACCGGGGGCGAGATGAACGAGGCGCGCATGCGCATGACACGCGTACCCAAAGGCGCCTCGCTGGTCTTGAACAAGATCTCGGCGGCGCCGGGATTTTGGATCGGCAACGTCATCGTGATGGCGGGGATCCCGAGCGTCATGCAGGCGATGCTCGACTACGTCGCGCCGCAGCTCAAGACCGGAGCGAAGATGCTGTCCGAAACGATTCGCGCCGATTGCCGCGAGGGCGACATCGGCACCGAGCTCGGCGCGATCGCCAAGACACATTCGGATGTGGTGATCGGCTCTTATCCGTTCGTCGACGACAGAAATCTGGCGAACACCAATGTGGTGGTGCGCTCGCGCGACCCACAGAAGCTCTCCGCGGCGAAGGCGGCGGTAGAGGCCATGCTCACACGCGTCAAAGCCGGCCTCGCCAGGGCGTAAAAGCTTGTCGCGCAACCGCGTCGCTCAATTCGCGCCGTTCGATTTGGCCACGGATGATGCATGAAACGGCGTCGTTCATTTGTTTCCGCTCTCGCCGCTGTGTTTGCGGCGTTTGGCTTGCTGTGCGCCGCGGAATTTTCCGCCGCCGAGTCTGCGACGGATGAGCATGGCCTGGGCGTCGTCTATCTCCACGGCAAAGGCGGCTGGCCCGGCGCGCTCAACGGCGGCATCGTCGGCGCTTTGCAAGACGAGGGCGCGTTGGTGGCGACGCCAGAAATGCCATGGTCGCTGCACCGCCGCTATGATGCCACCTACGATCAAGCGCTGGCCGAGATCGACGCCGCCATCGCGGCGCTCAAATCCGATGGTGCGCGCCGCATTGTGCTGATCGGTGTCTCGCTCGGCGCCAATGCCGCGATCGGTTACGCCGCGCGGCACCCCGAGCTCGCCGGCGTGGTGGCGCTCGCGCCCGGGCACCTGCCCGACGTCGGCAATATGCGCAGTTTCGTCGCCGACGCCGTGGCCCGCGCCAGGACATTGGTCGCGGAAGGGAAGGGGGACGTGCCGCAAAGCTTCCCCGATATGGCGCAGGGCATCCCGTTGACGACGACTGCAACGCCGACTGTTTATTTGAGCTGGTTCGATCCGGATGGACCCGCGGTCATTCCGAAGAATGCCGCACTGATCGGCGCGGCCGCTGCGCCGGTGCCGTTGCTCTGGGTCGTCGGCAAACTCGATCCGATCGACCGCCGTGGGCCGGAATATGCATTCAACGCGCTCGCCAGGAATCCGAAGAGCCAATATGTCGAAGTGTTTGCCGGACACCTGACGACGGCACTCGCCGCGCGCCGGCAGGTAATCGACTGGATCAATGCCTTGTAACGGTGTTGCCATTTCCTGACGTAACGAGACCATCGGCCATGCCAACTCCTGAACCGGACCGCCCTGTCGATCCCACAAAAATCTTTCCCGTTTCGTGGGATCAGTTCCATCGCGATTCCCGCGCGCTGGCCTGGCGGTTGAGCGGGGCAGGGCCCTTCGAAGCGATTGTCACGATTACGCGGGGCGGTCTGGTGCCGGCGGCCATCGTGGCGCGCGAACTCGGCATCAGGGTGATCGAGACGGTGTGTGTGGCCAGTTACGACCACACCCGCCAAGCCGACTTGAAAATTCTCAAAGACGTCGCAGCAAGCGTGATCGCGCGTGGTGGCGGCGAGGGTGCTGGCGTCCTCATCGTCGACGATCTGGTCGATACCGGTCAGACCGCGAAGATCGTGCGCGGGATCCTGCCGCGCGCCCATTTCGCCACCGTCTATGCCAAGCCGATGGGACGGCCGATGGTCGACACGTTTATCACCGAAGTTTCGCAAGACACGTGGATTTATTTTCCGTGGGATACCGGGCTTGCATTCCAGCCGCCGATCCGCGACGCCGGCTTGTAGCGGCTATTTCACGCACGAACCGCGATCGGCTATGATGGGGGAAACACGAAGGCCAGAGACAAAGGAGGCCGCCATGGATGCGGTGACGCCAAAATCGAAACACGACACGCCCGACACCCATTCGCATGTGGTGCGGCCGGCCGACATGGAATGGAAGAAGACCCGGTTTCCCGGCTGCGAGGTCAAAGGTCTTCTGTTCGACAAATCGACCGGCCTCGTCACCGCGCTGATGAAATTCGCCCCCGGAGCGATCTTGCCGGACCACGAACATGTCAAGATCGAGCAGACCTATGTTCTGCAAGGCAAGCTCGTCGACAAGGAAGGTCCGGCGCAAGGGCTCACAGTCGGTCCCGGCGAATTCGTCTGGCGCGAAGCCGGCAGCCGTCACGTCGCCTGGACCCCGGAAGGCGGGCTGATGCTGGCGATGTTCCAGGTGCCGAACAAATTCTTTGAAAAAGACGGTCGGGTGACCGATGTATCCGGCGCCGACTGGGACGAGCTTTGGGGGCACGTGTTCAAGGACTGAAATCATTGTCCGCGAGGCAAGGGGAGATCGGCCCAATGAACGCGGCGCGAGATGATGCGTGTCGAAGGCGCGTGGTGGCGCGGGATGCGGCGTGTGAAAGGCCGCTGCGCTGGTTGCTTGGCTTGCTCTTAGCGGCTGCGCTGGCTTTCCCAGCGACGGTTGCCTTCGCGCAGGACGGGGGCGGGGGCGGCGGGAATCCGATTGCGCCGAAATTTTCCATCGGCGGCGAGCAGAAACGCAAGCTCACTCCCGAAGAGCAAGAAAAGCAAAATCAGATCGACGCCGACTATAAAGCCGCGACCAGCAAAATCCCGGCTCAGAAGGCGCCCGATCCGTGGGGGGATGTGCGCCAAGCGCCTGCTGGGTCGGGACAGAAAGCTTCCGCATCCACGCATAACGCTGCAGCGCAGAAGAAGAAGCCGCCGGGGCAGCAGGCGCAATAGCCGTCAAGCCGCACCTTTGATTAAACAATCGTGCGCCGAAAGCGCGCATCTATTTGCTGCGTGGAACGGGCCTACGGCGGGCGTACTACGATGGAGTTCGTGCTTAATCGATGTTCGATGCAAGGTATTGGGCGATCGCGGCTGCACGGATCATCGCCGTCGCAGACATTATACAGTTGTCGGCGTTCGGCGGACGTGGCGAAATGGCAGGCGCAGGAAACGGCTAGCGCTCGTGGCGGAATGGCAGACGCATCGGACTTAAAATCCGAAGTCCCACAAGGACATGCGGGTTCGACTCCCGCCGAGCGCACCAATATTTAGCCGTGATATTGGCGAAAGGCCGGTGGCCCGGGCATCCACCAGCGACCGGTGACTCGACTCTTTGAGCCGGGATTTCTATTAAGCCTGCATGTCGTTGCGTGAGCGTACCACGCCAAGGATTTGAGGGCAGAGAACCGTCATGCACCTACTCATCTTGTTCATTTTTCTCGGGCTGGCAGCCATCATTGTCTGGGTGGCGGATTGGACAACCGTTCCGGGAAGACGCGGCCCCACGGCGGTCGACGTTCTCAATCGGCGTCTTGCCCGTGGCGAGATCGACAGGGCCGAGTACGAGGAGAAACGTAAACTTCTCGGTCGGTAGCGATTCACCCGTGCAACATCGCCAGCGCCGCGCTCAACGAGTCGATTCCTCGTTGTGACCTCGTCCCGGCCAGCCGGTGCGGTAATAATCCCAGTACCCGGCCACCGCGGGGTAGACAGGCTGGTAGGCGAAGTAGCCGGGATAGTAACCATAATGCCCATGCGGGTAGCCGTAGTAGCCAGAAAGATTGGGGTTCCATCGCGCTGGTGGGTATCCTCCAGTGGCCGGGCCATTTTGAGCCGTCGCGATCGTGGCTCCGCCCAGTATTAAGACGGCCGCGAGACTGATCCGTGCTGTTCTCGTCATGATTTTCTCCACGCCGGTTCCCCGAGCGATAGAACATCCGACAGGCATCGGCTGTTCCCATATTCGCCATAGCGGCAGAGCATAGCCGCCCCGGTTTCGGGCTAATCGAACCCAGCCTGACGTCAGCGGCCAAGGCGCCGCCCTCGGGGGTCAAGATTGGCTACACGAATTCAACGCGACGGGTTTCAGCATTCTCGCTCGCCGCGATAACGCGGGCGTGTAGGTCAACGCCGCGCGACACGCTAATCGGCAATGTCCCATTGTACTTGTGCGTCCAATTCGGCAATCACATAGCGGATTGCATTTTTGGCCATGTCGATCTTGCTGTGATCGAACGCGCAAGCATGAGCAGTCGATGAATTTTGAATCTGGTCGAGGTTTTGAACGACGCGGTCAAACATATGCGCAAGGATTTTACAGCGTTGTGCGGCGACGCTCATACTTAAACTCGCTGGACATGAGTACAGACGCACTCATATTAACCGCGTCCGCGCCCCTTGTGTCGACACAGCCTGAAGTCGTGAAAAACACGTAGCGGCGCCAAGTTGGCCAGCGCGCCGCCCGTGCTTTGTTCCGTTTAGCTGAGCAAAATCTGCCGCGGTCCGAGCGAGGAACTTCCAAGCGGGGGCCGATTTATCACAGTGGCAAGCCGGCAATGCCAGGCCCCGGACCATCCGCCTAAGCCCCCCAGCCCCGACGATGGCCGGGGCCACGTTTTCCAATCCGGCCGATTGAACTCACAGCTCAATGAGCGATATCGCCTGCCGGCGTGCGTCCTTCAATCAGTAATTCGAAATCGCCATAGCCGGAAAGCTGTGACCGATCGCCTGCCGCCGATCGCCTGCCGCCGATCACCTGCCGTTGAGCGATCCGAAGTAGGGGTCCGGCGCAGTGTGACGATTGCTCTGACCGAAGGTCGAAACTGGGCCCTGCTGAACCCCGAACTGCACGGTGGGACCGTTCGAGCCGAATGGCCGGGTGCCTTGGCTGGTGTTGTGATTATCCGAATTGGCCGGTCGCTTGTCTGGATCGTCAAACGAATAATTGCCGCCATCGGGCAAGACATTTTCCCGGGTGAACGCCCAGGCGGAGGCAGCGCTCAATGAGAGGATCAGAGCTGCAAACAAGGCGACTGTCACCTGAGGCGCAATCCGGCGGCGCATGATTGATTCCCCCATCCCCGTTGGCAGCGCTGATTGTAGGCTAGGCAGCCTGCGCAGCGTCAAGCCAAATTTGATCAAGAAAACGCAAGCTACGCCATAGCTCCGCGCCAAAATTAAGGCTGTGTTGCTTCAGGTCGGCGGCGTCATCGGCTAACATCGAAAACCGGGAAGCGCCGCTCGTGACGCCATAGGTTCGAAGGATCGAGGGCGATCGCATCGGGCCGCGAGAATCAGAGATGTTCGCACCCAACCCAAATAGACGGCTTCGCGAGACGATCTTCCTGGGCGGCGTTGTCGCCGGCGCCGCCGCTCTCGGCGCAGTCATTCTCTACGGGGCCACGACCTGGCTCTGGATCGTCGTGCATCAGGGCTTGCGATGAAAGGTAAAGATGCCGCGCCGCTCCGTCGCGGCAAACTTGCCGCCAACCTGGCCTGCCGAAGTCCAGTTCGATTCGTCAGACTTGATTTGCGGTTGTTTGCCGGCGCCGCCTTGATCGCGGCGTTCGCACAGGCAGGTTGCGTCCATTCCTCTGCGCCGCCGGTGTGGGACTATTACGACAAATGCGCCGCGGCGAATCCGGCATTCCTGGCAATGGCGGAATGCGGCCGACAGAAGCGTCTGGCGGAGTGCGTCCCGACAAACTCTTGCTCGCCCGAAGGGACGGTCTTCATGGACTATGTCGACTCCCTGGCGCTCTCGGTTAAAAGCAAGAAATTGACCGAGGCCGAAGCCATGCGGCGTTACGCCGAATATAAATCCGGCGGCGCCTCGACATGCGCCCGGGTTGGGTCGGAGGTAAGGTGCTAGCAGAGTCGTGCGCCAGCTTCGGCAACTATGATCGACTAAATCGCGCGCCCCTAGCGAACATGCCCTGTTGCGCTGGCTGCTTTTGCGACTCGATTTCTTTTGCCTGCCGCTCGAGGTGATCGGCCAGGTCGGCAAGCTGCAGCCGGCCCGGATTATTCCATGACAACCGGCTGGCAATCCGCAGGCAGAGCGCGGCTTTTTCTCGGAGCCTGAGTATATCCATGTTCATGGACACGATGCGAGGTGCGAAGAGATACCTGATTCGCCAATTCGCAAAGTTAATTTGAGTTCACGGACGTCCGGTCGCACCGTGCCGGCATGGTGACCAATGTCACAGCGCACCTGGCAACGGACTGCTTTGGTCGATTTCGCACGTCCCCCGGCGGTGCATCACTCCCTTGGGCCGCCAAATGGCGGCCCCTTTTTTAATAAGTTCGCGCCAGGTGACTTGCGTGATTGCTGAGAAGACAAGCTTCGCGTTGCCTATGCGACGTTACGCTCCGCCATGGCGGACTCGAAGCTATCGACAAAGACCAAACCGATGCCGCGGGTGAGCGCGCCCGCGGTCAGGGCGGCGGCGCCGAGACCCCAAACCAGGCCGCCCGGAATGATCCACATCAGCGTCGAGGATGCCGCGAGCCCGGCGCCGGTCGGCACCGCGCCGGCGATCAAGGCGATAATCAGCGAACGGGTACGGTCGCGCTGGAATGGCAGGCCGTAAAGATCGCTGAGCTGCTTCACCATGCGCAGATTGATGGCAGTGACGCTTGCAATATTGGCCGCCGGCACCGGCACGAGCCCGCCCATGGCGGCGTAATTCTTGTGCCGATCGACGATCCGTCGCGCCAGCGCGCGCCGGCGCGCCGCCAAGGGATCGGGTGACGTTCGTGACGGGCGCGGTTCGTCTCGCTTCGGGCTGACCGGATCGATGGCGATGTCGGGCATGCGGGCGGGCACAGGTTCGGCCTTCGGCTCGGGCTCGACCGCGTCGAAATGCGGAGGCACCCGGCCTTGTTGATCCGCGGCAAAGCCGGCTGCGATCTGTTGTAAATTCGCGATCGAGCGCGTGATCGCCTTGGGAAGGGGTTTGCGTTTCATATAACTCTCATGCGGCGGCCTGCTGGGCGCCGAGTACCATATCGAGCTCGTCGGCAATCGCGGCAATTTCGCGCGCGGCTGGGCCCTTCCAGCTGATCAGGCTCGGTGTCGCGCCCCACAGCGAGGCCTCCGGATAGGCAACCCGGTTGATCATCTCGCTGTGCAGCACCGGCAGGCCCGCGGCGGCGAGTTCGGCGCGAATATGTTTGGCAATCACCGACTCGCGCGTGGTCTGGGTCAGAATGCAGCGGAACAGCGGCCGCCGTCCGTCGGAGCGTTCGGTCAAGATGCTCAAAGTATCGAGCATGCGATCGACATCGAACGGCGAAGGCTTGACCGGGACCAGCAGAAAATCCGCCGCGGCAAGACAATCGAGCGTGGTCTTGGAGCGGAAGCCGGGCGTATCGATGATCACCAAGCTGCCGCCAGCGGCGAGTCGTCGCGCCGTGCTGGACGCTTCTTCGCTCGCGTCTTCGACTACCGCGACCCCGCCGAGCGCGCGCTCGCGTGCGACCAGCCGGGTGATCGAGCGCTGCGGATCGGCGTCGATGAGCGTGGGACGCCGGCCCCGCAAATGCCAGTACACGGCAAGGCAGCTTGCCAGCGTGCTCTTGCCGCTGCCGCCTTTCATGGTGGCTACTGTGATGATCATGCGCCGCATCCCCCACGGTCTTGAGATAAGACCGCGCAAAGCGAATCAGCACGCGCAACGGTATCGGATTCGCGGCGGACTGCCTATCACCGGATCGTTTGGCGGCGATCGGACTTCGAGGCAAATCAGATCGACGAGCCAATCGCGACGGCGACTGGACGGCGGGTGGCGGATTTGAGGAGCGGCCGCCGTATCCGGTAGCGCGGCAACCGGTTTCTGATCAGGCCGAAACCGCCGAGCAGCACGCTCGCCCAGACGGCGACACTGAAGTAAAGCGACATCCAGGGAATCTCGTCGCGCCAGCGAGCAATGTCGTGGCTGACGACCCAGCGGCTCGCCAGATCGTGCAGACCGGCTACGAGTCCAAGCACCGGCTGGCCCGTGGCGGTCGCCGCTTGCCAGCGCTGCAGGTACATCGGTACGTCGACCGTCACCATGAATAGCACGTAGCCCGCGGCGCCCGCAGCGGTGGCGAGGATGATCCAGCGAGCGATGCCATGGAAGCTCGTAGCAAGCCGGATCAGCGCCGCAGCGACGAGCGCGAATGCGATCGTCCATATTGAATTTTCCAGCACATTGCCGAGAAAATTGGTCGAGATCACCGCATACCAGGAACAGATCTCGGCGAGCGCAATCAACGGCACGATCAGTTTGGCGATGTTCTTGGCGGTGTCGGAATGGGCAAGCCGGCCGAGTTCACGCAGAACGATCGCCCATTGCAGGGCGAAGCAAAGCTCAGCCAGCGTTGCGACCGATCGGCCGATCAGCACGCTCGAGAGCCAGGTATTGAACAGGCAGATGCGCTCGACGTCGGCGCGCGGCAGCAAGGAACGAAAGGCGCAGCCGAAGACGTAAACGGCGCTCAACAGCCCCAGCGGCTCGGTGGCGAAGACGGCATTGCCGCCAAATGGATTGGCGCGGTAGGCGGCACGCAAGCCGACGACAAGGGCGATATTGAAGGCGCTGACGGTGACCAAAAAAATCCACCACACCGCCACCGGATTTGACCAATCGAACCAATCGAAATGCATTTCTCAACTACTCGACGCGCGCCACCTCCCCCTGATCGGACTGTAACAGTACCGACATAAATGGCTAGGCTTGAGGGTGACACGGCCTCACCGGCAATCGCTCAATGCCGCGCCGATCGCACGCGGCGAGCGATCAGGTAGGGGATGAGAAGCCCGCAAAACCAAGCACTTTCGGCGGCTTGCCACATTTGCGGCGCATCGGACTGCCAGACCGGCGCAAGGGGCGACGGGCTTGTCGATGACGATCCGCAATAACTTCGCCGATTGGCCGTTGCAGGCGGCGGCCGGTATGCGATCGCGCTGCCAGTCTTGCCGTGGCGTTGCGGCGAGCTTCGCCATGCTGGCGCTCGCCGGCTGCGGTCTGAGCGACGGCGCCGGCGCGTTATTCGTCGATCCCGGCCGTTACGCGCTCTACCACTGCGACGCTCTTGCCGCCCAGCGCAAAGTCCTCATGGCGCGCGAGAACGAATTGCGCGGCCTCATTGAACACGCAGGCGAAAGCCCCGGCGGCGCGGTGGTCGGCTCGCTCGCTTATCGCAGCGACTACGACACCGTGCTCGCGCAAGAAAAGCTCCTGCAGCGCAATGCGGCCGAAAAGAACTGCAGCTTCGCGTCGCCGTCGCAAAGCGACCAGACCATCCGCTGACGCTCGCTTGGTCTCGGATCACTGCGTGATCAGCACGTAAGCCGCCGCGAATCCGGCGGCCGCCAGCGCGACCAGCGCCGCCGCGCTAGCGGCAGTCGCCTTGCCGCCGGCGAACCCGGCGGCATAGCCAGCTTTCAAGATGTTGTTCGAAGAGGCCGCGATCAGGATCGCCGCGGCCAGCGCGGCGTTCTCCACGCCGGCGACGCCGCCCTGCGCTAAATTGAGCACAAAGGGATCGACATCGGAGATGCCGACAATGGCAGCCAGCGCGTAGATGCCGGAAATTCCGAGCTCCGATTTCACCAGAACCGTCGCCACCGACACCGCAACAAACAAGAGGGCAAAGATCGCAGCAGCGCCAAGCTCTAGCGGATTGCCACTCGCGGCAAGCTGCATGGTTTGCGCCGATTGCTTCTCCGCGCCGATACGCCAGAAATACTGCACCGCGCAGAATATGAAGCCGGCCGCCGAAAGCGCGCACATGGGCAACAGCAACGCTCGCGCCAAAGCCCAATTGAAGATGGCGACGATTGCCAGGATGCGCAGATACATGATTGCGGTTGCAAGCGTGATGCCGGCTTGGGCTTGCGGCCGCAGCGCCGGCTGGGCTTTGGCCTGGCGGGCGAGCACCACGGTCGTGGCCGTCGAGGAATAAAGCCCACCGAGCGCAGCCATCCAAAGACCGCCTGCCGCGGCTGCCCAGTAACGTTGGGCGAGATAGCTGACATAGGAAAACGTGCAGACGACGACGAGCGCGAGCCAAACCTGGCGCGGGGTGATCGGAGTGAGTGTCGTGACCGGCTGGTTGGGCAACAGCGGCAGCACTATGCCGGTCAAGACCAGGAATTGGCCGGCGGTGACGATTTCTTTGATTTCGACCTGCCGCGCCAGCGCGTGGAGCTGCTCACGGCCGGTGACCAACAACACCGCGACCACCGTCATCGTCACCGCGATCCAGGGCGGCAGTGCCAACGCGACGGCGCCCAGCACGTAAGCATGGATATTGAGAATAGGAACGACGATGCCGACATTCGGCTCGCCCTGCTCATCGGGCGTCCCGACATAGGCCCAGTAGTAGATGATGAGCCAGGCGCCGAGAACGACCAGGCCGCCAGTAAACGGGACGAAGCGGTTAGGATCGAGCAGATAGAGCACGCCGCCGGTGAGCGCGAGCATCGGAAAGGTGCGGATCCCGCCAGGACGCCGCCGCGTCGACTGCGCGAAGAAATCTTCAAACGCGAGTCCGAGGAAAAAACTCAGCCCCAGAAGGAGTGCGATGCTGGCCGGCGATGGAGCTGCGGGCATAAGCTTGCTGCCAACTGAACTCGCGGATCAAGAACGCCGACCAAATTATAGATGATACGAGAGAAATGCGAGTAAGTCGCCGCCGCTATTCCGCGGCAAGGCCGGTCAGTCCAGCAGCGCCATCAGCTTTGCCTTCTTCTGCCTGATTTGATCCAGGGTGCACTGTTTGGGCGCCTTGTCCGGACGCCAGCGCAATAGCCGCGTGCCATGCCGAAAGCGCTCGCCGGTGAAGTGATCGTAACAAACCTCGACCACGAGCTTAGGCTTTAACGGCACCCACTCGCCAGATCGCTCGGTCGCCCAGCGGCTCGGGCCGCCGGGCGCATTGCCGGTAAATCCGGGCGGACCAGCCAGCGCCTTCAGCTTTTTGGTCAGCGCCGGCTTGTCCTCACGCTTGATGGTCGAGGTGAAGCCGACGTGGTTGAGCTGGCCCTTTTTGTCGTAAAGGCCCAGCAGCAGCGAGCCGACCAAGGGGCTCTTCTCGTTGTAGCGAAAGCCGCCCACCACGCAGTCGGCGCTGCGATAATTTTTGATTTTCTGCATGCCGCTGCGATCGCCGCTGCGGTAATTGAAATCGCGGCGCTTTGCGATCACGCCATCGAGGGTTGCGCCGGTACGGCGCAGCCATTGCTCGGCTTCTTCGAGTCTGGTGCTCGAGGGTGAAAGACGGATGGCCGGCTCGGTACGGCAATATTTTTTGTAAAACTGCGTCAGGGCGCGGCGGCGCTCATCGAGCAGCTTGTCGGTCAGCCGTTCTCCCGTCGCGTCGACCAATAGATCAAACACGATCAAAAGCGCGGGCGTTTCCGCCGCAAGCCTGCGGATGCGACTCGGCGCAGGATGAATGCGCTGTAACAGCGCATCGAATGAAAAAGCGCCGTCGGCCGGCACGACGATCTCGCCATCGAGCACGAATTTGCGGGGTTTGAGTTTGCCGATCGCCGCCACCAGTTCCGGGAAAAAGCGGCTCATCGACCGGCCTGATTTGGATTGCAGCTCGACCCTCGCGCCATCACGAAAAGCCAAGCAGCGAAATCCGTCCCATTTCGGTTCGTAGCGCCATGCTGCGCCAGTGGGAATGGTGTCGGCTGACATCGCGTCCATAGGAGCAAACGGCTGGCGGAGCGGCAGAGTCATTGGGCGGTCTTCGGCGGTCTCATCCGATCAATTTGCAACTTCTGTGATCGGTTCCACCCTGCGCACCGGAACGCCAGTCGAGCTACAGCTTTGCGAACCGCAAGCGCAAGGAGTTGGCGATCACGGAGACCGAGCTGAAGCTCATGGCCGCTGCCGCGACAATCGGGCTGAGCAACAGGCCAAAGACCGGGTACAGCACGCCGGCCGCCAACGGGATTCCGAGCGCATTGTAAACAAAGGCAAGCACCAAATTTTGCCGGATGTTGCGCATCGTTGCGCGACTTAAGACGCGAGCCCGGGCGATGCCGGCAAGGTCACCTTTGACCAGCGTGACACCCGCGCTTTGCATGGCAACCTCGGTGCCGGTACCCATCGCAACGCCAATATCGGCCGCAGCAAGTGCGGGGGCATCGTTGACGCCATCGCCGGCCATGGCCACGGCGCGGCCTTCGTCGCGCAATCGGCGCACGATCGCCTGCTTCTGCTCGGGAAGCACTTCTGCCTCGATGTCGCCGATGCCGAGCCTGGCGGCCACCGCTTGCGCCGTGATCCGGCTATCGCCGGTCAGCATGACGATGCGCACGCCATCCGCTTTGAGGCGCCTGAGCGCCGCCGGCGTAGTCGCTTTGATCGGATCGGCGACCGCGATGATGCCGGCGGGACGGTTATCGATTGCGACGAAGATGGCGGTGGCGCCGTCATGCCGTAGCGTCTCGATTCGCCCTTTCAAGCTCGTGCAATCGATTCCGAGTTCGTTCAAAAATCTGGAATTGCCGACTGCCACCGCGTGCTGGCCAATCTTGCCGATGACGCCTTTGCCGGTCACCGAGCGGAATTCGCTCACAGTCTCGGTCTTGAGGCTCCGGGCTGCCGCGGCTGCAACGACCGCACCGGCGAGCGGATGTTCGCTCCCGCGTTCCAGACTCGCTGCGACTGACACGATCGTGGTCTCGTCGAAACCCTCCGCCGGCACGATCGCCACCACGCGCGGCTTGCCTTCCGTCAATGTGCCGGTCTTGTCCACGACCAGCGTGTCGATCTTTTCGAAACGCTCCAGCGCCTCGGCATCCTTGATGAGAACGCCGGCCTGTGCGCCCTTGCCCACGCCCACCATGATCGACATCGGCGTCGCCAGGCCGAGCGCACAGGGACAGGCGATGATGACGACCGAGACCGCGGCGACCAGCGCATAGGCGAAAGCCGGCGGGGGACCGAACATCATCCAGACGATGAATGCCGCGATCGCAACCACGATGACCGCCGGCACGAACCAGGCGGAGACGATATCGGCAAGACGCTGGATCGGCGCGCGGCTGCGCTGCGCTTGCGCCACCATCTGCACGATGCGCGCGAGCAATGTATCGGCGCCAATTTTCTCCGCGCGCATGATAAAGCTGCCGGTGCCGTTGATGGTACCGCCGATGACATTGCCGCCCGGTCCTTTCGCGACCGGCATCGATTCACCGGTTAGCATCGACTCATCGAGCGCGCTTTGACCTTCGATGACCACGCCGTCGACCGGAACGCTGTCACCCGGCCGCACGCGCAGTCGATCGCCGACATGCACGTCTGCGAGCGGCACTTCCTCGTCGGCGTTGCCGTCGTCGCGAATGCGCCGTGCGAGCTTCGGAGCAAGGTTGAGCAGCGCGCGAATGGCGCCGCCGGTCTGCTCGCGCGCGCGCAACTCGAGCACCTGGCCGAGCAGCACAAGCACGGTGATGACGGCGGCGGCCTCGTAGTAGACCGGGACGATGCCGTCCTGGACCAAGTTTTCGGGAAAAACACCCGGCACGAACGTGGCGGCGAGGCTGTACAGAAACGCAGCCCCGATGCCGAGCGCGATCAGGCTGAACATGTTGAGCGAGCGGTTGCGCACCGACGCGATGCCGCGGACTAAAAATGGCCACCCGGCCCACAGCACGACGGGCGTGCTGAGCAGAAATTGCAGCCAGACCGACAGCTGCGCAGAAATGAGATGGTGGAGATTGAGGCGTGGAACGTGGCCGCCCATTTCCAGGATGACGACCGGAATGGTCAGCGCAGCGCCGATCCAGAGGCGCCGCGTCATGTCGATCAGTTCGGGACTGGTGCCAATGTCTTCGCCCGTTGTGAGAGGCTCGAGCGCCATCCCGCAGATCGGGCAACTGCCGGGTGCCTCCTGCCGGATCTGCGGATGCATCGGGCAGGTGTAGATCGTCCCTTCGGTTAATGGCGGGGAGGGGTCGCGTGCGGAGAGAAACTTCTCCGGCTGCGCGGCAAACTTGGTCCGGCACCGGGCCGAACAGAAATGATAAAGCCGGCCGGCATGCGCGTAACGGTGCGGCGAGGTCGCGGCATCGACCTTCATTCCGCAGACCGGGTCGATCTCATGCGAAGACTGCGCTGGCGCTTGCACGATCTCGTACCTTGATACCGATACCCCGAGGGGGTATATAGGTGGCATGCGAACGGTTGCCAAGAGTTCGGTGCTCAAGCGCCTGCGGCGGATCGAAGGTCAGGTGCGCGGGCTCGCGCGCATGGTCGAAGACGACCGCTATTGCATCGATATCGTGACGCAGCTTTCGGCGGCGCGTGCTGCGCTCCGGCGCGCCGAAGAAGAAATTCTGGCCGACCATGCCGCGCATTGTGTCGAGAATGCCATCGCTTCCGGCAACAAAACCGAGCAGCGCCGCAAGGTCGCCGAGCTCATCGACGTGATCTCGCGCAGCGATCGATGAAGAAGCCGAGCCGCTGCCGCTCAGCCTCTTCGCGCGCCAAGCGTGGATCCTCGATCGCGATCAAGCGCGCCTATGACAAGCCCGGTCCGCAGGACGGCCAGCGTATTCTTGTTGATCGGCTGTGGCCGCGCGGCTTATCCAAAGCAAAATTGAAAATCGTTGCCTGGCCGCGCGAACTCACGCCTTCGACCGAGCTACGCAAGTGGTATGGCCACGAGCCCGCGCGCTTTGCCGAGTTTCGCCGCCGCTATCGGGCCGAACTCGCCGACCATGCCGACGAGTTGGATGCGCTGCGCGCGATGGTGAAAGGCCGTACCGCGACGCTTGTAACGGCCACGCGCGAGGTCGATTTCAGTCATGCCGAAGTGCTGCGCCGCATTCTGCAACGGAAATAGAATTAGGGCGCATAGTCAGGCTGGAAGCGGTCAAAACGATAACCGCTCCGGCCTTTTCAGTTGACGTTGCCAGCTACGGACCTTTGCGTCAGATCCGGGAATGCACGAGCCGGCTTCAGCTGCTTATGTTTATGGACGCTCTTTGCCGGCATGTACATTTTTCCGTGATGCTGAGTACCCGTCTGGAATGTTGGCCCCGGTCCTACCGGTTTGCCTGCTGCGCCGCTCGCTGCAGACGGTCGAGCGCCCGTCGCGGCAGGACCATTTGCCATCGCTAGCGAAGCAGGCAGATCCTTGGCGTTGGCCATCATCTCTAATGGGTTGATCTGCGCCGAAACGACGACACGGTGGGTAGGCGCGACAACCCACGCTCCGACACCAATCAGCATCAGAGCAGCAGCAATCAGGCCATACGCGGTGAGGCCAGATTCGCCCCTCACAAAACGCTCGATTAGTGCTCGCATGAACAGATCCGTTGTTTGGTTTTCAGAAAAACCTGTAAATTTTAATTTATCCAGCCAGCAATTTGAGGCTATTCAGCCTGATGGACTAAG
Source organism: Xanthobacteraceae bacterium (assembly GCA_051961815.1). GTDB lineage: Bacteria > Pseudomonadota > Alphaproteobacteria > Rhizobiales > Xanthobacteraceae > BOG-931. Next base: position 16,272 of record JBQCCX010000145.1, read on the forward strand.
TGGCGGAGACGTCTCGCCGGGTTGCGGCAAAAATTTCGGAGTCGATGAAATAGAGCGGAAATTTCGTCGGACTAATTAACTCGCCGCTAATCACGAGCGACCGGTACTTATGAGCACACGCCCTAGCCGAACTTCCGGCGCGCCAGCACGGCGCCGCGGGCGAGCGCTGCGAGCTTGGCTGCGGCGATGTCGCGGCGCATTGGCGCCATCCCGCAATTGGTGCACGGAATGATCCGCTGCACCGGAACATATTCAGCCGCCGCCGCGATCACGCCGGCAATCTCTTCCGGCGTCTCGATGGTGTCGTTGGCGACGTCGATCGCGCCGATCAACACATCCTTGCCGTCGAGGAGCTTGAGCACGCTCATCGGCACGTGCGAGTGGATGCATTCGAGCGAGACTTGATCGATGCGGCTCTTGGCCAGTGCCGGAAAAAAGTCCTCGTACTGACGCCATTCCTCGCCGAGCGTCGCTTTCCATTGAATGTTGGCGGGGATGCCGTAGCCGTAGCAGATATGAACCGCGGTCTTGCACGTGAGCCCGTCGACGGCGCGATGCAGCGCCTCGATACCCCAGCCAGCAGCGGCGTCCATGTAGACGTTGAAGGCCGGCTCATCGAACTGGATGACGTCGACGCCATCGGCGGCGAGCCCGCGCGCCTCTTCATTAAGGAGCGCAGCGAACGCCATCGCCATTTTTACGCGGTCGCCGTAATGGGCGTCGGCTATGGTGTCGACGATCGTCATCGGACCGGGCAGGGTGAATTTGAGTTTTTTACCGGTGTGGGCGCGCGCCAGCCGCGCTTCACGCGCATGCACCCGCGCGCGCAAACGCAGCGGGCCGACCACCGTCGGGCACATCGCCTTGTAGCGGTCGTTGCGGATGCCCATTTCGATACGCTTGTCGAAGTCGATTCCGTCCACGGCTTCGAGAAAGCCATGCACGAAATGCTGGCGCGCCTGCTCGCCGTCCGTGACGATATCGATCCCGGCGTCCTCCTGAATTTTAAGCGCGAGTAGCGTGGCGTCGTCCTTCGCGCCGGTGAGCTCCTCGCCTTGGAGCCGCCATGGCGCCCACAGCTTTTCTGGCGCCGCAAGCCACGCTGGCTTGGGCAGACTGCCGGCAATCGTGGTCGGAAATAGCGTCTCGCCTATTGTCATAACGGTACTCGTCGCGCCGATCAGGTGATCGACAATCCCGCGGGTGGGCGCCAATCATACAGCCAATCGTAATTGTGCAAGAGGCGTTCGCCGCCGATGAGCCGCATCGCCGTGTTCCGCAACATGGCAGCGGTGCCGGCGCGGTGATAGCGCTTGCCGTTACGCGCTGCGAGGCGCTGCACTTTGCGGGTGCGGCCGCGCCGGATCGCCGAATAGCTTTCCCAGGCCGCAGCGGGATCGTCGGGCATGCGGGCGAGACACTGCGCCGCAACGGCGGCGTCCTCGATCGCCATCGCCGCGCCTTGCGCCAAAAACGGCAGCATCGGATGCGCGGCGTCGCCCAGAAGCGCAGCCGCGCCCTGGACGAAACTCGGAAGCGGCTCGGTCTCATACAGCGCCCATTTCAGCCAGGCGTCCGGAGCACGGAATACCGAATGCGCCTGCGGCGCCCAGCGCCGCGAGGATAGCCGCTGCAACAGGTCGATCCGGCTTGCCGGTTCGCTCCAGCCCGGCCCGCTCCAATCGTCCGCGGTGATCACCACGACATTGATGAGCTTGCCGCCCTTGACCGGATAATGAACGAGATGCGCATCACGCCCGAGCCACAGATGAACAAGCGGCTCGCGGAATTCAGGCGCGAGCACCGCCGCCGGGACCAGCGCCCGCCAGGCCGTGCGGCCGGCAAAGCGCGGCGGCGCTTTCGAGCCGATCCGCGTCCGCGCGCCGGACCACAGCCCGTCCGCCGCGATCAGCGCCTGTGCGTGCTCGGTCCATAGACCTGTGGTGCCGCGCGCCGAGACGGTAACGCCGTGGGGATGAGTGGCAAAATCTTCCATGCTCATCCCGAGCCGGACCACGACGTTGAGCTCCTGCACTGCAGCGTCACCGAGCACTGCCTGCAGGTCGCCGCGGTGAACAACCCAGTATGGCGCGCCGTAATGCTGCGTGGCGCCGTCAAGCGGGATGCGCACAATCTCACGGCCGCTGCGCGCGCCGAGCACGCGTATTGCGGTGGGTGCCACCACGTGCGGCCGCAAACGACCCCCAAGGCCAAGATCGATCAGGATCCGCGTAGCATTGGGCGACAATTGGATTCCGGCGCCGGTCTCCTCGAGCCGTTCGGCTTGTTCGAGCACCAAAGCGCGAAACCCGCTACGCGCCAGCGCCAGCGCCGCGGTGAGCCCGCCGATACCCGCGCCCGCGATGATGACAGTACGCGAAGACGGCAACGCCATCGCCGATCGATCAGACTGGTTCGGTTTTCAACGCGCATTCCGGCGGTCGCGCTTCATTGACCTTGAGCGCCGGATTGTAGCGATAAAGCGTCGAACAATACGGGCAGACATATTCGCTATCGTCGCCCATGTCGCAAAAGACATGCGGATGATCGAATGGCGGCAAGGCGCCGATGCACATGAATTCCTTGGCGCCGATCTCGATCTCGGCAACGCCGACATCATTATGGAAATGCGGAACGATATTGTCGGTCATGGTCTTGCTTGCTTGCTGGTATTGGCGCGCGCACCATATAACTGGCGGGAAATCCACAAGCCGCGGTGAAAAAGCCGCAAATGCCCGCCAGCTATGGCAGGTTCGGGCCGTGATCACAACCGGGACCGCAATGAAAAACCCGCTCAGGAACCGGCTTTCCGCAATCGCGCGTCATCCGGCCGGCGCACTGGTCCTTGGCGTCCTGTTCGCGATTGCCGCAGGCTTTTTTCTGCGCGGCGGCCTGGCCGCGCATCAGCGCCTGGCGGCGGCGGACGATCCGGTCGCTATCAGTGACCAGGCGCTGGCTGCAAGCTTCGATCGCGAGGTTGCCGAGCGGGAAATCCGGGGTGCGCTTGCCGCCGGCGATGTCGATCTCGCGCAAAGCTTTGTCGATCTCGCCGCCGAGCGCAATGTGCCGATCGATCCGGCGCTCTCGGACCAGCTCCGGCAGAGCGAAACGGATCAGCAGACTTTTGCCAATACCGCGGGCCGTTTCGTGCATGGTCTGTGGACCGGCGAACCGAGCGATTTGGCCAGTCTTGCCGGCACGGCTTTTGGCGATCTCTTCGTGTTCGGGGATATCCGCGATGCCGCGCGCGAAGGCACCCGCTATCTCACCGGCCGCCAGTATGACCCATGGATTCTCGGCCTTGCCGGTGTGGGCATCGCGATTACCGCGGCGACTTATGCCAGCTTTGGCGCGGCAACACCCGAGCGTGTCGGCGTCTCGCTGGTCAAGGCCGCACGCCGGACCGGCCGGCTCAATCCGGCGCTTGCGGTGCGCGTTGCGCGCGAAGCGGTGAAGGTCGAAGGCGCCGGCGGCCTCGTTGGCCTTGCGCAAAATACCGGGCGCATCGAGGCCAAGGCCGGAAGCCAGGCGGCGCTCGAGGGTTTGGCGATCGCGCACGAGCCGCAGGACGTCTCGCGAATGGCGCGGCTTGCGGCGGCCAAGGGCGGCAAAACGCGCGCC
>JBQCCX010000146.1:0-6112 GCA_051961815.1 Xanthobacteraceae bacterium
AGCCTTTCTGGATTCCCGCTTTCGCGGGAATGAGCGGAAAGCCCCGCTCACTTCCCGGCCGCGGCGGCTTTGGCTTTGGCCACGACATCCGCCGGGGTGGCGTAGACCTCTTTGACGAGTGTCTCGACCTCGGCGCCGGACACCGGATTGATCTCGAGATCGGTTTTGTCGGCTTCGGCGCGAAAATCCTTATCCGTCATCGTCGCCATGAAAGCGTCGCGCAGCGCCGCAACGCGGTCCGCCGGCACGTTCGGCGGCGCCAGATAGGGTCGGCCCAAGACGTTGCGGGCGAAAATCATCTTGAGGATCTGACGCTGCTCGTCGGTCTTGGCGAAGTCCATCACCAGCGGCACGTCGCGCAGTTCCGGATGCTTGGCGAGCGACAGCTGGATCAAAACGATCATGCGTTTGTCGTCGATCCACGATTTGTGCGTCGACTTCACGCTCGACCAGGACCAGCCGCAGCGGCCGGCCACTTCGCCGCGCTCCATGGCGAGCACGACGTCATTGCCGCCGGGATAGCCCTCGACGATCTTGAAACGGGTGCCGAGCACGCCGTTGAGCACGCGCGGAAATTGATCGGTGTCGGCGCTGGTGCCGGTGCCGCCGACGGTCAGATCCTTGCTGAACAGATCCTCGAACCTGGTGATGCCGGATTGCCGCATGGCGACGCAGACGCTGACTTCGTTATTGGCGCTGCCGATCCAGTTGAATTTCTGCGCGTCGAAAGCATCGCCCTGGCCGATCAACAGCGGATCGAAGGCGATGCCGCGGCCGATCGTGCCGAGCGCGGAGCCGTCGTGCGGCGCGACGCGATAGAGGTAATTGGCAAGCCGCAGGCTGCCGGCGCCTTCGAGATTTTTCGGCACCAGGGTCGGATTGCCGGGGATGTGCGCGCCGAGATGGCGCCCGATCACCCGCGCATAAAGATCATAGGCGCCGCCGACGCTGTAGCCGATATAAAGGTCGACGGCGCGGCCCTTGTAGAAATCGCCCACCGCGTCGGCGAACGCCGCGCCGAGCGTGACAACGCCGACGAGCGTCGCACAGGCCGAGATGACGGCGGCCCGGGTCATTGCGAACCGGTGATCATTCTTGCGCATTGTTTTCCCGGCCACGACGGCAATTTATGATGACGATCCGGTCGATGCGGCAATCAGCGTGAGACCTACAGCCTAGCACGGGCTTGACGGCTTTGCAGGTTTCAGGCGCGATGGCTTGTTTTTCGCGCATGATCTTTTCCGAAAACCGGTGTCCACTTTTCGGAATCATGCGTAACCGGGATCGATGACCGATGCAGCCGGACATGTTCGCCAGCGCGGTGCATGCGCTGCAGCTCCTGCTTGAGCCGACGCGGCTGTTGATCCTGTTCGTCGGCGTCCTGATCGGGCTCGCCATCGGCGTCCTGCCGGGCTTAAACGGCATCGTCGGCATGGCGATGCTGATCCCGTTTACCTACAACCTCGACGAATACACCGCTTTCGCGCTGCTTCTTGGCATGGCGGCGGTGATCACCTCATCGGATTTCATCACCGCGGTCCTGTTCGGCGTGCCCGGCCATGTCGGCGCCGCGGCGACAGTGATCGACGGGCATGAAATGGCGAAAAAGGGCGAGGCCGGGCGGGCCTTCGGCGCCGGCTTCGCCGCGTCATTGGCCGGCGGGATCGTCGGCGCGATCGTGCTCGCGGTCAGCATCCCGGTGCTGCGCCCGATCATGCTGTCGATCGGGTCGCCGGAGCTTTTGGCCTTCACGCTGTTCGGCATGTCGATGGTGGCGACCTTGTCCGGCCGCGCGCCGCTCAAGGGCCTGACCGCCGCCGGGCTCGGCCTGATGATCGCGATGATCGGCTCACGGGCGCAAAGCGGCACGCTGCGCTGGACCTTCGGCTGGCTCTATCTGTGGGACGGCATGCCGCTCATTCCGGCCACGCTCGGGATTTTCGCGCTGCCGGAGCTCGCCGAACTCGCGGTGTCGCGCAAGCGCATCGCCGGCGAGAATGCGCCGAACATCGACATGTCGAGCCAATGGGAGGGCGTGCGCGACGTGGCGCGGCACTGGTGGCTGGTGCTCCGCTGCGGCGTGCTCGGCACGGCGCTCGGCGCCATTCCGGGCATCGGCTCGGCGGTGATCGACTGGATCGCCTACGGCTATGCGCAGCGCACCGAGAAGAATCCGGAAACGTTCGGCACCGGCGACGTGCGCGGCGTGATCGCGCCGGAAAGCTCCAACAACTCCAAGGAGGGCGGCCATCTGGTGCCGACGATCGCGTTTGGCGTTCCCGCCGGCGCCTCGATGGCGATCCTGCTCGGTGCGTTTTTGATGCATGGGCTCACTCCGGGCCCGGAGATGCTCACCAAGCATCTCGATCTGACTTACATGATCGTTTGGAGCCTCACCCTCGCCCATGTCATCGGCGCCGTCATCTGCCTCGGCTGCAGCCGCTACCTGGCGCAGGTGTCGCGCATCCGCCCCGAGATTCTGCTCCCCGTCATCATCGCGCTGGTCTACGTCGCCGCCTTCGAGGGCGAGCACGATTGGGGCGATCTCTATTCGCTGCTGTTCTTCGGCGTGGTCGGCTGGATCATGAAGCGGCTCGGCTGGCCGCGGCCGCCTATGGTCTTGGGCCTCGTGGTCGGCGCGATTTTCGAACGTTATTTGTTCATTTCGACGCAGCTCTACGGCTGGGGTTGGCTCCTTCGCCCGGCGGTGCTGGCGATCCTCGCCTGCGTGGTGTGGGCGCTGTATCGGCCGCTGTCGCAAATCGTGATCACGCTGATCGGGCAATTCCGCGAATTCGGCACCCGGAGCGCGCGATTCGGCGCGGCGCCGGCGTTTACGCTCGCCATCATCGTGCTGATCGTCGCGGCGATGCTGTCGTCGGCGAGTTGGCCGCATGACGCCAAGCTCGTGCCGCTCACCGCCTGCAGCATGGCGCTGACTGCAGCCGTGCTCAATCTGGTCAATGAGCTGTTCGGCCCCGAGCAGAAAATTACGGCGCACGCCGATTCCGGAATAAAAGTCAGTGCCCATGTTCCCGATCTTGGCGTCAGCGACGAAATAGTGCGGCGGCGGGCGACGATCTTTTTTGTCTGGATGGCCGGCTTCATCGCGCTGGTCGCTGTGATCGGATTTATTCCGGCGATCGCGGTGTTCGTCTGCACATATATGCGCTTCGGCTTCGGTGAACCGTGGCGCAACGCGCTCGGCTTTGCGACCGGGACAACATTGCTCTGTTATGTGGTGTTTCACTGGGCGCTGGCGGTGGCGTGGCCGCCATCGCTGCTTGGCGAATTGTTTCCGGCGCTACGCGCGGCGACGCGCTTGCTTTGATCGTAACAGTAAAGCGGAGATGGGGCGGACAAACTGCGATGCCCGTTCCTGACCCAAAGCGGATATGAGCGGCGTTTTGGCCGCTTTCGGGCTGCCAGTTTGACGCGTTACGATGCCTTGGTCGGAGCCTTGAGGCTGACGATGCGGCGACGTGATTTCGTTAAAGGAATTACTGGATCAGCCGTCGGATGGCCGTTTGCCGCACGCGCTCAACAGGGCGAGCGGATGCGGCGCATTGCCTGGCTCGGAGCGGGCCGTGCCGACGAGCCTTCCCCCTATTTGGATTCGCTGCGTACGGGTTTGCGTGATCTAGGTTGGATTGAGGGGCGCAACCTGACGATTGAGCGCTTCTGGGCAACGGGACTAGACAATATGGATGCGGCGGCGCTCGATCTCCTTGCATCCGATCCCGAAGTCATCGTGGCACAGGAATTCACCGTGTTGGCCTTCCGGTCGGTGAAGACCGAAAAACCCGTCGTGTTCGGCTTTAGCGGCGATCCGCTCGACGTCAAGCTTGTGGAGAGCTGGGCAAGACCCGGCGGTAATTTTACCGGTATGAGCTACCTGGCCATAGAGCTCGTGGGCAAGCGCATCGAGCTGCTCAAAGAGTGGCTCCCGCAAACGCAGCGGATTGCAGTGTTCGCGCGCCCGCAACATCCCGGCGAGCACCTGGAGCGGAAGGCTTCGGAGGCTGTGGCCGCCAAACTCGGGATTGAGCTTTCGTATTTCCCGTATAACTCTCCAGTTCTTCCAGCCCGCGATCTCAGTGAACTTGAAACGGCATTTCGCGCAATTGTCCAAGATCGATGCGACGCGCTGGTCGTGTTCCCCGATTCCGCACTGTACGAGATCAGTGATCACGTTGCCCGGCTCGCGTTGCAAGCCAAGCTGCCCTCCGTCTCAGGCTGGTCTTCCTTCGCCAACAAGGGATTGTTGATGACCTATGGGCCGAATGTCCGTGAACTCTATCGCTCCCTCGCGGGCTACGTGGACCGGATTCTGAGGGGCGTGAAGCCTGCCGAACTACCGTTCCAGGCGCCGACAAGTTTCTATCTGGCGATCAATGTAAGGACCGCCAAAGCACTCGGCCTCCAAGTGCCACCAACATTGCTCGCCCGCGCCGACGAGGTGATCGAATGAAGCGGCGGGATTTTCTTTGGCTGCTCGCCACAGCAGCAGCAAGTCGGACTTCCAATAGACTAGTTTGACCCGCTACGATCCCTTTGTAGGCCGGGGCAAGGCAATGAAACGTCGCTCAAGAGCAGGCGGCAAAGTGCTGAAGGCGGGACGCCCCAAGGCGGCGACGCCAAGGGGCTCCATTCGACCGGGCTCCATTCGACCCAAAACCGGGGCCAGTCATCGGTCAGTAACGATCAGCCAGGAAACCGAGACTGCACGTCTTACGCGCGAGCGCGACGAGGCGATGAGGTGGCACGACGCAATCGGAGAGATACTTTCCTCGATTAGAGGCTCGATGACCGATCCGGGTCCGGTATTTGACGCGATCGTGCGGAACTTGATCCGGTTATTCGGCACCGGTTTTGCCGTCGTTACCCTCATTCGCGACGACAAGCTTGAACTCGTTGGAGTCCGGGGTGAGCCGGGCTTCGAGAAACTGGCCGCACATTATCCCGTTCCCCTGAACAACAAGACACTTTCTGGAAAAGTGATAGCCGCCGGCAAGCCGATACAACTGGCGCCAATCATCGACAATCCTCAATCCCCGGCGTCGACCGAACAATGGGCTCGCCAATTCAACTACAATTCACAGATTTCCGTGCCGTTGATCCGGAATGGCGTAGCGATCGGGGCAATCAGCACCTCCCGTCGCAGTTCGGAAGCATTCACCGACAGGCAGGTCGAACTGGTTCAGAATTTCGCCGCCCAAGCCGTCATCGCCATCGAGAACGCGCGGCTGCTGAATGAATTACGGCAGTCTCTGGAGCAGCAGACGGCGACTTCGGAAGTGCTGAGCGTAATATCCAGTTCGTCCGGTGAACTGGAGCCTGTTTTTCAGAACCTTCTCAGCAATGCGAGGCGCCTCTGCGCAGCCGATTTCGGCCTCATGTTTCAGTACGACGGGAGCTCGTTCCAGTTGATGGCGCAGCTCGGCGCCGATCCGGACTTTGTCGGGTACCTGCAACGTGGACCTTTCCGCCCGGGTCCCGAATCATTGACCGGTCGCGTTCTCAGGTCCCGCGGTCCCGTGCAGATAGAAGATTTCGCCAAATCGAAGGGTTACCTCGATCGGGATCCTCTTGCGGTTATGGCTGTAGAGAAAGGTGGGATACGCACTAACATCGGCGTCCCGTTGCTGAGGGAGAATGAGTTGATGGGCGTAATCTCTTTGTACCGGCAAGAGGTTCGCTTATTCACCGACAAACAGATCGAACTATTGCAGAATTTCGCCGCCCAAGCCGTCATCGCCATCGAGAACGCGCGGCTTCTCAACGAACTGCGTCAGTCGCTGGAGCAGCAGACCGCGACATCGGAAGTTCTGAAAGTCATCAGTTCTTCGCTAGGCGATCTGGAACCAGTATTCCAAGCCATGTTGGAGAACGCCGTCCGCATCTGCGAGGCCAACTTCGGCAATCTTTGGCTCCGCGAGGGAGAGGCATTTCGCACCGTGGTCATGCATGGCGCCACGGTCGCATATACCGAGGCCAGACAACGCGCGCCGCTCGTTCGGCCTAGCGCTGGCACCGGGCTTGCCCGGGTGTTGCAAACCAAGCAGGTGGTTCAAATAGCCGACATACAGGCGGTGCCAGGCTACGTAGCCAA
>JBQCCX010000147.1:0-12194 GCA_051961815.1 Xanthobacteraceae bacterium
GTCATGCCGCAGCGACTTGAGGCGCACCGCCTGATCGAGGAATTCATGATCCTCGCCAATGTCGCGGCTGCGGAAAGCTGCGAGCGCGCCAAGGTGCCGCTGATCTATCGCGTCCACGACGAGCCGTCGCCGGAAAAGCTCAACGCCTTGCGCGAATTTTTAGGAACGATCGAGATTTCGCTGCCGAAGGGCGGCAGCCTTCGCCCGGACGGCTTCAACCGCATTCTGACGCGGGTGAAAGGCCGCGACGTCGAGCGCCTGGTCAATGAAGTGGTGCTGCGCACGCAGGCGCAGGCGGAATATTCATCCGAGAATTTCGGCCATTTCGGCCTCAATCTGCGCCGCTACGCCCATTTCACCTCGCCGATCCGGCGCTACGCCGATCTCATCGTGCATCGCGCGCTGATCCGCGCGCTCAAGCTTGGCGCCGACGGCTTGCCAGATGGCGCCGATATGCGCAGCCTCGCCGAGATCGCGGCCAACATTTCCGCAACCGAACGCCGCGCCATGAAGGCCGAACGCGAAACCGCCGATCGATTAATCGCCCATTTTTTGGCCGATCGCGTCGGTGCGATTTTCGACGGGCATATTTCCGGCGTGACGCGTGCCGGACTTTTCGTCGAGCTCGACGAAACCGGCGCCGACGGTTTTATTCCGGCGCGCAGCATCGGCGAAGAGTATTTTCGTTTTCACGAGGCCGGCCGCGCCTTCGTCGGCCGTTCGGCCACCCATCGGCTCGGCGATCCGGTCACCGTCGAACTGGTTGAGGCGGCACCGGTCGCGGGCGCGCTGCGCTTCCGGCTCGTCGATGCACATGGGGGACGCTCTGCCGCCACGACGAAGCGGGCCGGACATCAGCAGCGACATGATCCGAAATCCGCCGCAAAATCTGCGCGCGGCCACCACGGACACCGCGGCCGTTCCCGCCGGTAAGCAACGAGACTTTGTGATGGACGATGATGTGAGCGTCAGCGCCGGAGGAAGCGCGGCAGACCGCGCCGAGCGGCTCACGCGCAGCATGCGCGATCAGTCGTTTCCGAATCTCAAACCGCGCGATTCCGCAACCTTGATCCTGGTCGACCGTGCGGGCGAGGTGCCAAAGGTTCTGCTCGGCCGCCGCCATGAGCGCCATCGCTTTTTGCCGGGTAAATTCGTGTTCCCCGGCGGCCGCATCGAACCGGCCGATCGTCTGATCGCCGCCGCAGCAGCGCTGCACGACGAGCACGCCAGAAAGCTGATGCAACGGGTGCGGCGGCCGAGCCTCGCCAAAGCGGCGGCGTTTGCGCTCGCGGCCGTGCGTGAAACCTATGAGGAGACCGGGATCATGCTCGGTGCGCCCGCAGCGGCGCCGTTGTGCGTGCCGCCAGGTCCGTGGCAGGCTTTCGCCAAAGCCGGTGTCGCACCCGATCTCAGCGCGATCCACTTTATTGCCCGCGCGATTACCCCGCCGCGGCGGCCATTACGGTTCGACAGCCGGTTTTTCACCGCCGACGTTGCGGCGATCGCGCGGCGCGACGACGGCTTTGTGGGCCCCGACAAGGAACTCGTCGAGCTGGTCTGGCTGCCGATCACGCAGGCGCGTGCGCTCGATATGCCGGGCATCACCGCGGTCGTGCTCGAAGAGCTGCAGGACCGCATCGCCGCCGGGATGAGCCATAGCCATCCGGTGCCGCTCTACCGGATGCTGCGCAAGCGCTTTGTCCGGGAAATCCTGTGATCGGGACCGCAACGTGCCAGCTTTCTTGACAAACGCCGCTTGCTGACTAGGTTTTCGCCGAACGCCGCAATACCGAGGGTCTCATGGCCAAGAACACCACGATAAAGGTGAAGCTCGTGTCCAGCGCGGACACCGGTTTTTATTATGTGACGCGGAAGAATTCGCGCACCATGACCGACAAACTGGTGAAGAAGAAATACGACCCGGTCGCCAAGAAGCACGTCGAATTTCGCGAGTCCAAGATCAAGTAGTCAAAGCGCCTTGCCAGGCGATCGCGGCGGCCGGACTTCGATCCGGCCGTTCGTTTTGTCAGCGATCGCGGAAAAGGTGGCCGGCCGGGAACGGTGTCATGAGGAGGCCACTCGCACCGCCCCCGTGCCGGCCGAACCCCACGGACCCAGGAGATGCGGCGGACCTGAGCATTCCGCAGGGTTATCAATGAGCTCGTAAGAGTTTTTCGCGCGATTTCTTCGCGTCACCAGACTCGCTGTATAGCCCCAATGATCAGCGAGAAGGTCTGTATGTGGGAAGGCTAACGGAACCGCTGGCGAAATCAACCATCAAGTCGGCGGCCGGGAGCTTCATCGCCGTCAACCACAATAATTGTGATTAATCCGGCAGCGGCCGTACCACGCGTGCCTGCGCAATCGCGCCGCTACGGCGCACCCAAGTACCGGCGAACCGTTTCGATGAATTTGCCTACCGAGATCGGCTTGGACAAATAGGCTTCGCAGCCTCCGGCCAGGATGCGCTCTTCATCGCCCTTCATGGCGAAGGCGGTGACGGCGACCACCGGGATGTGCCGCAACTCTTGATCGTCCTTGAGCTGCTTGGTGACTTCCAGCCCCGAGACTTCCGGGAGCTGGATGTCCATCAGGATCAGATCGGGCCGCCGCTCGCGCGCGAGATCGAGCGCTTCTTTGCCATTGCGCGTTGCCAGCGTGGCGTAACCATGCGCTTCCAGGAGATCGTGGAAGAGCTTCATGTTGAGCTCGTTGTCTTCCACAATCAGGACGGTTTTGGCCATCCCCGGTTTCCTTATTCGCGCTCCCGGCGCAAGCTCCGCAAGTCAAAGAATCACGGCTGCGGCAAGCGTTAAGCGCCCAAGCTAGGCCCGATTTCTTGCGGAAACGCAAATAAAGCCCATGCAAAAACGGCCGACATACTCGCGTGAAACCGCCGAAATGCTGGCGGTACAGGCGCTTGCCTTCATAGCGGAGGACGACAGCCGGCTCGGCGCCTTTGTTGCCTCTACCGGTATAGCGGCGCAATCGATCCGCGCCGCCGCACGCGAGCCCGACTTTCTTGCCGGTGTGCTCGAGCATATTCTGTCGGATGAGACTCTTCTGATCGCATTTGCCGAGGGCGCCGGCATCAATCCAGCCGAATTACCCCGGGCGCGCCAGGCGCTGGGGACCATATGGGAGCGCGATTTGCCGTAAGGGCCCGCCGTGAGCACGAACTCTGGCTTCTGCCGCGACTGTCTTGCCGATGCGGCGCCCGCGCAGGCGCGCTGCAGCGCTTGCGGCTCGCCGCGCCTCATCTGCCATGATGAGCTTGAGACGTTCACCGTCGCGCATATCGACTGCGATGCGTTCTACGCCGCGGTCGAGAAGCGCGACGATCCCAGTCTCGCCGCCGAGCCGGTGATCGTCGGCGGCGGCAAGCGCGGAGTGGTGGCGGCGGCCTGTTATGTCGCGCGCATTTATGGCGTGCGCTCCGCGATGCCGATGTTTCAGGCCCTGCGCTTGTGCCCGCACGCTAAAGTCGTTCGCCCGAATATGGACAAATACATCACGGTTGGACGCGAGGTCCGCCAGATGATGCTGGCGCTCACACCCGCGGTCGAGCCGCTGTCGATCGATGAAGCGTTTCTCGATCTTGCCGGCACTGCGCGCCTGCACGGACTCTCGCCGGCCAAGGCGCTCGCGCGTTTTGCCGCCGCAGTCGAGAGCAAGCTTCGCATCACCGTTTCCATTGGCCTGTCCTGCAATAAATTTCTGGCCAAAGTCGCGTCCGATCTCGACAAGCCGCGGGGCTTCGCCGTGCTTAGCGGCAAAGAAGCTCCGGCTTTTCTCGCAGGGAAGCCGGTGAGCTTCATTTTCGGCGTCGGCGCGGTCAGTGCCGCGCGCTATTCGCGCGACGGCTTTCACCGCGTCGCCGATCTGCAGCGATCAGGTGAGATCGAATTGATGCGGCGCTACGGCGAGGAAGGCCGACGACTATGGCGCCTGGCCCACGGCATCGACGAGCGCAAGGTCGACGCCACGCGCGAAACCAAGTGCGTATCCGCGGAGACCACCTTCGAGACTGACATCGCCGATTTCCGGACATTGGAGCGCGTGCTGTGGACCCTATCCGAGGAGGTTTCGGCACGGCTGAAACAGAAAGAACTCGCCGGCGCCACAGTGACGCTAAAGCTCAAGACCGCGGATTTCAGGATCCGCACGCGCGCGCGATCGCTGGAGACGCCGACGCAACTTGCCCGGCGCATCTTCGCCGCAGCCCGAAGCCTGTTGGAGCACGAAACCGACGGCACGCGATTTCGGCTTCTCGGCGTCGGTATGAGTGCGATCGACTCCGCGGATGTGGCCGATCCCGCCGACCTGGTCGATGGCCGCGCCGCGCTGGCCGAGCATGCGGTCGACGATCTGCGGGCCCGGTTCGGCGATGCCGTGCTGGTTCGCGGGTTGGGCTTTGAACCCGCCGACAAGTGACCGAACCGATTGTCGAAAACCGCCTTCAGCGGCAGGGCTTCGCGTCCTTGATGTCGATCGACGCCAATTTCCCGTTGATGACGAAGTTATTGTAGTCGAGCGCCAGCGCTCGCGAGATCCCGTTGGCATAGAGTTCGAAGCTGATCGCATAGGCCGGCAATTGCTCGGCCTTGGTATCCGCCTTGCCGCGCTCGAAATAACTGACGGTGACCGGCCAGCGCGGCACCGAAGCAAGCTTCGGTTCGCCGACCGCTGCGTCGTCGTGGTTGCGCTCGCCCGGCTGGATCGCGCGGCCGATCACGGTCAGCGTGTCGAAAACCTTATCTCCGGTCTCCGACCCGTCATAAACCGGAAAGCTCAGGACGGCTTGGCCGGCGCGGGCGGCTTTGATCGCGCGCACCATGTGTTCGGTCGGAAATACAACGCCGGGCGCAAGACTGAGACTTTTTTGCCGCGGCTTTTCGAGCGCCACCGCGGTCTTGCTGGTCTCGCGTTCCGCGCGACCGTCAACCGAATCGACCAGGTTTTCGTCGACAAAATTTTGCGAGGTGAATTTGAAGCTCTTGGCGTCGGCGCCTTCCCAGGTGGTCGACCGCAGATCGCTGGTCGAAACCTTGCCTTCGCCGCTGTCTAGTTCCGACACCTGACGAAAGTCGAGCGAATAGCCTTGGCAGGCACTACCGCCAAAATCGTAAAGAATGCGGCCACGCACGCCGGCCAATTGTGAATTGCCGCGGGTCGTGCCGAGCGAGAGATCGTAGATGGCCCGATGCGGCACCAAAGCAATTGGCGCGCCCTCGTCTTCGCTTCGCGCGAACGACGATGCAGCGAGAACAAGCACGCCAAGCGACAAAAACCCCGCACGCATTGCGAACACGCGACCGACAAACATCATTCAGTCTCACATTGCCCGTTACCGAGGCCGGCCCCTCCCCGCTCTCTCCCCGCTGTTCTGTCGGCTTCTTTACGCTAATGCGATTGCGACCGACGACGCCCGCGAAGATAGGCAGCACACCGCGCTCCCGCAACGGTAATAGCACCGCTTGCACGTTTTGCCGTCTTCGGACAGAAAACGCTGCGCCTAACCTTAATTGTGGAGCTTGCCATGGCCGGATCTGCGGAAAACAAGTTGCGGGAGCTTGGTATCAGCCTGCCCAAGCCGCCGGCACCGATTGCGAATTACGTTCCCTTCGTGCGTACGGGCGATCTGCTGACCGTTTCGGGCCAGGTCTGCTTCGACGGCGACGGCAAGCTGGTCGCCAAGGGGCAACTGGGCGGCGCGGTTTCCATAGAGGACGGGCAAAAGGCGGCGCGGGCCTGCGCCGTCAATCTTCTCGCCCAGGTCAAGGTTGCGATCGGCGAACTCGACAAGGTCGTTCGGGTGGTGCGGCTTGGGGGCTTTATTAATTCAGCGGCCGGATTCAGCGACGGCCCAAAGGTGATGAACGGCGCGTCCGATTTGATGGTTGCGGTATTTGGCGACAAGGGCAAGCACGCGCGCTCGACGGTCGGCGTGGCGGCGCTGCCGGCGGATGCGGCCGTCGAGGTCGAGGCCGTGTTCGAGGTCTCCTGATTTCTCGGAACGCCGTGACACCGCCGCTTGATTGGCTGACCACGCGGCCGGTCGCGCATCGCGGGCTGCACGATGCGGAACATGGCCTGATCGAAAATACCGCGGGCGCCGTGCGCGCCGCGATCGCGGCCGGCTACGGCATCGAGGTCGATGTGCAGCTTTCCGGCGACGGCGAAGCCATGGTCTATCACGACGATGCGCTCGGACGGCTGACCGAGGGTGACGCCAGGCTCGATCGGCGCAGCGCGGCCGAACTCAAACGGGTGGCGTTCCGCAGCAGCGCCGAGAGGATGCTGACATTGGGCGATCTCTGCGACCTCGTTAATGGCCGCGCTACGATCATGATCGAACTCAAAAGCCGCTTCGACGGCGACGTGCGGCTCGCCAATCGCGTTGCCGAGGTGCTGAGCGCCTATGCCGGGCCGGCGGCGCCGATGTCATTCGATCCGTGGCAGATCGCGGCGCTGCGACACAAGGCGCGCGCGATCGCTTGCGGCATTGTTGCAGCCAAGTACCGCCCGCATCCATATTGGGATTTGATGCCGGCCTGGATGCGTCATGGAATGGGCTATTTGCTGACGGCCTTGGTCGCCCGGCCGCACTTCATCGCTTATTCGGCCGCCGACCTGCCGGCATTCGCGCCGTTGGTCGCGAAGCGGTTTTTCCGTCTGCCGCTGCTGGCCTGGACGGTGCGTAGCGAAGCCGAGCGGCAATATGCGTTGCGTTGGGCGGATCAGATTATTTTTGAAGGATTCGCGCCATGACCGGCCGGAATCGTCGCGAGCACCGCGTATGAGCGAACTGCGGATCAGCGTTGCCGAAACAATCGACGCGGTCGACGCCGGCGAATGGGACGCCTGCGCCAACCCGCACGCCGGCGCCGGCCACGCCATCGGCCGTGCGGGCAATGGGCAGGCCCCTTCGAGCGCTGCGGCCAGCGCTGAAGAGCAGGCTTACAATCCTTTTATCTCGCACGCCTTCTTGTCCGCGCTCGAGCAATCCAATTCGGTGGGCGCGCGCACCGGATGGCAACCCCAGCACGTGATCGCCCGTACTGCCGACGGCGAGCTGGTCGCGGCCGCGCCTTGCTACAGCAAAACGCACTCACGCGGTGAATACGTCTTCGATCATGGCTGGGCGGAAGCCTATGCCCGCGCCGGCGGCAGCTATTATCCCAAGCTGCAGGTCAGTGTGCCGTTCACACCGGCGACCGGACGGCGACTATTGGTGCGGCCGCGAGCCAATTCCGAAACTATCGCCCGCGCGCTTGCCGCCGGCCTGGTAGAGATTTGCAACATTTGCGGGGCCTCCGGCGTTCACGTGACCTTTGCGCTGGAAAGCGAATTTCGCTTGCTTGGCGCACTCGGCTATCTGCAGCGCACCGATCAACAATTTCATTGGGAAAATCGCGGCTTTGCAAATTTCGATGAATTTCTCGCCGCGCTCACCGCGCGCAAACGCAAGACCATCCGTCGCGAACGCCATGATGCTCTGACCAACGGCATCAGCGTACATTGGCTGACCGGCAGCGAACTCACCGAAGAGATCTGGGATGCTTTTTTCCAGTTCTATATGGAGACCGGCTCGCGCAAATGGGGCCGCCCGTACCTCACCCGAACCTTCTACTCGCTGGTCGGCCAAAGCCTGCGCGAGCGCATCGTGCTGATCATGGCCAAGCGCGCCGGCCGCTGGATCGCCGGGGCAATCAATTTTATCGGTTCGCATTCTCTTTTCGGACGCCATTGGGGCGCCATCGAGCATCATCCATTCCTGCATTTCGAGCTGTGTTACTACCAGGCCATCGATTACGCCATCGCTCACAAATTACCGCGCGTTGAGGCCGGCGCGCAGGGCGAGCATAAGATCGCGCGCGGCTATCTGCCGAGCACCACCTATTCGGCGCATTACATTGCCGATCCCGGCTTGCGCCGCGCCATCGCCGATTATCTCAAGCGCGAGCGCGCCTATGTCGCCGCTGCCGGCGCCGAGCTTGCTACACTGGCGCCGTTCCGCAAGGATTTTGACATCGAACCCGACTGATCGGCTGGAGAGCGCAATGGCGAACTACGATCCGAACAATATCTTCGCCAAGATCCTACGCGGCGAGTTGCCCTCTTATAAGGTATTCGAGGATGATAAAGTGCTTGCATTCCTCGACATCATGCCGCGCGCTGCAGGGCATACGCTGGTGGTCCCCAAAAATCCCGCGCGCACGATCATCGACATCACGCCGGACGATCTGACGCATGTGATGAAAGCAACGCAACGGATTGCGCGCGCCGCGCTGAAAGTGTTTGCTGCCGACGGCATTACGATTCAGCAGTTCAACGAGCCGGCAGGCGGGCAAGTGGTGTTTCACCTGCACGTTCATATGATCCCGCGCAAAGATGGCGTGCCGTTAAAACCGCCTTTGAGCTTTAAGGAAGAACCGGCGGTGCTTACCGAGCAAGCGGCGCGCCTTGCCGCGGCGTTGAAAGACTAAAGCGACGCCTCAACGACCGCGCGAAACCCGCTCGATTTCGGCGCGAACCAGGCGCTCCACCAGTCCCGGCAGGTTGTCGTCGAGCCACACTTTGAGCATCGGCCGCAGCATTTCGCGGACCAGATCCTCGAGCGTGCGCGCGTTGTGAACAAGAACGGTTTGCGCAAGGGCATTGAATGCCGAATCGACTGCGGCGCTGGTCGCAGTGGACATCAGAGCGCCGCGCTCATCGTGGCTTGGGCTACTGCTCGCCGCTTCATCCCCGTCGGCATCGCCGTGGTCCGGTCGTGCCGCCAATACCGGCTTTGACTCGGATGTGGGCGCGGCAGCCCGGGGAGCGGAAGATGCCATTGGTTCGCTAATATCAAGGAGTGACGAGGACCGGGGCGGCTTGGCCGTCCCGGGAAACGTACCGATGCTTGAGGTCGGGGTCTCGGGCGCCGGGCTTGGATAAGACTCCCCCATTGCCCGCGCGGCGCCGAGCGATGAAGCGGCGGCATCAGGATTAAGCTCGACGCCCGGCGCTTCCACCGGACGCGGCCCCGGCTTTTCCGAATCGTCTTCAGCAATAATACGGCGGATCGAGGCGAGTATTTCCTCCATGGACGGTTCTTGAGATTGGGCCGCCTGCGCCATGCCGCTCCTCGTTTTACTCACGCTCGCCGCGCCCGCGCGGCGTCAACTCTCTGTTGTCCGCTTCGCCGAATCACACCGCTGCCACTCTGCAACGTTGCCGCCAGCGCGCTCGTTGCGCAAGCGGACGGCGGGACGCCGTTGTCGGAAAAACCGCAAATCTCCGCACTGCTTGCCTATCGGCCGTCCGGGGTCCGGACCCCGATCCAGGCGTCCCGGACCTGCTGATAGTGGACCTGCGGATCGTATATCATCACATTCAGTCCCAAGTGCTGCATCGACAATCCGCCGACTGCCGCCAGCAGCGCGTAAGAAGCGACCACGCGATCGTGTTGCGCGGTGACCAGAGCTACGCGCGCATTCACCAGTTCCTGCTGCGCGTTGAGGACGTCGAGGGTGGTTCGCTGTCCGACCCTCGCCTCTTCGCGCACGCCGTTGAGCGCGATTTCGGCTGCATTCACCTGCGCGGTGGTGGCCTCGATCTGCGCCTTGGCGGCATCCAATTGGCCCCAGCTCTGCACCACAGTGGCGCGAGCCTGGTCGCGATTGACGTCGAGATTGAGGCGCTGCTGACCGAGCGTTTCCTTGTTCTGGCGAATGGCGGAATATTCAGATCCACCCTGATAAATCGGGACCGTGAGCTGACCCAGGACGGAGATGTTGGTCAGGCGCAGGCTTTGCGGCTGGGTATCGTAGGTTTGCGAATAGCTCGCGGTGACCCCGAGATTGGGATAAAGCGCGCCTTCGCTGACTTTGACAGCCAACTCGGCGACGTCGACGCCGTACATCGCGGCCAGCACCGATGGGCTCTGGGTCTGGCCTTCGACGATGGCTCGCGGCAACGTCGAAGGCGACAACCGATCAACCGGCGTGCCGGGATCGAGACGGCCGGGATCGACGCCGATGACGCGGCGATAGTTCGCTTGCGAGGTCACGTAGTTTGATTGCGCGCCGAGCAGCGCAGACCGGCCGGCGGCAAGACGCGATTCCGCCTGCGCCACGTCGGTGCGCGTGACTTCGCCGACATTGAAGCGGTCACGGGTTTGTTTGAGCTGCTCGGTGAGCACTTCGACGTTGCGGCGATTGAGATCGAGGATCGCCTGATCGCGCAGCAAATTCATGTAGGAGGTTGCGGCGTCGAGCAGAACTTGCTGCTCGGTGACGCGCAATGTCTCGCGCGCGCCCGCCACCTGGCTTTCGGCTTGGCGCGTGCGGTTGGCGGTCTGAAATCCGTTGAACAGAGTTTGCGTTGCCGTCGCACCGAATTGTCGTGTCGCCAGCGACTCGCCAATGCTGCTGTAGATCACACTGTTGGGAAACGTCTGCTGATTGACGGTTTTGTTGTTCTCACGAAAGTAATTGTATCCGGCCGCTCCGGTCAGGCTGAGTTTCGGCCGATAACCCGAGAGCGCTTGCGGCACATTCTCATCTGCTGCGCGCAGCGCCGCCCGCTGCGCATTCAGCGACGGATTGTTTTGGTACGCCTGGACGAGCGCCCATTCGAGCGTGTCCGCTGCTGCGCCGGTGCAGCAGCCAGCGATGACGCCGAAGGCAGCGCCGCCAACCGCCAGCAGCCAAATCTTCTCGCGCAGTCCCCGTCCCCGCATGACGTAGCTGCCGCTCCTCAGCCTCTTCTGCTTGCGCTGAAATGAACGACATTCACCGGACCACCGTGCCACGAGTCCGGCGAAGCGCGCTAGCAAAAGCCCATTGCGTACCTTAAGCCACTGTCAGAGAAGCCGAAACCCCAGATTTGAGGATGGGGTGCAGAATCATTGCTATTGGCACTTCTCTGCCACAGGTGCGCTTAAAACCCGAGCGACGGCCATGATTGGGCAAGAAACGGCAGCAGGACCCGCCGTTCAATTAGCATGCATTTTCGGGATTTTGGTCGACGGCGGCCTAGAAGACGAATGCCGGCGGTGCGGCAAATCCCGGCAGCAGCGGCGCCGCGGCATCGAAGATCGGCCGTCCGAGCAATTGGCCTTCGATCGAGCGATAAATCATCGCCTTAGCCCCCGGGCCGCGGCCAAAAACGGCGGCAAGCCGCCCAGTTGGTTTTAATTGCCCTCCGAGCGCCTCGGGTGCGACCTCGATCGCACCATCCAGGAGAATCAGGTCATAGGGCGCCGCTGGGGACCAGCCAGCGGTCAGCGGCCCCTTCACGAGGGTGACCTGTTTGCTGCCAGCCCTGGCAAGCGCGGTCTCAGCGCGGCGTGCCAAATCCGCATCTTCTTCCAGCGCGATGACCGCCGCACCCATATGCGCCAGGACCGCCGCGCAATAGCCAGTGCCGCACCCGACGACGAGCACGTGGTCGCCGGCACGCACATCGCACCCTTGGATCAGTTTTCCGAGCACGATGGGCCGCACCAGCGCCCGGCCCTCCCCGAGACTGACGTCGCCGTCGCGATAGGCTTGGCCGCTCATTGCAGGGGCCACGAACAGTTCCCGCGGCACCGCCAGCATCGCGGCGATCAGGCTCGGATTGGTGACGTCGGCAGTGCGAATTTGCCCGTCCACCATGTGGCGGCGGGCTGCGGCGGCATCGACCATAGGTGAAACCCAGATTGCGGGATCGGGTTGTGCGATACGCCCCGGCAAAACGCAAGCCGCGGCGAGGCCGAAACGACAAGCCTGGCCATGGCCAGGCCCATGAACCGCCACGCCGGCCTTTGAGCGCGTCGAAGCGGGACCGGATCGCTGACTATTGGCCTTGCGAGGCTGCGCCCGGACCCGAACTGGCGCGGCGAAGAAGGCATTGCCTAACCACCGGGGTGCCGCTACCCATGCCGGCAGGGCCACGTGGCGGAGTGGTTACGCAGCGGTCTGCAAAACCGTTTACCCCGGTTCAATTCCGGGCGTGGCCTCCATCGATCGCCCCCGCCTTTTTGCGCCCAGACGCCTCGTCGAGTTCGGTGCGATGCGGGCGACGCCCGCTTTCAAAGCGGGATCGGCTTTGTTATATGCGGGCCTTCATCACGCCGAGCAGGCTATTCCCCGGTAGCTCAGCGGTAGAGCAACCGGCTGTTAACCGGTTGGTCGCTGGTTCGAATCCGGCCCGGGGAGCCA
>JBQCCX010000148.1:0-5082 GCA_051961815.1 Xanthobacteraceae bacterium
CCGAGCGCCAACACCAAGATCAGGGCTTGAAATTTTGCGGTCATCGAGGCCTCGTCAGAATCTGATCATCGGCCCGGCGCTGATCGCCAGGTCACGATATGCGAACGCCGCTACGTTCGATGTCGCGTTTCGATATTGCAGCAGCGCGCCCAGGATGAGCTTGCGCCAGATCGGCACTTCGATGCCGAGTCCAGCCCGCCATTCGGTGGTGTTTGCGGTGGTAAACGGCGCGATGAAAGGATCGGGCGCATCATAGTGCCAAGTCGTAACTCCGGCCGTCGGAATGATCGTCCAGGGACGCGAGCCGGGCCAGGAGACCAGCCACGGCAGCCAGACGTCGGCGATGAAGCTTTTGTAGCTGTCGAAAGCGAATTGATCGCTGGCGCGCGCGTAAGCGACACGCGATTGCCAGGCGAGTCCGGCAGCGATAGGCCCGGACGCTTGCACGCCGACGGTCGAGAGGGTGCCGCTCAAGCCGCTGGCCAGCGGATACAAGGCGGAATTGCGAAAGCTCTGCCGCACCACTTCGCCATAGGGATCGACCGAAACATTGCCGAGCATGGCATGCAGCGTGAGCCCGCCGCCGATGGTGCCCATATAGGCGGCATCGGCGAGCGTTGCGCCGGTCGCTACGAGATAGGGTTTGATGGTGACGCCGTTGACGTCGCCAGGCGACAGAGCAAAGCGCGGACCGGCGCGAAGCTCGAGCAAGCCGATATCGAACTGGTGCAGCTTAAATTGCTGCGCGTCATAAGCGATGACCGAAGCTTCGAAGGTCTCGCCGGTCTGCGTTTGGAAGTCATGGACGTAATTCACGCCGACGGTGCCGAACCAGTTCCAGTCCGGCTTGGCGACGAAGTTAGGATTCAGCGTCCCGCCGGAAGCGAGCACGGTCTGCGATCCGGCGCCGAGGCTGGCATTGGTCTGATAGCGCAGTCCGGTTTGCGCGAAACCGGAGAATTGATCCCGCTGCAGTTTTTTGTCGACCAGCGCGAGCAGGTCCTCGATCCTCTGGCGAAGCTCGGGGGTGACGTCCGGCATCTGCAAAGCAGTTTGCAGATAGCCGCGCGCCTGAGCATAGGAGCCGAGCTGATAATAGAGTACCGCGAGCTGATAGCGCGTCGCGCCGAGCTTCGGATTATAGAAGCGGAGCTGCTCGTAGGCGCTGATCGCGGATTCGATGTCGCCCTGCGCGGCGGCGGTCGCGGCATACTGGATCGTGTTGTCGAGATTGCCCGGGCGCGCGAGCACGCCGGCAAACAGCGGATCGACGCTACTGAGGAAATTCGATCCGCTCTGGGCGGACGCTGTGGCGGTGAGCGCAGCAAGAAGCGCGGTCGCGCCGGCGACCTTCGCAATCAAGCGTAAAGGTCCACGTTGTGTGCCAGTTACCACCTGAACGTCGGCCCCCAAACCCCGCCGCCACGCCGGATCGCCTGTAGCCGAAGCGCTGCCGCCAAGCCAAAGCTGCGCAAATTCCATCCGTTACTCGTTAAAAGACCAAAGCCATTGACGCCGGTCAACCGAGAGTCTGTGCTTTCGTGAACCAAAGGCCGAATTTATCGGCAGTGTGGCGAAGCGATCACGCAAATGGGCGAAGGTTTGTTAAGTTGCGGAACGCCCGGCAGTTTTGCGCCTTGTCATGATTCGCAACATTATCGCTTGCGCGGTGCGGCCGGCCGGAGATACGCGTGACCTCGACGATTAATCTGGCAGCCTATGGTGACGCCCTGGTCGTGCTCGGCACGGCCGGCATCCTCGTGCCGCTGTTTAGCCGTTTGGGTTTCAGCCCGGTGCTCGGCTACCTCGCTGCGGGGGCGCTGTTCGGGCCGTTCGGGCTCGGCTCGCTGAGCCAGACTTTTCCGCTGATGTCGTGGTTCACAATCGGCGATGCCAAGGACGTCGCCGGCATCGCCGAATTGGGCGTGGTCTTTCTGTTGTTTCTAATCGGCCTCGAACTGTCGCTGCATCGTTTGACGACGATGCGACGCCTGGTGTTCGGCTTGGGCGGCGTGCAAATTTTGGTCACGACAGTGTTGCTCGCCGGCTTTGCGGTTTATTCGGGAAAAAGCCCGTCCGAGGCGATGGTTCTTGGCGTCAGCCTGTCGCTGTCTTCGACCGCCATCGTGCTCGAGCTTATGTCCAGGCAAGAGCGCCTGAAGACGAGCGTTGGCCGGGCGAGCTTTGCCGTGCTGCTGGCGCAGGACATCGCGGTCATTCCCATTCTTATCTTCATCGCGCTGTTGGTGGCAGGGCCCCAAGGCTCGGTGCTCGGCAGCGTCGGCAAGGCGGTCACGCAGGCTGCCGTTGCGCTTTCGGCGATCATCCTGCTCGGGCGATATCTACTGCGGCCGTTGTTCCGGATGGTCGCCTCGACGCACTCGCGCGACCTTTTCATTGCCGCCGTCCTGTTCGTCATCATTGCCGCCGGCGTGATCACCAATCAGGCCGGCATGTCGATGGCGCTTGGCGCTTTTGTGGCCGGTTTGCTTCTCGCCGAGACCGAATATCGCCGCGCTATCGAAGCGACCATCGATCCCTTCAAGAGCCTGCTGCTCGGAATCTTCTTCTTCACCGTCGGCATGGACATCGATGTGCGCGAATTGCTGCACGAGCCGGTGACCTTCATCGGTAGCGTCGTGGGATTGATCGCGGTCAAATCCGTTGTCATCGTCGCTCTGGCGAAACTGTTCCGCCTGTCATGGCCGGTCGCAGTTGAAATGGGATTGTTGCTCGGCGCCGGCGGCGAATTTGCTTTCGTCACCCTGGCCATGGCCGCCGAGTCGCGCCTCATCGATTCCACGACTGCGACCTTCGCGCTCACCGTGACCGCGGCAACGATGGCGCTGATCCCGCTGTTGTCGCAACTGGCGCGCCGATTCGCGTCGCGGCTGCGCGCTGCCGGCGCGGCGCCGTCCGAACTGACGATGCGGCCGACGGGCCGGCAGCGGCATGCCATCGTCGTCGGCTACGGCAGGGTCGGCAAAGTGGTGTGCGCCTTGTTGAACGAACACCGCATTCCCTACATCGCCGCAGACTCCGATGCCTCGACCGTGACCCGCGACCGCCGCGACGGCCACGACGTCTATTACGGCGACGCTGCCGACCCGAAGTTTCTCGAAATTTGCGGGCTGGCCAATGCCGCCGGCGTCATCATCACCATTCACACGCACCATCTGATCGATGACATTGTCGAGCATGTGCGCGCTCTGCGGCCGGACGTGCTGATCGTCTCTCGCGCGCGCGACGCCGATCACGCGCGACATCTCTACCGGCTCGGCGCCACCGATGCCGTTCCCGAAGCGATCGAGGCAAGCCTGCAATTGTCCGAAGCGGCGCTGGTCGGGCTCGGTCTGCCGACCGGGCCGGTGATCGCCTCGATCCACGAGAAGCGCGACGAGATCCGCCGCGGCTTGCAGCAAGCGGCGCGCGCCGCGGGTTTGCAGGAGACGCGCTCGATGCGGGCCAAGACCCGCGCAACGTTCAGAAAATAAGGACTTTGCCGCCGCGTCCCGGCTCAGCCCGCGTGCGCAGCCGCCGCGCTCTTCTCCGGTGCGCCGCTTGGCGCCGGCGTTGCGCTCTTGGGGGGAGCGACAGGGGCCGCGTTTTTGGCCGGGGCGTCGCCCTTGGCCGGCACCGCCGTCTTGGCGCGAGAGGCGCTGGTACCTGGCGCGGGGGCTTTGGCCGGTGCGGTGTTCGCCGGAATTGCCGGCGCGGCGTCCTTGGCTGCGTTCTCTTTCGACCCGGTATCGGCGGGCGAGATCGGCGCGGATGGTTTAGCCCGTGCCAACGCCGGTGCGGTTGCGCCTGGCCGGCACGACTGCCCGCGCGCCGCTTGCAGAATTTCTTTCAGCGCCATTGCCTGCAGCCGCGGCGACTTGTCGATCGTCACATGATCGATGCTGGTATCGCTCGATACATCGACATTGGACAATTTACCGTGGAAGCCGGCGCCGGCCTGCATATAGGCGTAGCTGCGCTGGGTCAGGTTGAACACGCAGTTGACATTGGCCGGCGCGGCGTAGGAGCCGGTGCCGTCGAACGGCACCACCAGCGCCACCGGGACGCCCTGGGCATTCAATTGCTGCGCCATGACCATCACGGCGTCGGCGCCGAGCGAATGGCCGACCAGAATGTAAGGGCCACGATCGCCGGCGCGAAATTTCTGCACGATGGCGCCGACCACCGCCTCCTCGACCGAATGATTGTAGACCGTCGCATCGATGCCATTGCGTGCGATCTGCGCCGCCAGCTGATCCATGCCCAAAGAAAAAATGTTGAGAAGGCCGCGCATCAAATAGACGTGCGCATGCGCATCGTCATGTGTGGCGGCGGAATGGGAAACGCTTGCATGCGCCGGCGCAGCATGGGCTACCGGCTTTGCGTTTTGTGCCGCTGCGGCCGGGGCGACGCTAAGCGCTGCGATGAGGAAAACGTCCGCTGCAACGCGACGCATCGAATGCGCATGCCGTTGCCGGACAGCACCGCGCCTAAGTCCACCGCTCATCAACGAGGCCGACATCGCTTTCCCCACGCGATCCGCGCACCGATCCAGCGAGAACTATGGTCAAATACGGTAAATACTTCCTTGTGACAGCACCTTGCGGGTCAACTGGCCGCCTTGCGGTTGGCCAATTGCAGGACAATGGGCCGGGTGGCCGCTTGCAGCGGCGTACGGCGAATGTCGGAAAGGGTATGGAGGAAGTCGGAAAACCAGTTCTGCACCGAAGACGCCCTGAGCTTGCGCACCATCGCGTGCCAGCGCTCGCGCCGCTCTTCGATGCTCATATGCAGCGCCAGCGCCAACTGCCGCGCCATACCGTCGATGTCGTGTGGATTGATCAGGACCGCCGCATCAAGTTCTTTCGCCGCGCCGGCGAAGGATGACAACACCAGCACGCCCGGATCGAGCGGGTTTTGCGCGGCGACATATTCCTTGGCCACCAGGTTCATGCCGTCATGCAACGGCGTGACCAGGCCGACGCCGGCGACCCGATAGAAGCCGGCGAGCGTGAGCTGTGAGAAACCCTTGTTGAGATAGCGAATTGGCGCCCAGTCCACTTCGCCATGGCGGCCGTTCAC
>JBQCCX010000149.1:0-3729 GCA_051961815.1 Xanthobacteraceae bacterium
GCGGCGAATCTGCTCACCAATCCGGCGCTCGATCCGTTCGGCAAGATTCCGGAATTCAAATATTGCGCCGCGCGCGTCGAAGCGGTCGATGCCGCAACGAGGGTGGCAGCGGAGTAGTTTTGCAGCCAATTCCGCTCATTCCCGCGTAAGCGGGTATCCAGTCTCGGAAAACCAATTCACGCTGGGTCCCCGCCTTCGCGGGGACGAGCGGACAAGCACCGCGGGAATTACCTACTTCTTCTCGGTCTTGAAATAGACCTCGACCGGACCGGTCAGCTTGATCGTGAGCGGATTGCCGTAGCGATCTTTGGTCTTGCCGACCTCGACGCGGACCCAGCCTTCGCTGACGCAATACTCGCTGACATTGGTCTTCTCGACGCCCTTGAAGCGGATGCCGACGTCGCGTTTGAAAGCGTCCGCATCGTAATGCGGGCTGCGCGGGTCGTTGGAGAGACGGTCGGGCGGCCTATCGGACGTCTTGTCGGACTTCTTTTCAGACTTCTTTTCAGATTTGGCCATGACGCGAAAGATCCCCGTTTAAGTCGCTTACCCCAGCGCCAACTCAGTCCATCGGCGCGATATTGGCGTCTTTGCCGAGCTGCACCATCGCCGCCACATCGGCGGCAAAGAATTTTCCGAACTGGTCCGGGGTCATCGGCATCGGATCGACGCCGAGCTGCTGCAATTTCTCGCGGATTGCCGGCACGCTGAGCGCGGTGTTGATCTCGCGATTGAGCTTGGCGACGATGGAAGCCGAAATGCGGGCCGGCGCCGAGACCCCGCCCCAGAACAGGTATTCGGCGTCCGGATATCCGGCTTCGGCGATGGTCGGAACCTCAGGGAGCAACTGCGCGCGCTGCGGCGTGGAAACCGCAAGCGCAATCACCCTGCCTTGCTTGATCAGCGGCAGCGCCGGCGCGATCGGCAAAAAATAAAAATCGATCCGGCCGGTCATCAGGTCGGCCAGCGCTTCGGTCGGCCCGCGATAGGGGATGTGCTGCACCTGCAGGCCGGCGGCGAGGCGGAAACGCTCGCCGGCAATGTGCGAGGCCGAGCCAATGCCCGCGGAGGCGAAATTGAGTTCGCCGGGCCGCGCTTTGGCGGTGGCGACAAGATCGGCGACGGTTTTGAAACCTTTGTCAGGGGCGGCGACGAGCACGCTCGGCTGTGCGCCGAGCATCGCGATCGGTTCGAGGTCGCGCAGCTCGTCGTAGGGAAGCGAACGGTGCAGAATGACCGCGGAGCTCATCGAGGCCGAGCTCAAGAGCAAGGTGTAGCCGTCCGGTTCGGCGCGCACCACCGACGCGACCCCGACAATGCCGCCGCCGCCGGGCCGGTTCTCAACCACGAAAGCCTGAGCGAGCTGCTGGCCGACCTCGTCGAAAATCAGCCGCGCCACGATGTCGTTGGCGCTGCCGGCAGTGAACGGGCTCACGACCAGCACCGGACGGGTCGGCCATTCCTCCTGCGCAGCGGCTGGGCAGGCGAGGCCGATCGCCGCCAGTACCGCGATGGAGGCTAACAGGATTGTCGATCGCAGCTTCATTTCCGGCTCATTGTGATATGAACGGCGCCCGGCCGCCAGCGCCCTCGAATGGCGGATTTCACCGGGTCGCCATAACCGGCTACATTGGCTGTAATGTCGCTCATCACCCACGCACCGCCTGATGTAAACCGCCCGGGCGCGGTCCGGCACGATTGGACGCGGGCCGAGATCGGCGCGCTGTTCGATCTGCCGTTTCCGGAACTGATCTTTCGCGCGCAAACCGTCCACCGGCAATATTTCGACCCGGCCGAGGTGCAGATTTCGACCCTGCTGTCGATCAAAACCGGCGGCTGCCCGGAGGATTGCGCCTATTGCCCGCAGAGCGCGCGTTACCATACCGGCGTCGAGGCCGAGAAGCTCATGAGCCTCGATGCGGTGCTCGCGGAAGCGCGCGCCGCCAAGAGCGCCGGCGCGAGCCGATTCTGCATGGGCGCGGCGTGGCGTTCGCCGAAGGACCGCGATCTGAAATCCGTCTGCGAAATGGTGGCGGCGGTCAAGGCGCTCGGGCTTGAGACCTGCGCCACGCTCGGCATGCTCACCGCTTCGCAAGCGAATAAGCTCAAGCGCTCAGGCCTCGATTACTACAATCACAATCTCGACACCTCGCCGGAATTCTACGGCGAGATCATCACCACTCGGGTATACGAGGACCGGTTGGAGACCCTCGACCATGTGCGCGATGCCGGCATTCACGTCTGCTGCGGCGGTATCGTCGGCATGGGCGAGAGCCGCGCCGATCGTGCCGGCATGATCGCGGCATTGGCCTCGCTGCCGGTGCATCCGGAATCGGTGCCGATCAACATGCTGATCCGCGTCGCCGGCACGCCGCTTGCCGAGCAGCCGCCGCTCGATCCGCTGGAATTCGTACGCACCATTGCGGTGGCTCGCATCACCATGCCGCGTTCGATGGTGCGGCTCTCCGCCGGGCGCGAAGAGATGAGCGAGGAAACGCAGGCACTGTGCTTTCTCGCCGGCGCCAATTCGATCTTCTACGGCCCGAAGCTCCTGACCACCGCCAATCCGGAGCGCGACCGCGATCGCGCGCTGATGGACAAGCTTGGCTTGAGCCCGATGCAATAGCGAACCAACGCCTCGCTCGTCCGAAATCCAACTCTGGGAAAACTTATCAATGCATGCAGCATTTTCGATCATGCGCGTTTGTTTCATGGCGGTCGTCCTCGCCGTACTTTCAGCGGCGGCGCTCGGGGAAGGTTTTGATGACACGCTCAGCCGCGATGCGGTGTTGCGCGATCCGGAAATTCCTGCGCTCGGCAATCCGGACGGCGACCTGACCGTGGTCGAATATTTCGACTATCAGTGCCCGTATTGTAAAAAGCTCGCGCCGGAAATCGCGCAGGTCGTCCGCGACGACGGCAAAATCAGGTTGGTGCTCAAGGACTGGCCGATCTTCGGCGCGGTTTCCAGGTCAGCCGCGCAATTGGCGCTGGCGGCGAAATATCAGGACAAATACCAACAGGCGCATGATGCGTTGATCGGCGCCAAGGAGAAATTGAGCGACGCCAACATTCCCGAGCTTCTGACCAAAGCCGGCGTCGATGTCGAAAAGGCCAAGGGGGACCTGCAGGCGCACCAGAAGACCATCGACGACCTGTTGACCCACAACAATGCCCAGGCCGATGCCTTCGGCTTTCAGGGCACGCCCGGATTCATCGTCGGGTTCTTCCGTGTGCCGGGCGTGGTCGAAATGAAAGTGTTCAAGCAGATCATCGCTGACGCGCGGGCGGCGGCGAAGAAGCGCAAAGGCTGATCGCTCGGATTGGCGTCTATATCCCCGCCGCACCGCCGTCGGCGCGCGGATCGTGTGCGCCTTCGCAAGTCCCATCCGGATGCAGCACCACGGTGCCGGCATGGCCCATGACGTCGGAATAGGGCTCCGCCAACGGATCGACGTCATGTCCGGCGGCGACGAGCGCTGCGACCACGCTGTCGTCGAAGCGCGGCTCGAGGCGAAGCGAGGTGCGCGCCGCGCCCCAGGTGCGTCCGAGCACCCAGCGCGGCCGGTCGATGGCTTCCGCCAGCGGCTCGCGGAAATCCACGTAGCGGGTGAAGACGGCGCTTTGCGTCTGCGGCTGGCCGTCACCGCCCATGCAGCCATAGGCCATGATGCGGCCGTCTGCGAGCGTGGCGAGCGCCGGATTAAGCGTATGGAATGGCAGCCGGCC
>JBQCCX010000150.1:0-16060 GCA_051961815.1 Xanthobacteraceae bacterium
GGCTCCAAGGGTCAGCAGTGCGACCCAGCCGATTGCAATCTGGCCGGCAAATCCAACGACTAGATTGAGCCCCGACACCAGCACCCAGTAGACGCAGGCGCGTGTTGCGATCACGCCCCAGTAGCCGCCGCCGAACAACGGGAATGCGATCCCGATCAGCAGGAGTGCCGGGAAGGGTAACGTCGCACCGAGCGCGCTCGCGGAGCCCAGCGCCTTTGCGCGGCCCGGACGCAATTTTTCCTTCGCTTCCATCAAACCCGGCGCTGAACCGATGCGCCTGCCAAGCCCTCAGGGCGTGCCAGCAGAACAATGATGAACACTGTGAAGACTGCCACCGAGGCGAAGATGCCGCCGACGAGAAAATTTGCAGTTTGCTGGAACAGCCCCAGCAAGAGGCCAGCGACCACAGCGCCGCGATTATTTCCCATGCCGCCAAGCGCTACCGGAACGAAGCCATAGAACGTGAGAATCGGCGCATTGCCGAAGAACGCGAGCAGCATCTCGCCGCCGGC
Source organism: Xanthobacteraceae bacterium (assembly GCA_051961815.1). Lineage (GTDB taxonomy): Bacteria > Pseudomonadota > Alphaproteobacteria > Rhizobiales > Xanthobacteraceae > BOG-931. Next base: position 513 of record JBQCCX010000150.1, read on the forward strand.
AAAGCCGGCCAACGCGCCGATCATGCCGGCAAGCGCGAAACTTGCCATGCGCAAGCCGCGTTCCGGCAACCCAAGCGCGCGCGCCGCATAGGTGTCCTCGGAGATTGCCAGAAAGGCGCGGCCGACCAAGGTATGACGATAGAGCAGCTCCAGGGCGACGATCACCGCCGCACAGGCGAGCATCGGCAACCAGAATTGTTGATCAAAGCCGCCGCGCCCAATATCGAAGAGGCGCGGAAATGGCCGCGCCTCGGTGCCCCATTCGATCGCGGTAAACTGCTGAACGATGAGCGCCAATGCGAGCGTGGAAAGCACGTAGAGATGCTGATCCAAACTCTTGAGCACCGGCCGCACCGCGACAATTTCGGTGATGATTCCGAAAACGGCGCCGGCGGCGAGCACAAGGAGAAGCCCCGCAATCAACGGCATTCCGATCTGGGCGATGAACAGTGCGCCCAGCACCCCACCGAGCATTCCGAGTGTCCCCGCGGTAAAGCTGAACACGCGCGAGGCAGAAAACATCACATTATATGTGATGCCGATCAGTGCGTAGATGCAGCCGATCGCTATGCCAGTCGAGACGATCGATTCGACCATCGGCTCAAGAGCCGTAGCCGGGAGCCAGGTTGAACGCGCCGTCCTTGAGCGAGTTAGCTTCGACCATCACCACTTCCTCGTCCGGGTAGCCGTTGTGCTGATCGGAGCTGAAGGATATGTCACCGTAGACGCCCGGGAATCCTTTGAGCTTGTTGAGGTAACCGACGATTTGTTGCGGCTCGGGTCCGACGGCCTTCATGGCGTCGGCGATCATTCGCGGACTGTCATAGCCGAGCGCTATCCACCACAACAACGTGTCGCTCATGTCGATCTTGGCGCCCCTGAGACGGTCTACGAAGGCAGCGGTGCGCTCGGGAAGTTTTCCGTCCTGGCCGTAACAGACGTTGCGGAAATTGTTCGGGTAAACTTTCGCCCAGTATTCGGGTTTCTCCAGCAACGCTTTGGTCTGACCCGAGCCGAGCGTGGTCTGGCCGACGATCGGCACATCCCATCCCATATTGCCCCGTGTGTTGATGATGCGGGAGAGAAAGCCGGCATTCACGCTCCAGGGCATGATGGCTTGCGCCCCTGCCGATTGCATGCGCAGGAGCTCGGGCTTCAGGTCAGGATTGGCCGCGTCAACGTTGCCCTGATAGACGACTTCCGCGCCCTTGGCCTGGAGCATCGGCACATAGGTATTGACCGACGCGGTGCCGTAACCGGTTGTGTCGCTGATCACGGCGACCTTTTTGCGCTTGAGCACTTCCACAACATAGCGGTTCGCGGCGGCGCCAATCTGCTGATTGGTCGGCGCATTACGAAAGCACATCGGATATTTCTGTGGGTCCGTCAGGGTATCGACCCAACAAGGATGAACCTGCGGTGTGTTGGTGCGCGCGAGTAGCGGCACGACCGCAAGCGACTCGCCGGAATTGACCGGGCCGAACACGACGCTCACACTCTGTCCGTGTGAGAGCTCCGCCGCCCCGTTGACAGCCTTTGTCGGGTCGCTTTGCGTGTCGCGAGTAATCAGTTTGAGCTGTCGCCCGTTGACGCCGCCGGCCGCGTTGATCTCCTGCACCGCCAACTGAATTCCGCGATTGATCCCGATACCCGTGGAGGAGGAGGGACCGGTGAGCGCCGGCAGGTAGCCAACGCGGATTGGCTCATTGACGGCAATGGCGGGCTTGGCAAAGCTGCCGGCCGCAATGGCGGCAGCGCCGGCGGATCCGAGCGCCTGACGACGAGTGATCGACATTTTAATTTCCTCCCTGGGCTAACTTCGCCTCTCGCTTTTCCGTCCATGTCGTGTTTTCGCGGAGTTTTGTGACGTACTATATCCTCGACCCGATGACCCGCAAAGCGTCGCTGGTACGCGTTCAGGTAGGCGCGGCTGCCGATCGAAAACTGGTGGGACCTCCCAGGCGTGGGATTTCTCCCAACATTTGCTTCTTCTTGCGTGCGTCCTGATGGTTGTCTGGCGTGCAATTTCAAGCTCTCTAGCTGGAAAGTTTTGAAAAGGAGCCGACGGATGGACCTCGGACTTGCCAACAAAACGGCGCTCGTGACCGGCGGGAGCAAAGGCATTGGCCTCGAGACAGCACGCGCGCTCGCGCGCGAGGGCGTGAAAGTTCTCATTTGCGCGCGCCGTGAATCGGCGCTCGCCGAGGCTGCACACGATATTATGCGGACCACTCAGGCAAAGATCGAGACACACCCGCTGGACGTGACCAGGATTGAACAGATCGAAACCATCCCGCGCATCGTCGGCGACAAACTGGGCCGCATCGACATCCTCATCAACAATGCCGGCACCGGGACATACAAACCTTTTCTTGAAGTGACCGATGAGGAACTCGTCGAAGGCATGGCGATCAACTTCTTCGCACAATTTCGCATTTGCCAGCGTGTCGTCCCGATGATGATCGCTCAGGGCGGCGGCCGGATCGTCAATGTGAGCGGCCAGACCGGGATTATGACTCTGAACCCGCCATTCCTGTCCTCCTGTACCGGACCGGCAAAATCGGCGGAGATCCGGTTCTCCAAGGTACTCGCCAATGAGCTTGCACCGCACAACATTCGCGTCAATTGCGTGATCCCCGGCTTTATCAACACGCCAGAACGCTTCGCCAAATGGGAACGGGAACTTGCCAAGCGCCAACTCAGTCCCGAAGACGCCGCCCGCGAGCGATCGCTTTGGTCGAGCAATCAGGGCATGCGCGATACGCGCTGGGGTACGCCTGAGGAGATCGCCAATCTCATCGTCTTTGCCGTCTCCGACGCCGCAAGCTACATCAATGGCGCCGAGCTCGTTGCCGACAATGCAATGGACAAATCCTGATAACCAAAAAACGTGAACCGGATAAGAGAACGACAGGTCAGCTCTAACGCGCGTCTCTACCGGTACTTCTTCCCGCGACATTGAGCAGTTTCAATGAAGTCTCGCAGCGGAAGCGGCAGTCAATGTTCCACGCTTTGTGTCTTCGAGGATCATGTCGGCGCCCTTTTCGCCGATCATAATCGTGGCCGCGTTGGTGTTTCCGGAAACGACCGCCGGCATGATCGAGGCATCGACCACGCGCAATCCGGTGAAGCCGCGGACGCGTAGCCGGTCATCGACCACAGCCTTTTGATCCTGACCCATGCGGCAGGTGCCCACCGGATGATATGTCGTGGACCCGCGGCGGCGAATGAAATCGAGCAATTCATCGTCGTTATCGCATCGCGGACCTGGTTCGAGCTCCTCGGCGATGTAGCGCGCCATGGCCGGCGCCTGAAAGATGCGGCGCATCGCGGCGACACCCGCCACAATGGTCTCTCGGTCCTTTTGGGTCGCCAGATAATTGGGATGGATGGCTGGGGCCTCCCGCGGATCCGACGATTTGATACGCACATAGCCGCGACTCTCTGGCCGCAGCAGCACGCAATTGCCGGTCACGCCTGGGAATGGGTGCAACTCGCCGCCGATGCTCTGGGCTGAGAACAGCGAAATCGAACATTGCGAATCCGGTGTCGCGGAGGTGGGATGCGCACGCAGAAAACATCCGGCCGAAACCGCCGGGATCGCAAGATAGCCGCGACGCGTGAATGCGTAGTGCAAGCCGTGGGTGACCTTGGCTTTCCAGCTGCGCACCGCGTCATTGAGCGTGATCGGCTCCTTGCAACGCAAGATGATGCGGCCTGAAATATGATCATTGAGATCGTCGCCGACACCCGGAGCATCGGCGATGACGGTAATGCCGTGGGATTGAAGGAGCGATGCCGGGCCGAGCCCGGAGAGTTGCAATAGCTGCGGCGAATTGAATGCGCCGCCGGCGACAATCACCTCGGCATTGGCGCCGGCGCGACATTTTTCGTTGCCGGCAACATACTCTATTCCGCTCGCCCGGCGACCTTCGAAGATAATGCGCGTGGCAAGCGCGTCCGAAATCACTTTGAGATTGGCGCGGCGCCGCGCCGGCCTAAGATAGCCGGCCGCGGTCGAGGAGCGCACGCCGTTGCGCATGGTGGTCTGGTAATACCCTGCGCCGTCTTGAATCGAACCGTTGAAATCTTCATTGCGAGGGTTGCCGCACTGTAGCGCCGCCTCGACAAACGCTTCGGCGAGAGGATGCCGGTCACATAAATCAGAAACCGCGAGCGGCCCGCCAATTCCATGGAATTGATCTTCGCCGCGTTCATTGTCTTCTGCCTTGCGAAAATAGGGCAACACTTCTTCGAAGCTCCAGCCGGCATTGCCGAGTTGCCGCCAAATATTGAAGTCCTCCGCCTGTCCGCGGATATAGACCAGTCCATTGATCGAACTCGATCCCCCGAGAACTCTGCCGCGCGGTGCGATAATGCGGCGATTGTGACACCCGGGTTGCGGCTCGGTTTCGTAACACCAATTGAATCGGCGATTGTTGAACAGCCTGCCAAAACCGAGTGGAATGTGCAGCCACGGGTGCCGGTTATTTGGACCTGCCTCGAGGAGAAGTACCCGATGTCGACCGGACGCAGTGAGCCGGTTGGCCAGAACGCACCCCGCGCTGCCGGCCCCTACGACGATATAGTCAAACTCTCCTGAATGCTGCACGCGCTTCCCCCTTCCGTTCAAGCAGGGCGCTTAATTGATGCAGGCGAGGGCGCCGCCATCGACCGGCAACGCCACGCCCGTAATGAAATTCGCCTCGTCCGAAGCCAAAAACAAAGCGGCGTTGGCGACGTCCCAGGCCGTGCCCATCTTGTGGCGCAACGGCACGCGCGCATCGCGCGCGGCGGCAACCTCGGCCCGGCTTTTGCCGCTGACCCGAGCGCGTGTGTCAACCGCCATCGGTGTGTCCATCAATCCCGGTAAGATGACGTTGGCGCGCACGCCATATTCCGCGTTCTGGACGGCAATCTGCTGGGTGAAAGCGATCATTCCTGCCTTGGTCGCCTTGTAGGCTACATTCGGATATCGCTCCCAGGCGGCTACGGAGGAGATTGTGGTGATAACGCCGGCTCGCTGTGCCCGCATTGGCGGCAGAACATGCTTGCAAGCCATAATTGCACCGCGCAGGTTGATCGTGGCGATGCGATCGAATGCAGCTTCGGTGATCTGGTCGAGCGGCGCATCTCCGCCGGCGATACTTACGCCGACATTGTAGTGAAGAACGTCAATTCGCCCCCAACGCCTCTGTGCAGCCTCGATCATGGCCGCGAGTGTCGCCTCCTTGGTCACATCAGCCTGGAAGGCAATGCATTCGCCGCCTGACTGTCGCGTCATCGCGACCGTTTCTTCGGCGGAGGACAGATCGTGGTCGACCGCCATAACCTTGGCGCCTTCCTGGGCGAAGCGCAAAACCGTGGCGCGCCCATTACCAAGTCCCTCGCCTGGCGATTGGCCTGCGCCGACGATGATGGCGATCTTGTCCTTCAGACGCATGTTGACCTCGGTCGCAAGCAGTCTGGCTCTCTGCGGAGATTACGGGCAGAGGCGGACATGGAAAAGTCCTTGAATCAATCTCGGGCCCGAAAAATTTTGGTCGCTCGGAACACCGGCCCGATCTCAGGCGACATCACGCGCGAAGGCAGAATGACGATGTCAGCCGGACCATGATTTCACTTTTTTCAATTACGCGGTTGAGGGACTCTGCTACTAAGGACACCCGTAAAGGGAGCATGCCGTGCTCGGGTATCTCCTTTAGAAGTTGCCTCATCAATGACCAAATGTGCTTTCGTTGCAGGTGCTACAGGCGCTGCTGCCACGCGCCTCATCGAGGAACTGCTGCGACAAAAATGGCGCGTGATTGGCGTCAGTCGTAAGGCACGGAAGGACAAGACCGGTGGCGGACTGATCTCCTTGCCTGCCGACCTCTTGAATGGCGATGAACTCAGGCTCGCAATCTCACCGTACGGTGACATCACCCATCTTTTTTTCACCGCGCGTGCCTCCCATGAAGAAACCGGTGTTGAGCCAGTCGCTGAAAATGTGGCGATGCTGCGTAATGCGCTTGACGCTGCGGAGACAACGTCGGCGCGCCTCCAGCATGTCCACCTCGTTCAGGGCACGAAGTGGTATGGAATGCATCTTGGCAACTTCAAGACCCCAGCACGCGAGAACGACCCGCGGCATTTGCCACCCAATTTCTATTATGACCAGCAAGACCTTATTGTTGAACGGCAAAAAGGTAAGCAGTGGACCTGGTCGGCTTCGCGGCCCTATTTTTTGATCGATTTTGCGCCTGATCGCCCTCGCAATGTCGTGTCGGTAGTGGGCGCCTATGCTGCAATCTGTCGCGAACTCGAGCTACCGCTCGATTTTCCTGGCTCTGATGCATGCTGGAACAGTTTGAGCGAGGCGACCGATGCAAGGCAATTTGCTCGCGCTATGATATTTTTATCGACATCTCAAAAAGCGCGTAACGAGGCCTTCAACGTCACAAACGGCGACCTGTTTCGGTGGAAGCATCTATGGCCGCGCATCGCGCGGTTGTTCGACATGCCTTGCGGCGAGGTCCAGACGCTCTCACTGTCGCAATGGGCGGCAGATAAAGAACCGGTCTGGGAGCGAATTGTCAGGCGACACAAGCTTAAGCCTTGCCAACTAGACGAGGTCGCGCTGTGGCCCTTCGGCGATTTCGTGTTTCGCCAGAGCTGCGACGTGATCTCAAGCATGACAAAGATACGCACAGCAGGCTTTCATGACACGGTAGATACGGAGGAATTATATCTTTCAATCCTGCAGCAATATCGGCAGGCCCGCATATTACCTTAAGGCGACCCCATCTCTATTCCGAAATATCAAAGTTCATTTCGAGCTCAGTCATCGCCCGCATCCTGCCGTAGGCGATCTCCGGAGCAGATATTTCAGCCCGTTATTAAAGCCTACCAATGACGGCGATGTCCGCCGTAAATTCGTCCGGGATAGTAGTTATAAAATCGGTGCGGCCCGACCCGCGCGCTGGCCCGCGAGTCGCTTACGGCCTTCGCATCCTTCTTGGCGTCGGCCTGGTTTTTGCGGTCGCTTTTCGCCGAAGCGTCTTGCTTTTCCGGCGTGTCAGGGGCTGGCGCAACCGGTTCAGGCGAAAGCTCGAACCTCGCATCGGCATCGCTTCCGGGCCGCGGCCAGGAAAAATCGTCGGCGCGGCCAGCTGGCGCCGCCGAAACTTCACCGCGGTTTAAAACTTTCGTCGCGATCGAGTCAGACGTCGTCGACTTTGAGCCGTCTTTCCCGCCGAGGAGTTCGCTGCCGCGATCGCCGGTGCTTGAGGTTAACGGCAATACGGGACCGACATCGGGTCTCGTAGTAGCGGCTTTCGATTTCGGCATCGTTTCCGGACCGGGTAGCGCTACCGGTGCGGCATAACTCGACATCACCCGTCGGAGTTCGCGGTCAACATAGCTTGCGAGTTTTACCGCTCCGGCCTTGGTAAAATACACGCCGTCGGAAGTACGAAGCCGCCGGATTTGACCTTTGAAATCCGGCCCCTGCATAGCAAAATCGCCATCCTCATCGATAAAGCCGTCCCAAATGTCGAGGTAAATGATTCCGGCTCGATCGGCACGCTCGCGATAAAGTTCGTCGAGGTAATTTATATCGCTGGTCGCCTTGGTGCCGCGAATTGCCGGTAAGCCCACCCAAACAACCGGCACGCCCTTGCTTTTGAGCGCCGCGATCATTGCGTCGATGCGTTTCACGTAAAGCGCCGCCCATTGATCGGTATGAAAATCATAGGTGCCAGCCCGCGCCGTCTGCTGCGACTCGGTTTGCGCCGCGGTTTGCGCCGGGGCTTCGACGTTGGACGGTGCTGCCTGCGAAGCCGGACTTGCTGGCTGATTTGTCCGTTGGGCCGGTTCACCCTTTTGCTTTGGCTGCGCCGGAGCTTTGTCGCGCAGCGGTGCCCTGTCGTTTAGTCCCAACATGACCACGATGGCGCTCGGCTTTTCGTTCGACAATGCGTCCTTGGCCGCCTGCGGCCAATCCAGCGCCTCGTTCTTCGGATCGTAGCGAACCAGTCCCGACGTCGCGCGGATTTTGCGCTCTACGCCGATTTCCGGTTGCTCGGCGTAGTTTTCGTCCAATCCATAGCCGAGCCAATCGGCCATCGAGTCGCCGATGACCAGGACCGTCTGGCTCGGCGGCGTTTCCAATTTCCGGGGCGGGGGGGCTTTCGAGTAATCCGCGGCTGGCGCTGGCCGATTGCGGCGCTCGCCGGAAAACGGAGAAAAAAAATCGCGCTGCGGCGATCGCCTATAATACCGATCCGATGGATAGCGCTCGCCCCAGCCGCCCGGCGAACGGCCCCCCCAGCCCCAGCCACCCCCGCCGCCCGGGGAAGAATCGCCCCAGTATTGGGCCGAGGCCGGTCCGCAGGTCACAGAACCTGCCATGACCACAAGCAAGATCGCAAATGCGTGCTGGAACGATGTCGTTTTGCCTAGCGCCATGAAGTGCGTACTCAACAAACGATCGCTCTTCAGTCCGGTTACGGCTGCACTTTCCACTCAGCAATAGCGATGCGGATGACAGCTGCGACGTTTTTAATATGCAGGCAGCGCATGTCGTGCGCTTCGCGCCTGGAAATTCAACGAGGATCGCGGTCATTGGTTCGGTAGGAAGTCGGGCAATAAACCATCGGTCATACGATCGTCCCAGACGGATAACATCACGGGTGCGATGGGTTCCAACGACACCGTGCTTTGAAGGAGGCACATACCCGCTTCGACCAGGAATGGACGTTGTGCCGACCGCGCTTTGAATGTCCGCTTAGTGCCAAGAACACCGATGGCGAGCCGCGGATGAGCGTTCCCAACCATTCGGCCAAGGAAAGGCCTGCACTTTTTGAAGCTTCAATTTCTCCTTAGTCCATGCCAGTTGGTATAAGCGGTAACCAAATTATGATTGTTGTTTTGAGTTGGATCAAATTTGCCTCACTAAAGGGGTTTTTAGTGTCGGACACAGTCAACATGCGTCGTGTGTGTGAGGCCGGCAATGAGATTTTTCCTGTTCGTGCTCAGCGTTATTGCTACCGCAACCGTGCTCAGCTCTCCGACAAAAGCTCAAAATTATCCTTGGTGCGCGCAATATAGCGACGGTTCAGGCGGTGCGATGAATTGCGGCTTTGCGAGTTTTCAGCAGTGCCTGGCAGATGTAAGTGGAGTTGGCGGATTCTGCACACAAAATAGTACATATCAGCCATCCGCGGGACCGGGCGCCTCCAGGTTTCGACGGGGCTATCCCTATTGAACGATTTATTTTGAAACGTAGCGAGTGACCCGCGGCGCAAAGAGCAGACTTATCGCCACTCGCTCGGTCTCAATCGATTTCGCTGAGGAGTCCGCTTTGTGCCAAAAGCAGTCATCGCCTATCCATACTCGATCGCGACCGCGGTGATCACGGTGACTGCCAACACAGGAAAAGCTCCGCGCCCCCATGCGGAGCTTTGAAAGCGTGAGTTCAACGCCACCAATATCCGGCACGCCCGTAGCCGCCCCAATATCCGGGTGCGTAGTTATAATATCCGGACGAGACTGTTGGCGCGGTGTAGGCCGGGGCGGCGCCTGGGGTCACGATAATAACCGTCGTTCCTCCGGGGGCCGGCGTGACATAGCCCGGAGGCGCGTAATTGTAGAGAGGGGCCGAAGCTGCGTAGCCGTATGCAGGAGCCGCATAGTCGTAGAGCGGAGCCGCGTAGCCGTAGCCGTAGCCACGGTCGTAACCCGGATACCAGCCGCCTGTCGGTAGACCGTTCTGAGCCATTGCCACCGATGTCCCGGCCGCAAGCAGCGCCGATGTCATCGTCACGGTTTTGAGGGTGCGCATCATTTATCTCCACAATGCACGCGCCCAGCTCACCCTAAGACCACACATCAAAACCGATCGAAAGATCTGATGATTTGATCCAGATCAAGATCGCCACCCCAGAATAGGGATGGCCGGTTAGGAAATTCCCATTGAAAATAACCACGCACCCGCCGCGATGAGAACGATGCCAGCAAGGCGCGCAATCAGGCGGCCCATGGAAGGAACCCGCTCCAAATAAGCGAGCAATGCGAGGAGGACGATCCAAAGCACGTTCATCACGCCGCCGACGAGCAACAACGCCATCAGTGTCCAGCAGCAGCCAACGCAATACGCGCCGTGGCGAAGTCCGAGCATCACAGAACCCGGTGCATCGCGGCGATAGCCGCCATGGCGCATCACGAACTCAAACGGTCTTTGGCATTGGGTGAGACATAATTCATTCAGGCTGGTCCACTGATAGAGGCCAGCCGCGACGAACAAGAGCCCCGCGAAACGATTGTCCGTGCTTGCCATCGTGAAATCGAGCAACTCGCTACGCTCGAATGCCCATTGCACCAGCGTGGCGAGCAATGCGAAACCGATCCAAACAAGTAAATAGCCAGCGGCGAACCAAACAGTTGCGATGAATGGCGTGCCTCGCGCCTCGGTCAGTCGGCCCACGCGGGCGTACATGAGAAACATTGGCGCTGCGGAGGGCGTCATCATGCTGACCATCATTACGATCCACATGACGAACACAAATGCGAATTCCATCGCCTGCCACGGTATGTTCGCTGGCACCATGAGCCCAAAGCCGGACGGAATCATCCGGAAGCCAGTCATGTCCATGCCGCCCATGCCCATGTCGGCCGAGAGCCACAGCAAGTAGCTCCACGCCAACACGGTCAGTAAGGTGAGCCCGAGAAGAACGAAAATACGGTCACGGCTGAGCACCGTGCTATCGGTCGGCACAAGATTGAAAATCTCGCACGTGAGTCCCGTATTCTGAAGCTTCTGCGCGATGCGGGCTGCCAGAAGGCGCGTATCCTCACCGACGAGGGATTGCTCCCCATCGTCGGTACGATCGCCCCGACTGCTCTCACTCGCCATTTAACACCGGTCCTTCAAGCACACTTTATAGATTAGCTCCTTTCGCTACAATCAAACCGTCGTGAATTTTAGATGATATTGCTATGAGGAGCGCAACTTTATTGCCGCAGTCAGGCAGCTAATCAGCGCTTCTTCATTGAACGGCTTGCTCAGAAAACCGATCGCTCCGCCATTCATTGCGCGGGTCCGCTGTTTCGCGTTCGCATAAGCGGTAATCAGAATGACCGGGACATGACGTCCTTGTGACTGCAATGCCTCCTGCAATTCAAGGCCGTTTAATCCGGGCATTTGCACGTCGGTGATGACGCACATTGTTTCTTCAATTACGCTAGAGTCGAGGAAATGCTCCGCTGAACTGAAAGCGGCGGCTTTGTACCCCAACGATTCGACAAGTTCGCGTATGCCATCACGGGCAAGCGCGTCATCATCGATGATCGAGATCAATGCGTTTTCAGACATTTTGCGGCTGCCCTAACTGCCAGGCCAACTGCAACAGCAGTGGCGACGCCGTGAGCGGACAATACCTGAACACAAGCCAGCTTCAGTGATGGCCATCACGGGATGCGCTCATGCGCCGCGCCTTGCAAGATCGTAGAGCTATACAAAGGTTCAGCCGGGCGATTTTGAACGTGGAATAATTCGCGTCTTGCGGGAGTCGGGACCGCTCTTGCCATACGTTTTCATTCAGCCAGACATGTCCGCTTTGGGTCGGAAACAAGCATTGAGGTCCGCTTTACCTCTCAAAGCCGGACGTTGATCGGCCGCGTCGAGAGGTCTGCTTCATTGTTCGCAACAAATGGGTTGGAGGAGCATTATCTATTGCCCGCCGGGTGGCACCGGCCACGACGGGGAAGACGGACGTAGTTGATTTTGCCGGTTTCTAACTGCGTACAAACGGCAAATCGGCGGGCTTCTCGCCCTTGAGAATTCTCGCGGTATAATTGCCCATTTGGCGATACAGGCCCGGCCGTGAAGAACGGCGCCGATTGAGGCCGACGACAAGCGTGAGCTTGATTAAGATCAAATACTCCAAGTTTCGTGTCGCCACAATTGTAAATGTGGGTCGAACGTGATCTTGAGAGATGAAATTGGCCGCCCAGCAAGCTGGAGACGAGCACGAACTGTCGATCGCAACAATGAGGCCACCGTTGCGGCAGCAACGAGTTGCATTGGCAGTCATTGGAATGTTGTGCATTGCGTTCGTCGTCATCGCTCCCTTCGCGGCCAGGCAAGCGGTGGCGATTGCCAGTTTTGTTCCGACGACCGAAGGGATCATATTCGTCACCAGTCTCACCACCGCGGTTCTGCTCTTTAGTCAATTCGCGATTCTCGGCTCACGCCAACTCCTGCTATTGGCCAGCGCTTATCTTTTTGTTGCATCCATCGTCATTCCGCATGCGCTTTCCTATCCGGGCGCATTTGCACCCAAAAGCCTGCTCGGTCCTGGAATTCAGGCTACCCCCTGGCTCTATGTCTTTTGGCATTTCGGCTTTTCGGCGGGCGTCCTTGGCTACGCCTGTCTGCCAAATAGGACTTCCAAGAAATTATTTATTCGCGATTCAGGCATGCCGGCCATCTGCCTGAGTGCGGGTATTGTAGTTGCTCTGGTTTGCGCCCTTACCTGGAGCGTTGCAGCGAAAGAAGAATATTGGCCACGACTACTTAACGATGAACTCAGCTTCACGCCCTTGACCAATTACGTCGCCGTAATTCCATTCGTGACGAGTACGCTTGCGTTCATAGTACTTTGGACCCGTCGACGCTCCGTACTCGATCTGTGGCTGGCAGTCGCGATTTTTGCGACCGTGGTTGAGCAGGCAATATCGTGTTTTTTTATTTTCCAGCGCTACAGTCTAGGAGCTTACGCCGTCCGATCGTTATCGGTCGTTGTTTCGACAATAGTACTGTCGGCGATGCTCTCCGAAACTGTTCGGGTCTATGCAAGTCTCGCACGCTCAAACAAGATGCTCCGGCGTGAGCGCGAAAACAAATTAACGAACCTGGCCGCGGTAGTTGCGGCAATCACGCACGAGCTAAGACAACCACTGACCGGTATTAGCACTAAAAGTGCCGCTGCGCGACGATATCTCGGGCAGGAGCCGCCCAAGATCGCCCGGGCACAAGCAATACTTGGCGATTTGGCAAGCGCCAGCCTTCGGATCGACGAAGTGCTTAAGAGCGTCGGTGCGCTGTTTCGGAGTACGAATTTGGAGCACCGGCTAATCGACGTAAATGAACTGACCCTCGAGACAATACAAGTTATTCGTGAGGAATTGACTCGAAATAATATTGTCGTCAACACCAACCTCGCCTCTGCGCTTCCATCGATAGTGGGCCACAAGGGCCAGCTGCAGGAGGTGCTTCTTAATTTGATCCAAAACGCGATCGACGCAATGAAAACCGTAACCGATAGAAGTCGGGTGATCCAAGTCGGGACCGAGCTCAAGGACGGCAAGGCAATTGTCATTTCAATGCAAGATTCCGGTCCTGGAATCGAACCGAAGAAAATGACCAGTGTCTTTGATGCGTTCGTTACGACAAAGGCAACTGGAATGGGATTAGGTCTTGCCTTGTCTCAAATGATTGTTGAAAGGCATGGCGGTCAAATTGCCGCCGTGCCTAGCGCTCATCATGGGGCGCATTTTCAGATCACCCTACCGATCAACGGCAACGCCTTGGCATAAGCGGCAGGTAACCGTCGGGGTTCCGAGTTACTTTCCTCGACATTCCTTGCCGCATTGTCCGGGCAAAGTTGTGGGTCGGGAATAGATATTACGCCCCTTCCGATTTCCGCTTTGCCTCCGAAAGCAGACATTTGTCAGGCACGGGACGCCAAATTAACTGACCGCCAACTTCTCTAGTGCTTACTGGCAGCAGAGCCCGGTGCCGCGCACACACATCGGGGAATAAACTACGACCCCCGGCATCTCCCAGGACCTCCGCCAGGAATTCTCCTTTGCACGTCCTCCGGTCACCAGCCGACAAACAGCGCCCAGGAAGCACATGCGTGTCCTTAGTTTCGGAGAGCTAAAAAGTCTCAAGCACATTACTTGGGACGAAGAGCACATTTCAAAACTGGTCGGCGCGGGTTTATTTCCCGCTCCAATTCACCCAGGCGTTTGGCGCGAATCGCAAATTGACGATTGGATGAAAGCGTGCAGGGCGAAAGGCGATCTTAGCTGGATGCATTTCTCGCTAAAGAGTTACCCGCAACGTCCGAGCCTGCCGGCGCAATGAGGCGCGGCGCATTGCAGTAACGATTGCGAAGTTTTCATGAGGTGGTGCGGGCGAGCAAAGCCCCGACATGCGACAATTGCGTCTCCCAGCTACTCGCCCCAGAAGCAGACACCCTGACCGGTGTTCATTATGATCAACGGAGCGCCTGCGAAGAAGTTCAACCCCACGAGGCAGCGCCATGAAGCTTCCCCGTCGTAAATTTCTGCATTTGGCAACAACGGCTGCGGCCTTTTCTTCGCTCACAGGCGTCGCTCGGGCACTCGACTATCCGATTCGGCCGGTGCGCTTTATTGTTTCGTTCGCGGCGGGCGGACCCAACGACACCATCGCGCGTATCCTGGGACAATACCTCTCAGAACAGCTCGGTCAGCAGTTCGTCGTCGAAGACCGCGTTGGCGCCGGCGGTAATGTCGGCATGCAGGACGTGCTGTCGTCAACGCCCGACGGATACACCATCGGCTTCGTCGCCCCGAACAATGCCATCAATGCCACGCTCTACAAGCATATCCCGTTCGACTTCCTGCGCGACTCGACGCCGGTGGCCGGCACGATGAAGCTTGCCAATGTCATGGTGGCTAATCCGTCGTTCCCCGCCACGACGATGGCCGAATTTATCGATCTGGCGAAAGCCAGTCCGGGGAAGATCAATTTCGGCTCGGGCGGCATCGGCACCTCGCCGCATATGTCAGGCGAATTGCTTGAGGCGATGACCGGGATCAGGCTCACCCATGTGGCCTATCGCGGCACGGCGCTGGCGATGACCGATCTCTTAGGCGGACAAATTCCGGTTATGTTCGACAACCTGCCCGGCTCCATCCAACATATCCAAGCCGGCAAGGTCTGCGCGCTCGGTGTAACCACGGCACAACGCGTGGAGGCTGTTCCCGATGTACCGACGATCGGCGAGACCGTGCCCGGCTACGAAGTGTTCGTGTGGTACGGCATCAGCGCGCCCAAGGGCACGCCACCAGAAATCGTGCAAAAACTCAACATAGCCGTCAACGCGGTGCTGGCGAATCCTAAGGTCAAGGCGCGCCTCCACGAGCTCGGCGGCGAGCCCATGCCGATGAGCCCGGCCAGATTCGGGCAGCTGGTCGCCGACGAAACGGTGAAGTGGGCCAAAGTGGTTGAATTCGCAGGCGTGAAGGTGGAGTAATAACTGCGCGCCTGGCGACTGTAAGGCTATGGGTCCCTATACGAGAGGAACTCGGTGAACACAGTCAAAGACGTTCTGGCCCGGAAGAGTGGCGCCCTGATCCATGTTCGTTCCGGCGAGATGGTCGTCGAAGCCTTGCGCCAGATGCGCGACAACCGGGTCCGGTCGGTGCTGGTCATCGACGACGACGTACTGGTCGGTATCGTGACCCAGGGTGACTGCGCCATAAAAGTGCTGCTGCCCGGGCTCGATGCGAAGCAG
>JBQCCX010000151.1:0-11380 GCA_051961815.1 Xanthobacteraceae bacterium
TCGGGCGGCAAATAACCGTAACTTTCCACGCCGCGAAATTCCTGGACGCCGTCGAGGTAGCCGGTCTCGCGCGCGACCTGCACGACGCGGTCCATGGCCCGGCCGACCACAACCACTTCGCGGCCCGCCGCGCGCGCTGCATCGGCCACCGCGCGCAGCCGGCCGACATGAGAGGCAAATGTCGTCACCGCAACGCGGCGCGGCGCCGTGCGGATGAGTTCGGCAAGCGTCTTGGCCACGTCAGATTCCGATGGCGAGCGGCCATCGCGGATCGCATTGGTGGAATCGCCAACAAGCGCCAGCACGCCCTGGTCGCCGAATGCCGAGAGCCTGGCCGCATCGGTGGGCCCGCCGATCAGCGGCGTCGGATCAATTTTCCAGTCGCCGGTATGCAGCACCGTTCCGGCCGGCGTGCGGATGGCAAGCGCATTCGATTCCGGGATCGAATGGGCGACATTGATGAAATCGACGGCGAAGGGCCCGATCGACAAGTGTCCGCCGGCCGGCACGACATGCACCGGGATCTCCGGCGCGCCCGGCTCGGACGCGCGCCGTGCCTCGAACAAAGCGGCAGTGAACGGCGTGGCATGAATCGGCACTTTCAGCCGCGGCCACAAATCGATCAGCGCTCCCATATGGTCCTCGTGGCCATGGGTGAGCACCAGTGCGAGGATGTTTCTGCGCTCTTCGATCAGATAGCGGATGTCAGGCAGAATGAGATCGACGCCGGGAAGGTGCTCTTCCGAGGCAAACGAGACCCCGCAATCGACGATGATCCATTGCCGGCGCCGCTCGTCGCCGAAACCGTAGATCGAGAGATTCATCCCGATCTCGCCGATGCCGCCAAGGCTTGCGAATACGAGTTCGTTTTGCGCCATGGTTCAGTCCGGCCCCCGAACGCCAAAGGGGAACACATCGCCGGCCGCTATCTTGGTCAAGCTGCCGTCGGATCGCTCGAGCAGGAGGCGGCCGGCCTGATCGAGACCGACGAAACGGCCCTGCATTTCGCCATCGCCGTTGCGCACCACAATCGATTCACCGATGCCGCGCGCATGGGTCAGCCAATCGCGAAGGATGGGGGCAAAGCCGCCGCCACGATCCCATTGCGCGAGCCGTCGGCACGCCGTGGCGGACAGTCGGGCAAACAATTGCTCCGGAGTGATCGTCGCGCCGTGCGCGGCCAAGTCGGTTGCCGGAAACGCAATGCTCTCGGCGGCGGACGGATGACTGCTGCAATTGACGCCGATGCCGATGACGACAATGAAGCTGTTCCGCGCTCCGGCCCCGGGCATTGCCTCGCCTTCGATGAGAATGCCCGCGCATTTGCCGCCATCGAGCAGGAGGTCATTTGGCCATTTAAAATTCAGCTGCGGCGCCAGCGCCGCCGCCTCAACCGCGATGGCGTCGCGCAGCGCCAGCCCGGCCACAAAAGCAAGTTGCGGCGCCGTTTCGAACGGCGAGGGATCGCGGAGCAACAGGCTGGCATAGAGATTACCGGGCGGCGAAATCCAGCCGCGGCCCTGTCGGCCACGCCCGTGCGTTTGCGTCGTTGCGGTTATCCAGAGCGGCCCGTTGTCGCCTTTAAGCGCTCGCAAGCGCGCCTCGGCATTGGTCGATCCTGTGGCCGCAAGACTTTCCAGCCGTACCCCGGCGCTGACCGCAATGGGATCAAGCCGCATCAGAACAGGGAATGCGCCGCGGCGCTGGCTATGCCGACCAGCGGCGCCGGATACAAGAAGAAGAAAATGTTGAACAGGCCGCAAATCGCCAGCACCACGCGCAGCTCGTATGGCATTTGCTCGAACGTGCCGACCGGCTCGTCGAAATACATCAGCTTGACGATGGCGAGATAATAATAAGCGCCGACCACGCTGGTTACCACGCCCAGCACGGCGAGCAGATAAAGGCCGGCTTTGATGGCGGCGAGAAAGACGTAGAACTTGGCGAAGAATCCGGCCAGCGGCGGCACGCCGGCCATCGAGAACAACAGCATCGCCAAAAAGAACGCCATGGTCGGATGCGTGCGCGCGAGCCCGGCAAGCTGATCGATCGATTCGACCATGCCGCTGGAACGCCGCATCGACAGGATCACGGCAAACACGCCGAGCGTCATGGTGACGTAAATGGCGATGTAGACGAGCACGCCCTGGACGCCTTCGCTGGTCCCGGCGGCCAGCCCGATCAGCGCGAATCCCATGTGGCCGATCGAGGAATAGGCCATCAGCCGCTTGAAATTTCGCTGCCCGATCGCGGCGAATGAACCGAGCGCCATCGAGGCAATGGAGACGAAGACCACGATCTGCTGCCACTCCGACGTGATCCCCGGAAAGGCCATAACGGCGGTTCGCACGAACATAGCCATGCCGGCGACCTTGGGCGCAGCGGCAAAGAATGCGGTGACCGGCGTCGGCGCGCCTTCATAGACGTCCGGCGTCCACATGTGGAACGGCACCGCCGAAACCTTGAAACAGAAGCCGGCGAACAGAAACACAATGCCGAAGATCAGTCCGATTCCGCCCTGCCCTGCCGCGTGCGCGATCCCGGCAAAATTCACGGTGCCGGTGAAGCCGTAGACCAGCGACGCGCCGTAGAGCAGCATCCCCGAGGACAATGCGCCGAGAACGAAATATTTCAGGCCGGCTTCGGTCGCGCGCAGCGAGCCGCGGTGGCTTGCCGCCACGACATAGAGCGGCAGGCTCATCAATTCGAGGCCGAGATAGAGCGCGATCAGATCGGCAGCCGATATCAGTATCAGCATGCCGAGCGTCGACAGCAGGATCAGCACGGAATATTCGAACCGCTCCTGCGCCTCGCGCCGCGCGTAATCGATCGACATGGCAATGGCGGCCGCGGAGCCGAGCAGCGCCAGAATTTTCAGAAAGCGCGCGAATTCGTCGACGATGAAACTGCCGCCGAGTGTGACGAGCTTGCCGGCCGGCAACACCGCAAGGATCACGCCGGCGAGCACGAGCAGGACGATCGCCGCGCCGTCGATGAAGCGAACCGTGGCCGCGGCCGGCCGATACACGCCGACAAGCAGAAGCGCCATGGCGCCAATGCCGAGAACAAATTCCGGCAGCAGCGGGATGAGGTTGGGAACCTGCGCCACGTTCATCGGGTCACCGCGTCGAGGCTTGAGCTCAACCCCGCGGCATGCACGGCGCCAAGCGCGTG
This sequence comes from Xanthobacteraceae bacterium, assembly GCA_051961815.1. Lineage (GTDB taxonomy): Bacteria > Pseudomonadota > Alphaproteobacteria > Rhizobiales > Xanthobacteraceae > BOG-931. The sequence continues at coordinate 3,175 of JBQCCX010000151.1, forward strand.
CTGATAGTTCTCGATCAGCTGCGCCACCGAAGCCGAAGAAATATCAAGCACCGGCTTCGGATAGACGCCAAGAACGATGGTGAGGACGATCAGCGGCGTCATGATTGCAATTTCGCGCCAGCCGATGTCCCTGATGTTGAAAAGCGCGGGCTTCTCCAGCGTGCCGAAAATGATCTTGCGGTAAAGCCAAAGAGCGTAGGCCGCCGAAAGAATGGTGCCGAGTGTCGCCAGCGTCGCCACCCAGTTATTGACCTTGAACGTCCCGATCAGGCTCAAGAACTCGCCGACGAAGCCGGAGGTACCCGGCAAGCCGACATTGGCCAGCGTGAACACCATGAACACGAAGGCGTAGAGTGGCATGCGATTGACCAGCCCGCCATAAGCGGCGATCTCGCGCGTATGCATGCGGTCATAAACGATGCCGACGCAAAGGAACAAGGCGGCCGAGACGATGCCGTGCGAGACCATCTGGAAAATGCCGCCGGCAATTCCCTGCGCCGTGACCGCAAACAGCCCCATAGTGACGAAGCCCATATGCGCCACCGACGAATAGGCGATGAGCTTCTTCATGTCCTCCTGCACCAGCGCGACCAGCGAGGTGTAGACGATCGCCACGACCGACAGCGCGTAGATCAAGGGCGCGAGCTGCGCCGACGCGTCGGGGAACATCGGCAGCGAAAAGCGCAAGAAGCCATAGCCGCCCATCTTCAGGAGGATCGCGGCGAGGATCACCGAGCCGGCGGTCGGCGCCTCGACATGGGCATCGGGAAGCCAGGTATGGACCGGCCACATCGGTAGCTTGACCGCGAACGAAGCCAGGAACGCGAACCACGCCCATTTCTGCAGACTCAGCGGGAACGAGTGATGCAACAGGGTGGCGATGTCGGTGGTGCCGGCTTCCCAGTACATCGCCATGATCGCGAGCAGCATCAGCACCGAGCCGAGCAGCGTGTAGAGGAAAAACTTGAAACTGGCATAGACGCGGCGCGGGCCGCCCCAGACCCCGATGATCAGGAACATCGGAATGAGGCCGCCTTCGAAGAACAGATAGAACAGCACGAGGTCGAGCGCGCAAAACGTGCCGACCATGAGCGTTTCGAGCACGAGAAACGCAATCATATAGTCGCGCACGCGCGTCTGAATCGCGGTCCAGCTCGCCAGGATCGAGATCGGCATCAAACCGGTGGTCAAAATCACGAACGGCAGCGAAATCCCGTCCACGCCCATCGCATAGGTAATGGCACCGCCGAGCCATGGCCGTTTCTCGACAAATTGGAAATCCGCCGACGCCGGATCGAAACGCCAGATCAGGATCAGAGAGATGTCGAAGGTGAAGAGTTTGGTCCAAAGCGCCACCGAGCGCGCATTGCGGATGCCGGCCTCGTCCTCGGCCAAGAGCGCGATGAACAAAGCGCCCGCCAGCGGCAAGAAGGTGACGACGGAAAGAATGGGCCAGCTCGTCATCAGTGCGTTCCTGCGAACATGAACCAGGTGATCGCCGCAGCGACGCCGATCAGCATGGCGAAAGCATAGTGATAGAGGTAGCCGGTCTGCAGGCGGACGACATTGCGCGTCACATCGAGCACGCGCGCGGACACGCCGTCAGGCCCGAAACCGTCGATGATGAAACCGTCGCCGCCTTTCCAGAACAGCCGTCCGATCCAGAGCGCCGGCCGCACCAAGAGAAAGTCGTAGATTTCGTCGAAGTACCATTTGTTGAGCAAGAACCGGTAGAGCAGGTTCTGATCGCGCGCCAAGGCTACGGGAATATCGGGGCGGCGAATGTAGAACTGATAGGCGACGAGGAAGCCGCCGATCATCATGACTGTCGGCAATAGCGACAGAACGAGCGGCAGGCTCTCGGCGCTTTCGAACAGTTTTTCGGCCGGGCTCACGCTCAGCGCCTGGCGGAAGAATTCGTTCGCACCGTGACCGGTGAACAAAGCCAGAAACGGATAGCCGGCCGCGATCGAGCCGAACGCCAACAACCCGAGCGGCACCAGCATGGTCTTTGCCGTCTCGTGCGCGGCCTCGTAATGCTCGCGATCGTGCGGCTCGCCGTGAAAGGTCTTGAAGATCAGCCGCCACGAATAGAACGCGGTCAGCGCGGCAGCGCCGAGCGTCATGGCAAAACCATAACTCGCCATCGGACCGTCGCTGACCAGAGCAGATTCGATGATCGCGTCCTTGGAGAAATAGCCGGCGGTGAAGGGAAAACCGGTGAGCGCCAATGTGCCGATCACCATGGTCGCGTAGGTGAATGGCAGCTTGCGCCACAGCCCGCCCATGTTGCGGGTGTCCTGCTCGTGATGCATCGCGATGATCACCGAGCCGGACCCCAGGAATAAAAGCGCCTTGAAGAAGGCATGAGTGAACAGATGGAACATGCCGACCGAATAGGCGCCGACGCCCATCGCGACGAACATGTAACCGAGCTGCGAACAGGTCGAATAGGCGATGATCCGTTTGATGTCGTTCTGAACGAGGCCGACCGTCGCGGCGAACATCGCGGTGGTTGCGCCGATGAAGGTTACGAAACCGGAAGCACCGGGCGACAGTGAGAACAGCGGCGATAACCGCGCCACCATGAAGACGCCGGCCGTCACCATCGTGGCAGCGTGAATGAGCGCCGAGACCGGCGTCGGCCCCTCCATTGCGTCCGGCAGCCAGGTATGCAGCAAAAATTGCGCGGATTTTCCCATCGCCCCCATGAACAGGAGCAAACAAACTGCGGTGAGCGCATCGACGTTCCAGCTCAAAAAATGGAAACTCTTGCCGACGAGGCTCGGCGCCTGGGCAAAGATGGTGTCGAAGTCGACCGCACCGGTCAGATAGAACACGGCAAAAATGCCGAGCGCAAAACCGAAATCGCCGACGCGGTTGACGACGAATGCCTTGATCGCCGCGGCATTGGCTTCGGGCTTGTGATACCAGAAACCGATCAGCAAATAGCTCGCCAGCCCGACGCCCTCCCAGCCAAAGAACAGCTGGACCAGATTGTCGGCAGTCACCAGCATCAGCATGGCGAAAGTGAAAAACGACAGATAGGAAAAGAACCGCGGCTTGTAGGGGTCCTCTTCCATGTAGCCGATGGAATAGATGTGCACGAGCGAAGAGATCGTGGTCACCACGACCAGCATCACCGCGGTCAAAGCGTCGATCCGCAGCATCCAATCGGAATGAAGATCGGCGAAGGAAATAAAGGAAAACATCACAATGCGCGCTTCGTGGCCGGCGATTGCGACGTCGAACAAAGCGAACCAGGACAGCACGCAGGAAATCACAAGAAAGGTCGATGTCGTGAGCTCGGCGAGCAGCGAGCCGGCGGCTGATGGTGCGTGCTCGTGCTCTTCCGCATGAGTGCCGGAAATGACGGCGTGTGCGCCGTGCGGCGACGGCGCCGCGCGCGGATGATCCTCGGCGACAGGCACGGCGGCATGGTCATCGGCCGGCGGCGGCGGATCTTCGCCCGGAAAACGATTGTGCGCGCCGACCAGGCAGACAATGCCGGCGATGACCGCGCCCAGGAGCGGCAACAGGACGATGGCTTCGTACATTGCCCCTTTAGCCCTTCAACAGATCGACGTCCTCAACCGCGATCGATCCGCGGTTGCGGAAATAAGCGACAAGGATCGCGAGCCCGATGGCCGCTTCCGCGGCCGCGACCGTGAGCACGATCAGCGCATAGACCTGACCGACAATGTCGCCGAGGAACGTTGAGAACGCGACCAGATTGATATTGACCGAAAGCAGGATCAGCTCGATCGACATCAGGATGATGATGACGTTCTTGCGGTTGAGAAAAATTCCGAGAACGCCGAGCGTGAACACGATCGCGGCGACCGAAAGATAGTGGCCGAGCCCGATGATCATTGCAGCCCCTGCCCCGATTTGACGTTGACGATCTCGATCGCGCTTGATTTGCGCCGCGCCACCTGCTCGGCGATCGTCTGGCGGCGCACGTTCGGCTTGTGTTGCAGCGTGAGCACGATGGCGCCGATCATTGCCACCAGCAGAATGACGCCGGCGGCTTGAAAGAAATAGATGTATTGCGTGTAGAGAACGAGCCCGAGCGCCTGCGTATTCGGAATATCGTTCGGCGGCGGGATCGGCGCGGTGATTGCTTTGGCGGCATCCGGCCCGATCGCCCAGGCGCCGACAATCGTGAGAAGCTCGGCCAAGAGCACGGCGCCGATCAGTCCCCCGATCGGCAAATAGGACAGCACGCCGCGCCGAAGCGCGGTGAAATCGACATCGAGCATCATCACCACGAACAGAAACAGCACAGCGACCGCGCCGACATAGACCACGATCAGAATCATCGCCAGAAACTCGGCGCCCATCAGCACGAACAGTCCCGCGGCATTGACAAAAGCAAGAATGAGAAACAGCACCGAGTGCACCGGATTGTGCGCGGCGATAACCATCACGGCGGAGGCCACGGTGATGCCGCCGAACAGATAAAAGAAAATGGCCTGCAAGGTCATTGTCCGATGGCTCTCAACGATACGGCGCGTCGAGCGCTATGTTGTTGGCGAGGTCGCGCTCCCAGCGATCGCCGTTCGCGAGCAGCCGTTCCTTGTCGTAATAGAGTTCTTCACGGGTCTCGGTGGCGAATTCAAAATTCGGACCCTCGACGATGGCGTCGACCGGACAGGCCTCCTGGCACATGCCGCAATAGATGCATTTGACCATGTCGATGTCGTAACGCGTGGTACGCCGCGTGCCATCGTTGCGGCGCGGCCCGGCCTCGATGGTGATCGCTTGCGCCGGACAGATAGCCTCGCACAATTTGCAGGCGATGCAGCGCTCTTCCCCGTTCGGATAGCGGCGCAGCGCGTGCTCGCCGCGAAAGCGCGGCGATATCGGATTTTTCTCGAACGGATAGTTGATCGTCGCTTTCGGCTTGAAGAAATAGCGCATCGACAGCACGATGGCTTGCCAGAATTCGGCCAGGAATATGGAGCGCGCCGCCTGGTCCAATCTCATATCAGCCTCTCGCGCTGTCCAACATATTGCCGATCCAATAACCCGCCGCGGCCAGAGCCGCGACATCGAAAGCCAGGATCACGCGCCGCACCACCGAGAGCCTGTCCTCGAAGGCGGCGCGCTGCTCGGCGCCTTCGAAGACGCTCGACTTGCGCAAGCTCCGCTCCACGATGCGGATCGCCGGAACGTAGATCGCGGCCGCCACGATCATCCCGCACAGCGCGACGAGCCAGGCCGGCAGCGAAAATTCCATGCCGTCCTCCACGGTTCATTTCGGCGCCCATCCGGCGAGTTGCAACACACCGGCCACGATCGCCACCATCGCCAGCGAGATCGGCAAAAACACCTTCCAACCGAGACGCATCAACTGATCGTAGCGATAGCGCGGCACGAATGCTTTCACCATGGCGAACATGAAGAACACGAAGCCGGCTTTGAGCACAAACCACACGACGCCCGGCACCCAGGTAAAGGGCACAACCGGGAACGGGGGCAGCCAGCCGCCGAGAAACAGGATCGTGCACATCGCGCACATGGTGCAGATGGCGACGTACTCGCCCAACATCAGCATCATGTAGGGCGTCGAGCCATATTCGACCATGTAGCCCGCGACCAATTCGGATTCCGCCTCGACCAGATCGAACGGCGGCCGGTTGGTTTCGGCGAGCGCCGAGACGAAGAAAATGATCAGCATCGGAAACAGCGGCAGCCAGTACCAGCCGAACAGGCCCCAGCGCGAATTCTGCGCTTCGACGATCGCCGTAAGATTGAGCGAGCCGACGCAAAGGAGCACAGTGATGATGACGAAGCCGATCGATACTTCGTATGACACCATCTGCGCCGCCGAGCGCAGCGCGGCGAGAAATGGATATTTCGAATTCGACGCCCAGCCGGCCATGATCACGCCGTACACGCCGAGCGAAGAGATCGCGAAGATATAGAGTATCCCCACATTAATATTGGAGATGACCCAGCCGGCATTCACCGGGATGACCGCCCAGGCGGCAAGCGCGAGCAGGCAGGTCACGAACGGCGCCAGCAAAAACACGCCCTTGTTGGCGCCGGCGGGAATGACCGGCTCCTTGAACACGAATTTCAGGAGGTCGGCAAAGGACTGAAACAGGCCCCACGGACCGACCACGTTGGGGCCACGCCGGATCTGCACGGCGGCCCAGATTTTGCGATCGGCCAAGAGCACGTAGGCCACGACGATGAGCAGGACGACCAGCAGAAGAAGGCTCTGCGCCACCATCAGCACCAGCGGCAACACGTAATCGGACATAAATGCCGCCATCGCGTTTACTCCGCCGCCGTCGCCGTGGCGCGGCCCTGCGCCAGCGCCGAGCATTCGGCCATCACCGTCGAGGCGCGGGTGATCGGATTGGTCAGATAAAAATCCTCGACACTCGATTTGAACGGCGCCTTATCCGCATTGCCGCGCAGCGTGGCGAGTTTGCGGATATCGGCGGGGTCGGCCGGCGTGATCTGGCCAAGCCGCAGCAAATGCGGATGGGCCTCGAATAATCTCTGGCGCAGCGCACGCAGTGAATCGAAGGGCAGCCGGTGCTTGAGCACATCCGACAGCGCGCGCAGGATCGCCCAATCCTCGCGCGCATCGCCCGGCGGGAACGAGGCGCGGGTCGCCATCTGCACGCGGCCCTCGGTGTTGACGTAGATCGCGGATTTTTCCGGATAGGCGGCGCCGGGCAGCACCACATCGGCGCGCGAGGCGCCGCGGTCGCCATGGGTGCCGATGTAAATGACAAAGGCGCCGGGCGCGATCTCGAGCTCGTCGACGCCGAGCAGGAAAACGACATCGAGCGTGCCGTAAGCGGCCATCTGCCGCGCGATCAAACCGCCGGGCCCGGGCACAAAGCCTACATCAAGCGCGCCGACCCGCGCCGCTGCACTGTGCAAAACGCACTAGCCGTTCCAGCCGACCTTGACCGCGCCCAGCTCGAGGGCGGCCTTCGCCGCCGATGCGGCGACCGCGGCGCCATCACCGCGGGCGAATGCGCCCGCGCCGACGATGACCATCGGCCGCTCCGCCTTGCGCATGGCATCCGCGAACGAATGCCGGCCAATGGCGGCAAGCGTCTCGGGCCCGGCGCCGACATAATCGTAAGCGTAGGTCAGATCCGCTTTCGGCCCGATCACGCCGATCGGGAATTTTCCGGCGCGCCAGCGCCTGCGGATGCGGGCATTGAGGATGGCGGCTTCGCGGCGCGGGTTGGCACCGACAATCAGCAGCGCATCGGCGCTGTCGATCCCGGCAATTGCCGCGTTGAACAGGTAGCTGGCGCGGCCCCAGGCCGGATCGAGCGCCGAGCCGTCTTGCCGGCAGTCGATATTGGCAACCTCCAGGCGCGTCATCAGCTCCTTGAGCGCAAAGATCTCCTCGACCGCGGCGAGGTCGCCGGCGAGCGCACCGATACGCTTGGGATTGGCCTTGGCGACTTTTGCGGCAATGGCCGCAAACGCCTCGCTCCAGCTCGCCGGGCGCAGCCGCCCGTTCTCGCGCAAATAGGGCTGATCCAGCCGCTGCGTGCGCAAGCCGTCGACGACATGGCGCGTCTTGTCGGAAATCCACTCTTCGTTGATCTCCTCGTTGGTGCGCGGAAGGATGCGCATGACCTCGCGGCCACGCGTATCGACGCGGATGGCGCAGCCGAGCGCATCCATGACGTCGATACTTTCAGTCTTGGCAAGCTCCCACGGCCGGGCGACGAAGGCGTAAGGCTTCGAGGTCAGCGCGCCGACCGGGCAGATATCGACGACATTGCCCTGCAGCTCGGAGCGCATGGCGGTTTCCAGATAGGTCGTGATCTCCATGTCCTCGCCGCGGCCGATCGCGCCAAGCTCCGGCACGCCCGCAACCTCGGTGGCAAAGCGCACGCAGCGGGTGCACTGGATGCAGCGGTTCATCGAGGTCTTGACCAAGGGGCCGAGATATTTGTCTTCGACCGCGCGCTTGTTCTCGATGAAGCGGCTGGAATCGATGCCGTAGGCCATGGATTGATCCTGCAGATCGCATTCCCCGCCCTGATCGCAGATCGGGCAATCAAGCGGATGATTAATCAACAGAAATTCCATGACGCCTTCGCGCGCCTTGCGCACCATCGGCGAGCGGGTTTTCACCTCGGGCGGCTCGCCTTTGGGCCCGGGGCGGCAATCGCGCACGCCCCAGGCGCAGCTCGCCACCGGCTTTGGCGAGCCG
>JBQCCX010000152.1:0-2356 GCA_051961815.1 Xanthobacteraceae bacterium
CAGCATCCTGGCCGGGCCGATCGGATGTGCAGGTGTGTCGTGCTACCGGCGAGCAAACCCTCGGCCGTCATGATGCCCCTCCCACGGAGCAGCTGCGATGTGCAAATTCCCCGGTACTGCAGCCCCAAACGGAGCGGGAGGAAACCAACTTGCTCCGGCGTTTTGCTGGCTGCTCCGGCGCGAAATCGCGGCCGGGCTGTGGCAAGCGCGACGCGGTTAACATTTGCGTTTTTCAGCGCCGCGCCGATTTCAAACGCGCGTTGGACACCCGGCCGGCGCGCCTTGCGCCAAACTCCGGCCGCATTTGCCTTGACCGGCATTGCCACAATGCTTATAACGACCGCATCCAGCAGGAAGGCGCGCAGGAAACTGCGGAAAGGCGCAAGTCGTGCGGCAGTTCAGGGTTATCATTCTCGTAGGAAGGCGCATCGCCGGGGGTGGATGATCCACCCGCGAGACGTGGCGGTGCGCGAAAACAGGGGCTCTTGAGCCCCTTTTTTATTTCCTCGAACCAAGCGTGCGATGACGGCAAAGCGAGTAGGAGCAAGTCATGACGGAAATGAGCGGCGCGGAGATGGTGATCCAGGCCTTGGCCGATCAGGGCGTCGAGCATCTTTTCGGCTATCCGGGCGGCGCCGTACTGCCGATCTACGACGCTTTGTTTCAACAAGACAAAGTCAATCATATTCTGGTGCGGCACGAGCAGGGCGCGGTGCATGCCGCCGAAGGTTATGCGCGCTCGACCGGCAAGGTCGGCACGGTGCTGGTCACCTCGGGGCCCGGCGCCACCAATGCGGTGACCGGCTTGACCGACGCGCTCTGCGACTCGATTCCGCTTGTGGTGATCACCGGGCAGGTGCCGACCCACCTCATCGGCAACGACGCTTTTCAGGAATGCGACACCGTCGGCATCACCCGGCCGTGCACCAAATACAATTATCTGGTGAAGAACATCGCCGATCTGCCACGTGCGCTGCACGAGGCGTTTCACATCGCTTCGAGCGGCCGGCCCGGTCCGGTGGTGATCGATATCCCGAAGGACATTCAGTTCGCCAAGGGCACCTATTCGAAGCCGAAGGAATTTGCGCACCGCGGCTACCAGCCGAAGGTCAAGGGCGATCTCGACAAGATCAAAGAGGCCGTCGACATGATGGCGGCGGCGAAGCGGCCGCTCTTCTATACCGGCGGCGGCGTGGTCAATTCCGGCCGCGCCGCATCCCATCTGCTGCGCGAATTGGTCAAGCTCACCGGCTTTCCGATCACCTCGACGCTGATGGGGCTCGGCGCTTTTCCGGCCGCCGACAAAAAGTGGCTCGGCATGCTCGGCATGCACGGCACCTGGGAGGCCAATTGGTCGATGCACGATTGCGATCTGATGATCGCGGTCGGTGCGCGCTTCGACGACCGCATCACCGGCCGGCTCGATGCTTTCTCGCCCGGCTCGAAGAAAATCCACATCGACATCGATCCGTCCTCGATCAACAAGAACGTCAACGTCGACCTGCCGATTGTCGGCGATTGCGCCCATGTGCTCGAGGACTTGCTGCGGGTGTGGCGGCAGAACGGCGCCAAGCCGGACAAGAAGGCCTTGGACGCCTGGTGGGGTCAGATCGGCAAATGGCGGGCGAAGCAGTCGCTGGCCTATCGCAACTCCAATGAAATCATCAAGCCGCAATACGCGATCCAGCGGCTATACGAGCTGACCAAGGACCGCGACACCTACATCACCACCGAAGTCGGCCAGCATCAGATGTGGGCGGCGCAGTTCTATCACTTCCAAGAGCCGACCCGGTGGATGACCTCGGGCGGGCTCGGCACCATGGGTTACGGCTTGCCGGCCTCGGTCGGCGTGCAGCTCGCGCACCCGGATTCGCTCGTCATCGACATTGCCGGCGAAGCGTCGGTGCTGATGACGATGCAGGAAATGTCGACGGCGGTGCAGTACGATCTGCCGATCAAGATTTTTGTGCTCAACAATCAGTATATGGGCATGGTGCGGCAGTGGCAGGAACTCCTCCACGGCGGCCGCTATTCGCAGTCCTACACCGAAGCGCTGCCGGATTTCGTCAAGCTCGCCGAGGCCTATCACGCCCACGGCATCCGCTGCGAACATCCGGGCGAGCTCGACGACAAGATCAGGGAAATGATCGAGGTCAACAAGCCGGTCATTTTCGACTGTGTGGTCGATCCGGCGGAGAACTGCTTTCCGATGATTCCATCGGGGCGCGCGCATAATGAAATGCTGCTCGGCGACGCCACGACCAGGGCCGAGGATGCGGTGACGGAAAAGGGCAAGATGCTGGTTTAGGAGAGAGAATGGCGAGTGGCGAATAGAACTGACCGTTCTCTTCCCTAT
>JBQCCX010000153.1:0-9365 GCA_051961815.1 Xanthobacteraceae bacterium
GCCAAAGGCGAAAGCCTCGCCGACACCATACGGGTGATATCTAACTACGCCGATATCGTCGTCATCCGCCATCCCCGCGACGGCGCGGCGCGGCTCGCCTCCGAATACGCGCAGATCCCGGTGATCAATGGCGGCGACGGCAGCCACGAGCATCCGACCCAGACGCTATGCGATCTTTTCACGCTGCGTTCGAAGAACAAAAATTTGCGCAATATGAAGGTAGCGATCTCCGGAGACCTCAAGGGTAGCCGCACCATTCATTCCTTCGTCTATGCGCTGGCGCGGTTCGGCGCCACGATCGAGCCGCTGCCTGCGCCGGGAATGGAATTGCCGGCGCATGTCGATCGTCGCCTGCGTGAAGAGTTTCACAGCCGCATGGTCGCCAAGGATTCCGGACAAGGCGACACCATCGACGCGCTTTACGTCACCTCCGATCAGCCGCATCAGCTCTCGCTCTATGCCGAGCCGGAAATCGATTACGGGCTGCTCGTGCAGAAGAAGATCGACGCCGTCTATGTCACCCGCTTCCAAAAAGAACGCTGGACCGAGAAGGAACGGCCCTATCCGCGCATCGACGCCAAGTTTCTCGGCGAGCCAAAATATTCGGAAGCGAGCGTCATGCATCCCCTGCCCCGCGTCAACGAGCTCGACGCCTCGCTCGATACCGATCGCCGCGCGATCTATTTCCAGCAAGCCGCCTACGGCGTCCCGGTACGGATGGCGCTGATCTCGCTGCTCTTGCATCTGCACAAGAACAAGTCGCTGCACAAATTTCCAGGCGGTTTCGCCAAGCCGGAGCATCCGCTCTATTGCCAACCGATCGGCACTGGGCTCGCCTGTGCCAACCCGAATTGCATCACCGCGGATCCGGCCGAAAGCCAATATGCCGCCAACAAATTTTATGTCGTCGAGGAGCCGCATCGGCATGAGATGCGACTGCGCTGCGTGTATTGCGAAAGCGATTTCGACGTGCCGGCGGAGATCAGCGCAGATACCGTGGTAGTCGCCGACACCGCGCGAAAGACCTTCACGCCCGGACTCGCAAGCCTGATCAAGGCGCCGCCGGAAAAACGCAAAGCTCTCGTAATCTATCGGACCGCGAAGGATGCGGCGGCGGCTGGCTTCGCGCCGCGCGAAGTGAGCGCCGGCAGGGTGCGAACGGGATAAACCGGTCTGGTCGTCGCCGACATGCAGTCACCTGTGCTCCAATATGCGGTGGCGTTGATCTTCGGCTATCTCTGCGGGTCGATTCCATTCGGCGTGCTTTTGACCCGCTTTGCCGGCGCACCCGATTTACGCAGCGTCGGCTCGGGCAATATCGGCGCCACTAACGTGCTGCGCACCGGCCGCAAAGTCTTGGCCGCGGCGACGCTCGCGGGCGACATTCTTAAAGGCACGGTTGCTGTCGCGCTGATCTGGTTTGTCTTTAACCGCGACGCCGCGCTTTATGCGGCGCTTGGCGCTTTCCTCGGTCATCTGTTTCCGATCTGGCTCCGGTTTAAGGGCGGCAAGGGCGTCGCGACTTATATCGGGCTGCTGCTGGGGCTGGCGCTATGGCTCGCGCTTGCCGCATTTTGCCTGATGTGGATCGCGATTGCCGCGGCCACACGCTATTCCTCGCTCGCCGCACTCGTGGCATCGGCCGCAACTCCGGCCGTGCTGTGGTGGAACGGCAATGTGCCGGAAGCGAAATTGTTTTTGCTGCTCTCGGCGATCCTCTGGCTGATGCACCGCGCCAATATCGCGCGGCTGATCAGCGGTATCGAGACTCAGATCGGCGGAGCTTAATCCCGTCACCCTGAGGTGGCCGCGTAGCGGCCCTCGAAGGGCGACGGCCCGAGCGCGGAGCCGATCATCCTTCGAGGCTCGCTTCGCTCGCGCCTCAGGATGACGGATTACGGCGGAGATTATTCGGCTGCTGCCGCCACAGCGGCGGCCGGCCGCACCGGGGCGCCGTGGGTGTGCGGAATTTTGTCGGCGAAGACTTCGACAAAATGATCGGTCTCGCCCGGGGTGGCGTGCTGCCGCAGCGCCTCATCGAAATAGGTGGCCGCGGCCGGATCTTTGGCGACCCGCGCCATGATGCGGCGATAGCGCCAAATCAGCCGCAGCCATCGCGAGCTGACCTTGATGAAATCGGCAAAGCGCCAGGGGTAAAACCCCAGCGGATGGCGCACCGGCATGCCGTAACGCCGCTGCTTGCGCAGCTTGCGGCGGAGGAAGCCGAATTGCAGCGGATGGACGCCCTCGATGCGCGCCGCGCCGGAAAAGATCGTCAGCGAATCCAGAACCTTGGTACGATTGATCCCGGAAGCGATCGCGCGCCGCATGATCGTCTCGACGTGCTCGTCGGTGTAATAGCGCCGCCAGGCGTCGGCATAGACGCCCATCCACGTCTCTTTCGACATCAACGGATGTCCGGTGCAGGCGTGTTCGAGGTCGTATTTGTTCATGTCGGGATCCATCGGCACCCCGCGCATGTGGAGCTTCTTGTGGTCTTCCGACCCCGGCAGCGGCGTCAAATAAAAGAATTCCAGGATATCGACCGGCAGCTCTTTCTTGATGATCTCGATGTCGCGCGCGATCGACTCCGGCGTATCGGTCGGGAAGCCGAGAATATATCCGGCATAAGTCATGACCTTCTGGCCGCGCCACGCCAGCAACATGTCGCGATATTCCCAGATCTTGTTCTGACGTTTCTTGGTCCCCATCAGCGATTCCGGATTGATGTTTTCCAATCCGATGAACACCGCGGTGCAGCCGGCGCGCGCCGACTTTTGGATGAAGCCGGGAATGCGGTGACACAGCGTGTCGACCTGAAGCAGGAGCTTGATGTTAAACCCTTGGCCTTCGCGCAGTTCGATCAGCCGATCGAGAATCGATTCCCAGTTGCGGTTGCGCGCGAAATTATCGTCGGTGATGAAGAATCGCGTGATCCCCTGCGCCGCGTTGGCGCGCACGATCGCCTCGACATCGTCGGGCGTGCGATAGCGCGATTTGCGGCCCTGGACATTGATGATGGTGCAGAAGCTGCACTGGAACGGACAGCCGCGTCCGGCATCGAAGCTCGAATAATGCCCGGCGACGCGGGTCACCACGGTCCGCGGCAAGATCGGATAGACAGCGGCGGCCATTTCCGGAAGGTCGGTGAGATAATTATAGATCGGCTTGGCTCTGCCCTCAGCGACGTCGCGCAAGACTTCCGCCATCCGCCCTTCGGCCTCGCCGGCGAACAGCGTGATGCCGAGCGCGAGCGCTTCCTTAAGGTCAGCCGGTAATTCGGGCAGCATGGCGATGCAGCCCGAAATATGAAACCCGCCCATTACCACCGGCAATCCGTGCGCGCGCAATTGCCGGCCGAGATCAAGCGCGCGCGGAAATTGATTGGACTGCACGCCGATCAATCCGACCATTCCGCCGCCGCTTGCGCGGATCCGCTTTGCGATGCCCGCAACATCGACGATGGTGTTGCATTCGTCGCAGGCCTCGATCTCGATATCGACGTCGGCGCCGAGTGTGCGGGCACGCGCACATTCCTCGACCAAGCCGGAGACGCTGGCCAAGCTGTTCGACGGTAGTGTCGAGCGCCACCATTGACTGACGTAGCCGTCATGGTCGTAATGCGACGGCTTGATCAGGACGACGCGAAAAGCCCGCCTCGACGCGCCGGCGTCCACCACACCAAGCAAGACACCCCTCCGGATCGCACCCATCCGCTCTGCGGCAGCCTGACTGTGATGGTTTGCGGCATGTTTTGCAACATGCGCGTTCGGTTCCATGTTGAGAGCCGATCGGGACAGCAGCGAAGCGTTCAGTCAGATATGCCGGCTAGGTTTTGACGTCACTCGGTTTTTTGCAAATTGGGGCTTGGGTGAGCGAGGGCACTGAACCAATACGATTGACGGATGAACAGCGCCTCGACTGGTTGCGGCTGATCCGCAGCCAGAATGTCGGGCCGCGGACCTTTCGCGCCCTGCTCAATCATTTCGGCGGAGCGCGCGCGGCGCTCGAGGCATTGCCGACGCTCGCACGCCGCGGCGGCGCCAGCGCGCCGCAAATTTGCTCCCGCGAAACCGCCGAACGCGAGATCGAGGCTTGCCGCAAATTTGGCATTGCGCTGGTTGCACTCGGCGAGGCGCACTATCCGCGCCGGCTGCAAATGATCGACGATGCGCCGCCGCTCATCGCGATCCGCGGTAATACCGCCGTGCTGACCATGCCGCTGGTCGCGATCGTCGGCTCGCGCAATGCCTCGGCGGCCGGCGTAAAAATCACCGAACGGCTGACGCGCGGGCTGTGCGAGTGCGGGTTTGCCACGGCGTCAGGTCTTGCCCGCGGCATTGACGCCGCCGCGCACCGCGCCAGTGTGGCGACAGGCACGCTCGCGGTTCTTGCCGGCGGCCAGGATCGTGTCTATCCGCCCGAACACGCCGACTTGCTCGACGACATCCTGCATACCGGGCTCGCATTGACTGAAATGCCGCTCGGCTGGGAGCCGCGGGCACGCGATTTTCCGCGCCGCAATCGGCTGATCTCAGGGGTCTCGCTCGGCGTCGTGATTGTCGAAGCCGCCAAGCGCTCCGGCTCCTTGATCACCGCGCGGCTTGCGCTTGAGCAGGGCCGCGAAGTCTTTGCCGTGCCGGGCTCGCCGCTCGATCCGCGCGCGGAAGGCACTAACAGCCTGATCAAGCAAGGCGCTACGCCGATCACCGATGCCGAGGACGTGGTTTCCGTGCTGCGCCCGATAATCGGCAGCGATGTTGCGTTGCGCGAGGACGAGGCCGGGGACGAAGAAAAATTACCGGTCGAGCCGGCGCCAGACGACCGGGCGCGGGTCATCGCGTTGCTAAGCCCGGCGCCGGTCTCGATCGACGACTTGATCCGCCTGTCGCTGACCTCGCCGCGGATCGTGCGCATGGTGCTGCTTGAGCTCGAAATCGCCGGCCGGATCGAGCGCCACGGCGGCGGGCTGGTCTCGTTGATCTGACATTTTGCCCGACTGCCGCGGGAACCGGTGCTGGTGATGCCGGGTAACATGCAAGCCGAGCGGGAAGGCTCGTCCAAACCCCGCCGGCGGCCCAAAGCTTGTCGGCTGGACAGCACAAGCCACGAGCGATTCCGCTCGACCCAGCGCTGCCTGTGGTCCCGTCGGTCTAGCGTTTGATGAGCTGATCGGCCTCGAGTCGCGCCATTTCGAGGATTTGGCTCAATGTGTCGAGCCCGTTGCGCCGCGCGATCTCGGCAAGCTCCTGCGTCAAAGAGGCAATGTAATGCGCCGCCTGGTCCGGCGTTTCCTCACTCTCTGGCGCGTCCATTTCGGCCCCTGATTATCCGTGCCGCGCGACCGCAGGCGGGAAGAGCTGTCCTGCCGCAAACAGACGCACCGTCAGGGCTTTAGGTCCTTTACGCTTATCTATACTGCAACGTTATGATTGACAACTGTGCAATCAGAGCGTGCACAAAAGTGTAGCCCGCCGGCCGCCCTGATTACTCCGCAATGGCGGGCTAATTCCGCGGCTCTTTTCCACCGGTAACGATTTGACAGGCAGGGGTGCATTACCCATGTTCCCCGCGGCCTGCAGGCTGCGACTTGGAGTGGAATAGGCAAAAACATCTGAAAATCATTAGGTTAACATGGATCTTGTGCTGGTAGAGTCGCCCGCTAAGGCGAAAACGATCAATAAGTATCTCGGCAAGGGCTACGAAGTTCTGGCCTCGTTTGGCCATGTTCGCGACCTTCCGGCCAAAACCGGCTCGGTCGAGCCCGACGCCGATTTCCGGATGATTTGGGAGGTCGATCCCAAGGCGCAGAAGCGGCTGAACGACATCGCCCGGGCGGTCAAAGACGCCGACAAGCTCATTCTGGCGACCGACCCCGATCGCGAAGGCGAGGCGATCTCCTGGCACGTCTTGCAGGTGCTGAAGGAGAAAAAGGCGCTCAAGTCCCAGCCAGTCGAACGCGTGGTGTTCAACGCCATCACCAAACAGGCGGTCACGGATGCGATGGCGCATCCCCGCAAGATCGACCAGGCACTGGTGGACGCCTACCTCGCGCGCCGCGCGCTCGATTACCTCGTCGGCTTTACGCTCTCGCCGGTGCTGTGGCGCAAGCTGCCGGGGGCGCGGTCGGCCGGCCGCGTGCAATCCGTGGCGTTGCGGCTCGTCGCCGATCGCGAATTGGAAATCGAAAAATTCGTCCGCCAGGAATATTGGTCGCTAATTGCCACATTGGCGACGCCGCGCAACGAGACCTTCGAGGCACGGCTCACCGGCGCCGACGGCAAAAAGCTGCAGCGTCTGGACATCGGCTCGGGGGCGGAAGCCGAAGCGTTCAAGCAGGCCCTTGAGACCGCCACCTTCAGCGTCGCCTCGGTCGAAGCCAAGCCCGTCAAGCGCCACCCCTACCCGCCCTTCACCACATCCACTTTGCAGCAGGAAGCAAGCCGCAAGCTCGGCTTCGCGCCGGCGCATACGATGCGCGTGGCACAGCGCCTCTATGAAGGGGTCGACATCGAGGGCGAGACCGTCGGCTTGATCACTTATATGCGAACCGACGGCGTCGAGATCGCCGAAGAGGCGATCGGCGCGATCCGGCGCGTCATCGAGAGCGATTACGGCCGCGACTACGTCCCTGGCGCGCCGCGCCGCTATCAGACCAAGACCAAGAATGCGCAGGAAGCGCACGAAGCCATTCGGCCGACCGAGCTGTCACGGCGCCCGGGCGAGACCAAGCGGTTTCTCGATGCCGACCAGGCCAAGCTCTACGAGCTGATCTGGTTGCGCAGCGTTGCGAGCCAGATGGAATCGGCCGAACTCGAGCGCACCACCGCCGAGATCGCGGCCAATGTCGGCGGACGCCATCTGGAACTGCGTGCGACCGGCACCGTGGTGAAGTTCGATGGCTTTCTTGCGCTTTATCAGGAAGGGCGCGACGAAGATCCCGAAGACGAGGAATCGCGCCGGTTGCCGCAAATGTGGTCTGGCGAGCGGCTGACGAAGAGGTCGATCGCGGCCGACCAGCACTTCACCGAGCCGCCACCGCGCTATTCAGAGGCCTCGCTGGTGAAACGGCTGGAGGAGCTTGGCATCGGCCGGCCCTCGACCTACGCGTCGATCCTGCAAGTGCTCAAGGATCGCAAATATGTCCGCCTCGACAAACGGCGGCTCTATCCGGAGGATCGCGGCCGTATCGTCGTCGCGTTCCTGGAAAGCTTTTTCGCCAGATATGTCGAATACGATTTCACCGCGCGCCTGGAAGAACAGCTTGATCTGATCGCCGATCGTGAGATCGACTGGCGCGAAGTCTTGCGCGACTTCTGGCGCGATTTCATTGCCGCGATCGACGGGACCAAGGACTTGAAGATCTCCGCGGTGATCGACGCACTCGATAGCCTATTGGCGCCGCATTTGTTTCCGCCGCGCGCCGACGGTGCCGATCCGCGGCAATGTCCGAATTGCGGCAATGGCCGTCTGTCGCTCAAGTTGAGCAAGTTCGGCGCTTTCATCGGCTGTTCGAATTATCCGGAGTGCCGCTACACCCGGCCGCTGTCGGTCCCGGCCGACGGTTCGGCCGACATCGGCACCAAGGTGCTCGGCCAGGATCCGGAATCCGGCCTCGAGGTGACACTGCGCAGCGGCCGTTTCGGCCCCTATTTGCAGCTCGGCGAAGCGGTCAATGGCGAAAAGCCGCGCCGCGCCGGGCTGCCGAAAGGCAGCACGCCCGATCAAATCGATCTGCAGCGCGCACTTGCGCTCCTCTCCTTGCCGCGCGAGGTCGGCCGCCATCCCGAGGACGGCGAGCCGATCCGCGCCGGCATCGGTCGCTTCGGACCCTATGTTCAGCACGGCAAGACCTACGCCAATCTGGAGTCGCCCGAGGACGTTTTCACAATCGGCCTCAATCGCGCGGTGACGCTGATTGCCGAGAAGCGAGCCAAGCCTTCGCGCGGACGGCGCTTTGGCGCCGATCCCGGCCGTCCGCTTGGCGATCATCCGGTCAAAGGCGGCGCGGTCGTTGCCAGGAACGGCCGTTACGGCCCCTATGTCAGCCATAACGGCGTGAACGCGACGCTGCCGGCCGACAAGACGCCGGAAACGGTGACCCTTGATGAAGCGGTGGCGCTGATCGACGCACGAGCGGAACGCAGCGCGCCGGCGCCGCACGCGCGTCCGCGCCGCACCAAGCGGCCGTCGCCGGGAACCGCCCGGCACATCAAAGCGTCATCGAAGCGCCCGCCCGGACGCGCCCCGAAGCGCCCGGCCCACAATCCACGCAAGACGACACAAGCTGCCGAATAACTCTTCACGCCTGTGCCGCGGGCCGCATCGGCCGGCGAGCCGCCCATGAGACAAGTTTCCTCAAGAGGCCTGCCCTCACGCGAGGAACTTGTCGCCTTCATCCGCGAGCGCAGCGGCAAGGTTGGCGTGCGTGAAATCGCGCGCGCTTTCGGCGCCAAGAATGCCGATCGCGCCGCGCTCAAGCGCATGCTTCGCGACTTGGCCGAGGAAGGCCGCATCGATCGGCGGCGCAAACGGCTGCATCACGCCGGCACGTTGCCGCCGGTCGTTGTCGCCGACGTCACCGGCCGCGATAAGGACGGCGAGCTCCTGGCCCGGCCGACCGAATGGGACGAAGAGCTGCACGGCGCGGCGCCGGTCATCCGCATCGTTACTTCGCGCCGGGCGCGACCCGACGAAGTCGCCGGCGTCGGCGACCGCGCGCTCCTTCGTATCGAGCGCTCCGGCGAGGAAACGAGCGGCCGGGTCATAAAGCTGATCGACCGCGGCAAGCATCGCGCGCTCGGTGTTTTTCGTGGTCTCGCGGGCGGCGGCGGCCGGCTGGTTCCGATCGACAAGAAGCAACTCGGCCGCGAACTTGCGATTGCGGCCGATGCCGCGGCAGGCGCGGTCGATGGCGATCTCGTCGCGGTCGAGGTGAGCCGTCACGGACGATTTGGTCTGCCCGCGGGCCGGGTCGTGGAACGGCTCGGCTCGCTTAAGACCGAGCGCGCGGTGAGCCTGATCGCCATTGCCGCCCACGACATTCCACACGCGTTCACCCGCGCCGTGCTGGCGGAAGCCGAAGCGGCGCAGCCAGTCTCCACGGCCGGCCGCGAAGATTGGCGGCAGGTGCCGTTCGTCACCATCGATCCGCCGGACGCCAAGGACCACGACGACGCGGTCCATGCCGCGCCCGATCCCGATCCGCGCAATCGCGGCGGCTACATGGTCAGCGTCGCCATCGCCGATGTGGCGCATTATGTGCAGCCGGGATCGCAACTCGATCGCGAGGCGCAAAAGCGCGGCAACTCGGTCTATTTCCCCGACCGGGTCGTGCCGATGCTGCCGGAGCGCATCTCCAACGA
>JBQCCX010000154.1:0-5762 GCA_051961815.1 Xanthobacteraceae bacterium
TTACATGCTGCAGCCCGATGCCGGACATTCCACGTAGTTGATCTTGCCGCTCGGGTCTTTTTTCCAGATGTACATCACGTAATCGAGCTTGGTGATGTCGCCTTTCTTGTCATAGGCCATATCGCCGAGCACGGTCTTAAAATGCATGCCGGAATGCATCTGCTCGGCGACCTTCTTCGCGTCGACCGACTTGGCCGCTTCCGCCGCCTGCTTGATGATCTGCACGCCGGCATAGCTGTAGAGCGTATAAGCCTCGGGCTCGAAACCTTTCTTGCGGAATTCCGCGACCACGTCCTTGGCTTCCGGCCTGTTGCGCGGGTCCGGACCATAGGTCATCAGCGTGCCTTCCACGCCGGGGCCGCCGACGGTCGCAAATTCGTCCGAGGTGATGCCATCGCCGCCCATCAGCGGCGCCTTGACGCCCTGGTCGCGCATTTGCCGCACGATCAAACCGCCTTCGGTGTAGAGACCGCCGAAATAGACGAGATCGGGAGCGGCTTGCTTGATCTTGGAGATCAGCGCGGAATAGTCCTTGTCGCCGGTATTGACGCCTTCGTAGAGCACTTCCTTCATGCCGCCGGCCTGGATCGTCTTGAGCGTTTCATCGGCGAGGCCTTTGCCATAAGTCGTCTTGTCATGGACGAAGGCGATCTTCTTGCCTTTGAAATGGTCGAGGATGTAGCCGCCGGCGACCTTGCCTTGCTGATCGTCGCGGCCGCAGGTGCGGAAAATGTTCCACATATTGCGCTCGGTGACTTTCGGATTGGTCGAGGCCGGCGTGATCGCGAGGATGCCGTTCTCCTGATAGACTTCCGAGGCGGGAATTGTGACGCCGGAATTGTAGTGGCCGATGACGAACTTCACGCCGTCGGCAGCGAAGTTGTTGGCGACCGAAACGCCTTGTTTGGGATCGGAGACGTCATCGCCGAACTCGACGCTCAGCTTGTTGCCGAGAATGCCGCCAGTGGCATTGATGTCGGTGGCCGCCTGTTCGACGCCATTCTTCATTTGCGCGCCGGTCGCGGCATTCGGACCGGTGATCGGTCCGCCGACCCCGAATTTCACCTGGGCCGTGGCGGATTGCGCGAGCGCAAACGCAAAGCCCAGCGCGACGCCGAGCGTGGCGATCCTCTTCATTTTTGACTCCCCTAAACGAGTGACAGTGCTCAGGTTCAACCGTGCCGCAATGTTATGTCAACGCGGCTTGCGGCGCCAGCGTAGCGGGCCGTCCGGCTCGTTGATCCAGGGGTATTGATCGATCATCCGGCGGGCGCGGGCCGCCTGGAACCCGGCAAAGCCGAATGCCATGCAGACCGCGGCGTCGACCACATAATAATGGACGGACAGGAGCGTGCCATTGAACAAGGCGAAATGAATGAAACGCACCGTGGCGCCCAGCATCAGCATATAGACGACGAGGTGCCACCAGGGCCGCCACGTCAAAGCCACCGCGCGTCCGGCGAGTGCCGCCGCGCCGCCGCCGAGAATGACGGTGACCAGAAGGAATACGCCGAGTGAATCTTCCTCGTACAACACTCCGGACATGAGGCTCGGTAAGCCCACCGTTACTCCACCTGCTGGCGTCCGCCTTCGAGATAAGCCGTTTTGACCTCCGGGCGCTCGAGCAATTCGCGCCCGGTGCCGGACAAGGTCACAAGTCCGTTGACCATAACATAGCCGCGGTGGGCCAGCTTGAGCGCGTGAAACGCGTTCTGCTCGACCAGAAATACCGTCAGTCCGTGCTCGGCATTGAGCCTTTTGATCGCATCGAAAATTTGCCGCACGATCAGCGGCGCCAGCCCCAGTGAAGGCTCATCCAACAGGAGCAGTCGGGGGCGGCTCATGAGCGCCCGCGCGATCGCCAGCATTTGCTGCTCGCCGCCCGAAAGCGTGCCGCCGCGCTGGTCGAGGCGCTGGCGCAGGCGCGGGAACAGCGTCAGCACGCGTTCGAGGTCGCGGTCGAACTCGGCCGGCTCGGCGACCAGGGCGCCCATCTGCAGGTTTTCCAGAACAGTCATGCGCGGGAAAATGCGCCGCCCTTCCGGTGCCTGCGCCAGTTTCAGCCGGGCGATCTCGTGCGTGGGCAGGCGGGTGATATCGTGGCCGGCGAAGACGATCTCGCCGTCGCGCGCGCGGGGATTGCCGCACACAGTCATCATCAAGGTGGATTTGCCGGCGCCATTGGCGCCGATCAAGGCGACGATCTCACCATCATTGACTTCGATGTCGACGCCTTTGAGCGCCTTGACGTGACCGTAGTAGGCGGTCACGCCGCGAACCGACAGCAGCGGCGAGCTCATAGCCCCACCTCGGCTTCGACCCGCGCCACGTCTTCGTCGGCGACACCAAGATAGGCGCCGATCACTTTGGGATCGTTGCGGACCGCCTCGGGCGCGCCGTCGGCGATCTTAACGCCGTAATCGAGCACGACGACATGGTCGGAAATGTTCATCACCACGGACATGTCGTGCTCGATCAGGAGCATCGATATGGCGCACTCGTCGCGGATGATGAGCAGGAGCTCATTGAGTTCGGCGCTCTCGTGCGGATTTAATCCGGCGGCCGGCTCGTCCAGACACAAGAGCACCGGATCCGTGCACATGGCGCGCGCGATTTCGAGTCGCCGCTGCGCGCCATAGGGTAGTTCGCCGGCCGGATCGTCGGCCCGCTCAAGAAGATTAAAGCGCTCAAGCCAGTGTTGCGCCTTGTCGCGTGCCGCACGTTCGGCGGCGGCATAGGGCGGCAGGCCGAGCAGCCCGAGCACGGTATAACCTGACGCAAGCATCAGCGTGTTGTGCTGGGCAACGAGCAAATTCTCCAGCACCGTCATCCCGGCGAACAGCCGGATATTCTGAAATGTGCGCGCCACCCGGGCTTGTTGGGCGACCAGATAATCGGGCATGCGCTCCAACAGGAACAACGCGCCGTTTGGCCGGACCACGCCGCGCCGGCTGCTGTCGGTCAGCGCCTCGAGCTCCTGCCACACCGCGTTATCGCCGCGCTGCAGCGCGAGCCGGCCTTCTGTCGGGCGGTAAAAACCCGTGATGCAGTTGAATACCGTGGTCTTGCCGGCGCCGTTCGGCCCGATCAGGGCGGTGATCGCGCCGCGCTGCACCTCGAAACTGAGATCGTCCACGGCGACGAGACCGCCGAAACGCATGGTCAGATGCTCGACCCGCAGCACGAAGCCGTCGCGCGCCGTCAACCGCGTCCCTCCGTGATCAGATCGACCGAAATTGTCCGACGCTTCTTGAAGAACACCGACGGCGTGCGCGTCGCAATCAGCCCGCGCGGCCGCCAGCGCATGATCGCAACCATCGCCAGCCCGAACAGCAGCATGCGGTATTGCGTCGGATCGAAAGTGGGTCCGAAAATCTGCTTGAGAAAGCCGAGCTGGCGCATGATCTCGGTGCCGCCGATCATCACTACCGCGGCGATCGCGACGCCGATCTGACTGCCCATGCCGCCGAGCACAACAATCGAGAGGATCGTTGCCGATTCCAGGAAAGTAAAAGACTCAGGCGAGATGAAACCTTGCCGGGCGGCAAAGAACGAGCCGGCAAATCCGGCGAACATCGCGCCCATGGCGAATGCCGTCAGCTTGGTATTGGTGGTGTTGATGCCGAGCGACCGGCAGGCGATCTCGTCCTCGCGCAAGGCTTCCCAGGCGCGGCCGATCGGCATTCGCCGCAGGCGGACATTGAAAAAACAGGTCACCAGCGCCAATGCCAGAATCACGTAATAGAGAAAAACCACCCGGTAGAGCGGCGAGAATTGCAGGCCGAAGACGGCAGCGAAGCCGTTGTCGTCGGCGTTGAAGGGAATGCCGAACAAGGTCGGCCGCGGGATCGAGCCGATCCCGGCATAACCGTTGGTCACCGGCACCCAATTGATCAAAATGAGACGGATGATCTCGCCGAAGGCGAGCGTGACGATCGCGAGGTAATCCCCGCGTAGCCGCAGCACCGGGAAGCCCAGCAAGATCCCCCAAAACGAGGCCAGCGTTCCGGCAAGCGGCAACAGGATCCAGAACGACAGGCCGAAGGCTTTCGCCAAGAGCGCATAGGAGTAGGCGCCGACCGCGTAAAAGGCCACGTAGCCAAGATCGAGGAGCCCGGCGAGGCCGACCACGATATTGAGCCCCCAGCCGAGCATCACATAGATCAGAATCTGGATGCCGAAATTGTCGATCCAGCGCACCGCGCCGCCAAATCCGGTCGCGAGCACGACCAGCATCGGATAAACGATCACGAAGGCGACGGCGAACGGGATGAACCAGTTGCGCAGAAAGTTAACGGCGACGGCGGAGGTGCGTTGGGGTATGAGCCGCGCGCCGCGCTCAAACCGTGGCGCCAGCGCCATGACATAGACAAAACGCACGGCGGCGATACTGCCGACCAAGGCGAACAATAGGGGCCAGCGCGTCGTGACGGTCAGCGCATCGCGGATATCGGTGACGGTTTGAAAACCGATCAGCGGCAGAAACAATCCAAACGCAATCAATGCCGTCAGCGCGGTATCGCGCAGCGCGTCACGAAAGCGCATGCCAAAATTTGCAGCGGCCCTCGGCATGCCCCTCTCAGACCTTCTCGACGTCGGGCCGGCCCAACAGCCCCTGTGGCAGGAAAATCAGGGTGATTGCCAGCACGGAAAAAGCGGCGACATCTTTGTAGTCGAGCGAGAAATAAGCCGACCACAGGGTTTCAATGAGACCGATGAGAAGGCCGCCCACCACCGCGCCCGGCAGCGAGCCGATGCCGCCGAGCACGGCCGCAGTGAAGGCTTTCACGCCCGGCACAAAGCCGTCGGAGAAACTGACGACGCCGTAATACATCAGGTACATGGTGCCGGCGACCGCGGCCAAGGCCGCGGCGATCACGAAAGTCGCGGCAATGGTGCGGTCGACATCGACGCCGACCAAGGCCGCCATTTTCTGATCCTGCTCGCAGGCGCGTTGGGCGCGACCGAGCCGCGTGCGCGCGACCAAATACCAAAACGCCAGCAAAAGGACGGCGGTGATGCCCCAGATGATCAGCTGTTTATAGGACAATGTGACGGGAAAATCGTTGCTGTTCGACAAAACGAATTCACCCTGCACCATCGGCGGGATCGACTTGTTACGCGGTCCCTGGGTCACCTGCACGAAGTTCGACAGCGTGATCGACATGCCGATCGCCGAGATCAATGGCGCCAAGCGGAACGAACCGCGCAATGGCCGGTAGGCCACGCGTTCGATCACCCAATTGATCAGCGAGGTGAAAAGCATGGCTATGACGAGCACGATGAACAGCGCGAGCGCGACGGAAACAATGCCAAGCCAGGCGGTGAGGATCAGCAACGCGATCAGCGCGATGAAGGCGGACACCATGAAAACGTCGCCATGCGCGAAATTCACCATACCGATGATGCCGAACACCATTGTGTAGCCGATGGCGATCAGGCCGTAGATCGAACCAAGGGTGATGCCGTTGATGAGCTGCTGGGCGAAATAGTCCATGCCGCGAAAGCCTTTGTTCGACGCTTGGAATTCTTAACAGCGGCCGCCTGGAGCGGCAACGCCGCGGCTGCGCCGGGACTCGCCAATCCCCATTTGTGCAATAATCCGGGCCGGCGGCGGTTCACTTTGTCCGCCCGGCGGCGCCCGATTGGCGTGGCGGCAGGATCAAGGAGAGACCCCTTATGGACCGGGTGAAAAGCGAGGACGCCATCGGCGCCAAGGGCCGCCCGTTCACCGGCGCCGAATATCTCGAAAGCCTGCGCGA
>JBQCCX010000155.1:0-3966 GCA_051961815.1 Xanthobacteraceae bacterium
CAAATTCTCAGCGATGAACGGCTGAGCGTCGAAGGAATTTCCGGCACGTCGGCCGGAGCCGTCAATGCGGTGATGCTCGCCGACGGCCTTTGCCGGGGTGGCCGCGAGGAAGCACAAAAGCGGCTGGCCGATTTTTGGCGTGCGGCGTCGAGCACCGGCAATCTTCCGGTGTTGCAACGCGCCGTCGTCGAACGGCTGCTGTCGTTCACGCCTCTTGAGGGGACCCCGATCCAAGCATGGGTCAATGCTTTGTCGCGGTATTTTTCGCCTTATGACGTCAATCCGCTCAACATCAATCCGTTGAAGGATCTGATCGAGCGCTTCGTCGACTGTGAGACGTTGCGCGCCGATACCGACCTGCAACTTTTCGTCTCGGCGACCAATGTCCAGACCGGGCACGTGCGCATCTTTCCGCGCGAAAAAATATCCGCCGATGTGGTCATGTCGTCAGCGTGCCTGCCCCTGTTGTTTCGCGCTGTCGAAATCGACGGCGTGCCGTATTGGGACGGCGGCTATCTCGGCAATCCGGTGATCTTTCCGTTCTTCCGCACCACCGCAACGGAGGACGTGCTGGTGGTCCAAATCAATCCGCTGGTGCGGCAAGCAACGCCGATGTCATCGAGCGAGATCATGAACCGCATCAACGAGATCACGTTCAACTCGTCGCTACTGGCCGAGTACCGCGCCATCGATTTTGTGGCGCGGCTGATCGATCAAGGCCGCCTGCCGCGCGGCATCGGGCCAGGCGAGTATCGCCGCATCAACGTGCATCGGATCGTGCTCGACCGTTTTGGCACCCACCTCGACGCATCCAGCAGATTATCGACCGATTACGACTTCTTCGACATGCTTCATCTCAGCGGCAAGCGTGCGGCACGGCGTTTCCTCGACGAGCACTTCGACGATATCGGCGTGAAGAGCACCGTCGATCTGCGCGCTGAAGCGCAAGCTGAATGGGCGTGATAGACTCGGCCTCGTGTCCGCTGCGATTGCGAATATCTCTTCACTTGCCGGCGCCGGAATTGGTCCGGCTCGGCTCGACGTCTGCGTCGCCGACATCACGACGCTCGCCGCCGATGCCATCGTCAATGCCGCCAACCGGACGCTGCTCGGCGGCGGCGGAGTGGACGGCGCCATTCACCGCGCCGCTGGACCGGAGCTGCTGGCCGAATGCCGAACGCTCGGCGGCTGCGACACCGGTTCGGCGAAAATCACTCGCGGCTATCGCCTGCCGGCAAAGTTTGTCATTCACGCCGTCGGTCCGGTCTGGAACGGGGGACAATCGGGCGAAGACGAATTGCTGGCCTGTTGCTATCGCACCGCTCTCGAGATTGCCGCGGAGCACCGCCTCGCCTCCATCGCTTTTCCGGCGATATCGACCGGGGTCTACGCTTTCCCGCCCGATCGGGCGGCGCGCATTGCAGTCGGAACTGTGGCGGCGGAGCTCGGCGCCTCCGATCCCGGTATCGGTCATGTCGTATTCTGCTGTTTTGCGCGCGCCGCGGCGGATTATTACGTGACCGCCTTTGCCGAGCTCGGCTTGACCTGACCAATGGACGGCCCGCGCCGTTCCGGATCGCGGGCGGCGCACCGGCAGCTTGGCGATGCAGCTAAAATAAAAGAGCGGCGTCAACGACGCCGCTCTCCGTCTGACTTCGATTAATCTCGGCGCTTTACTCGGCCGCGCCGCCAGCCGCGGCTTCGCGGGTTTCGGCGCCCTCGGCTTTCTGTTTGGCTTCGAGATCCTCGCCGGTCTGCTGGTCGACGACCTTCATCGACAGCCGCACCTTGCCGCGCTCATCGAAGCCGAGCAGCTTCACCTTCACCTTGTCGCCTTCCTTGACGACATCGGTGGTCTTCTGCACGCGCCGCTGCGCGAGTTGGCTGATATGCACAAGGCCGTCCTTGGCGCCGAAGAAATTCACGAATGCACCGAAGTCCATCACCTTGACGACGGTGCCTTCGTAGACGTGGCCGACCTCGGGCTCCGACGCGATCGATTTGATCCAGTTGATCGCAGCCTTGATCGACTCCGCCTTGGCGGAGGCGACCTTCACAGTACCATCGTCCGAAATGTCGATCTTGGCGCCGGTCTTCTCCACGATCTCGCGGATGACCTTGCCGCCCGAGCCGATTACCTCGCGGATCTTGTCGACCGGGATCGAGAATACCTCGATGCGCGGCGCGTGTTCGCCAAGCTCGGCGCGGGCCGAGGTGAGGGCCTTGGCCATTTCGCTGAGAATGTGCATGCGGCCGTCTTTGGCCTGCCCCAGCGCGATCCGCATGATTTCTTCGGTGATGCCCGCGATCTTGATGTCCATCTGCAGCGACGTGACGCCGCGTTCGGTGCCGGCCACCTTGAAATCCATATCGCCGAGATGATCCTCGTCGCCAAGGATGTCGGAGAGCACCGCGAAGCGCTCCTCCTCCTTGATCAGACCCATCGCGATGCCGGCAGTCGGCCGCTTGAGCGGCACGCCGGCATCCATCAGCGACAGCGACGTGCCGCAGACTGTGGCCATCGAGGATGAGCCGTTCGATTCGGTGATCTCCGAGACCACCCGGATCGTGTAGGGGAACTCGGTGTGCGCCGGAAGCACCGGATGGATCGCGCGCCAGGCGAGTTTGCCGTGGCCAATCTCGCGGCGCCCAGGGGCGCCCAGCCGCCCGGTCTCGCCGACCGAGAATGGCGGGAAATTGTAGTGCAGCAGGAAGGTTTCCTTATACGTGCCCTGCAGCGCGTCGACGTATTGCTCGTCTTCGCCGGTGCCCAGCGTCGCGACCACCAGCGCCTGGGTTTCGCCGCGGGTAAACAGCGCCGAACCATGGGTGCGCGGCAGCACGCCGACCTCGCAGCTGATCGGCCGCACCGTCTTGACATCGCGTCCGTCGATGCGCGTTCCGCTGTCGAGAATATTCCAGCGCACGATCTTGGCTTCGAGATCCTTGAAAACGCCCGCCACTCGCAGCGCCGGATATTTCGGCTCCGCGACATCCGGCGGACAGAAATGACCCATCACCCGCTCTTTCGCGGCGTCCACCGCTTTGTGGCGCGCAACCTTTTCCGGAATGGCATAGGCGGCGCGCAGATCCTTTTCGATCAGCGCCAGCATTTCTTTTTCAAGCGCGGCGGTGTCAGCCGCCACGAGCTCGCGCGGCTCTTTGGCGGCCTTTTCGGCGAGCTTGATAATGGCATCGATGACCGCCTGGAAATGACGGTGGCCGAACATGACCGCGCCAAGCATGATTTCCTCGGTCAGCTCCTTAGCTTCTGATTCCACCATCAGCACGGCGTCTTGTGTCCCGGCGACCACGAGATCGAGCTGGCTTTCGCTCATCTCGTCGATCTGCGGGTTCAGCACATATTCATTGTTGATGAAGCCGACGCGGGCGGCGCCGATCGGTCCCATGAAGGGCGCGCCCGAAAGTGTCAGCGCCGCCGAGGCCGCGACCATGGCCAAAATATCCGGATCATTTTCCAGATCGTGCGACAACACGGTGACGATCACCTGGGTGTCGCAGCGCCAGCCGTCCGCGAACAAGGGGCGCACCGGACGATCGATCAGGCGGGAGACTAGCGTCTCCTTTTCGGTCGGCCGTGCTTCGCGCTTGAAATAGCCGCCGGGAATGCGGCCGGCCGCGTAGTACTTTTCCTGGTAATTGCAGGTCAGCGGGAGGAAATCGATGCCTTCCTTCGGCTGCTTGGCCGCGACTACGGTCGCGATTACGGTGGTGTCGCCGTACGAGGCGAACACTGCTCCATCGGC
The DNA here is from genome assembly GCA_051961815.1 of Xanthobacteraceae bacterium. Taxonomy (GTDB): domain Bacteria; phylum Pseudomonadota; class Alphaproteobacteria; order Rhizobiales; family Xanthobacteraceae; genus BOG-931. The sequence continues at coordinate 3,768 of JBQCCX010000155.1, forward strand.
TTGGCGTGCGAGTCGGCCGGTCTCTAGCGTGAGTTGGCGGCCACCCCAGTCAAGTTGCACACGATGAGTATTGAACATTGCGATTGTCTTTCATGGTTTTCGCGAAAGGGCGAAAGCCAAGAGCAAGACGGCGAGAGGCTGTCATCACCGCAGCGAAGCTGCGGTGCCTGTTCAGCATCCGGCGATCCTGCCATGGCCT
>JBQCCX010000156.1:0-7944 GCA_051961815.1 Xanthobacteraceae bacterium
ATGAAGGTGCCGTGAATGGTGATGCCGAGCGTGTGACAATCCCTGGTGAATTTGCGGGCGACATCGACCCGCATGCCCTTTTTGATGTTGTGCAGGATCTGCTGGTTGCCGGATTCGTAGCCGACCAAAAGGAGCCGCAAGCCGTGGTCACGCAGAACTTTCAAGGTCGCGTAAGGCACATTGGCCTTGGCGTTGCACGACCAGATGACGCCAAGCTTGCTCAGCTCTTTGGCGATCGCCTCGGCGCGCGGCAGGTTGTCGGTGAAGGTATCGTCGTCGAAGAAGAATTCCTTGACCTCGGGGAAAGCGCTTTTTGCCCAAGCGATTTCCTCGATGACATGCGCAACCGATCGCGTGCGGTAACGGTGGCCGCCGACGGTTTGCGGCCACAGGCAGAAGGTGCAGCGCGATTTGCAGCCGCGGCCGGTATAGATCGAAATATAGGGATGTTTCAGATAGCCGATGAAATAGTTCTTGATGTCGAGATCGCGTTTGTAGACCGGGGTGACGAACGGCAACGAATCCATATTTTCGAGGATGGCGCGTTCGTCGTTATGCACGATCACGCCTTCGGCGTTCCGATACGACAGACCGGCGATCTCGCTCCAGGCCCGGCCGTCGGCAATTTCCTTGATGGTGAAGTCGAATTCGTTGCGGGCGACGAAATCGACCGCCGGCGACGCCAAGCTGCCCGCCGGGTCGACCGCTACCTTGGCACCGACGAATCCGGCCTTGAGCGCCGGGTTGACCGCCTTGAGCGCCTTGATCGTCTCGACGTCGGAGGCGAATGACGGCGCCGAGGTGTGCAGCACGGCAAGGTCGTAATCGCGCGCGCTGTTCGCAATCCGTGCAAGCTTCAACCGGTGCGGCGGCGCATCGATCAATTTGCTGTTTTCGACCAGTGCCGCCGGCTGCGCCAGCCAGGTCGGATACCAGAACGAGCGGATCTCGCGGCGCGCCTGGTAGCGCGACCCGGCACCGCCGTCGAAGCCCTCGAACGAGGGCGCCTGCAGGAACAATGTGCGCATCACAATTCCGCCTCACCGTAGCGAGCCAGCGTACTGTCGGCTTTCACGCCGTAGCGATGGCCGCGCCATTCGACGGCGCGGCCGAAAAAACTCGCTACGAACACTACAAACGACAATACGTCGCGAATGGGACCAAGCCAGAAATTACCCCACGGCATACTCGAACCATTGCCAAGCTGAAAGCGGCGATGCAACTCGGCTTGCAGCGCAAAGCGGCAGGCCAGCGCCATTGCAAGAACCCAGGCGGCCGGCGTCGGGCCGCCCAGCAAAAGCGCGATCAAGGCCAGCGGCACCGCATAGGTAACGGCCAAGCCGGCAAAACCGAAAGGATCAACAGCCCGGATCGTTCGCGCGGCGCGAATGTCATGAAACAACAATTCACGGAAAGATCGCTCGGAACAGACATGCGTAACGAGGAAAGGGGCGATAGCGACGTCAAGCCCCGCGCGGCGCACCGCCATGCCCAATTCGTAATCGTCGGCCAATTGATCCGCGACCGTTTGCAACCCACCGAGTTGCGCCAGCGTCGTCTTGCTCAGCGCAATGGTTGAGCCGAAGCAAGGCGTCGTCAGGCCGAGTTTGAGTCCGACCAGCACATTAGGCAGGAAATGATAGTCAATCCCCGCAGCGGCGAGTCGGGACCACAATCCGGTCGCGCCGATCCCGCGATAGAGACAGGTGACGAGTCCGATCCCGGGCTCGCTAAGGTTCGCTGCCACATCGGCAAGGTAATCAGGCGCAACGACGATATCGCTGTCGGCGATCACAATCATTTCATGGCGCGCTGTTGCCTGCATATTGATCAGGTTCGAGACTTTGGCATTGGCGCCGTGGCGGCGCGGATTGATAGCCAGTTCAAGATCGCGATCCGGAAAATCGGCGATCAGTTGGCGCACGACACTGGCGGCAGGATCGGCCGGATCGGACAGTCCAAACACGATCTGCACCGGCGCCGGATAATCTTGCCGGCAGAAACTGGCGAGGCTGGCGTAGAGATCCGGTTCTGCGCCGTGGAGCGGCTTGAGAACCGTGGCGGGTGGGCAATTCGCGCGCCGCGGCGGCGGCCTGTGGGCAAAACTGCGCGCCGCCCAAATTGCCAATAGCGCATAGCCGGATCCGACCAATGCCGCGATCAAGCAGGCGGCGGAGACGTAAGCTGCGGAACTTTCAAACAATTCGCTCACACTGGTTCGGCGGCCGACAAGGAAAGTGCAAATATATGGCCCGGTCCCACTCCATGCACGTGAAACAAACGGCAGAACCGGGCCAAGTTCGCCTTCAAATCCTCGCGAGAAACGACGGGTTCAACGCCTTTTCCCCACAGCGCAAAGAGGCCACAGACAGCGCCAAAAAGCCCGAAATTGGGCGCTTTTCGACAGGCCCCGCTGGGCGCCACAAAACCCCGCATCAATCGCCTGTAAACTGTGGCTTTTCTGCACTAGTGGAGCCGCCGCATCCTTTTTAATTTGGACTGTCCAGTCACCGGGATGGGGGCCCCTATGAAGAAAATCGCCGTTGGAACCGCAGTGATCCTTGCGATCCTGAGCCTTGCCGCCTGTGCCCAGGTCGGCAAGGGCAAAGCTCCACCGCCGGTCGTTACCAAGGGTTAGCCCTCCTGTTTGCCTGCGCGGCTCTCGCCCTGCGGGAGGGCCGCAGCCGCGAAAGTCGGGCAGTGCTCAGTTGCTATTGCTGAGTGCCTTTTGCCTTGGTATTTCGATCTGCTCTTGGGGTGGGGATAACGTGATCATCGTTGTTGGTTTGGCTTTTGAAGCCCGCATCGCCGCGGGCCCTGGGGTCCATGTCATTTGCAGCGGTGACGGCCGCAATTTGGCGGCCAAGCTCACGGCGGCAATCGCCGAAACCCGCACCATGGTGAACGGCTGTCCGGGCATTATCAGCTTTGGCGTCGCCGGAGGATTGGCGCCACATCTGCGGCCTGGAACTTGCGTCGTCGGCTCAGCGGTCATCTCCGGCTCGACGCGCATGCCGATCAGCCAGCAATGGTCGCAGAAATTGCTGCGGACGATTCCTGACTCGGTTTCGGGCATGCTGCTCGGCGTGCCGGCCCCGATCGCACACCCCGACGACAAGCGCGCGCTCTATCTGAAGACTGGCGCGATCGCGGTGGACATGGAATCGCATATTGTGGCTGCCGTCGGCCTCGCCCACGAAGTGCCGGTTGCCGCAATCCGGGTCATCACCGATCCGGCAAGGCGCTCGCTTCCGGTTTCGGCGGTCGCCGCGATGCGACCAAACGGCACCACCAATATTCCCGCTATGCTCCGCTCGGTACTCAAGCGGCCGCGCGAATTGCCGGCGCTGTTTCAGACCGCGCTCGATGCGCGCGCGGCGCGGGCGACGCTGGTTCGCGGCCGGCATTTGCTTGGCCCGGCCTTCACGTTGCCGCAGGCGACCTGAGAGGCTCGCACATGTTCAAGTCCGCAGCCGAAGAAATCAGTCAGTGGGCCGATCAGTGCCGTCGTTGGGCGCGCGAGGCGCGCACCCGCGATCAAAAAGCGATGTTGCAGAATCTAGAGCGGCTTTTGAGCCAAGCCGCGCTCGACGCCGAAGGCACGCTTGAGCTTGATGGCGTCCTGCGCCCGCTCGCATCCAGTAAATCCTGACGAATCCAGCGGTCATTCGAACCAGCATGCAGGATGGCGCGCGCGCGGCCGTCGGTGTAAAAGCATGCCCGCGAGGCGCTCATCATGACGCACGCTGCGGCTCCGCAAGCGCTAGGTTATATCGGCATCCGCGCCAAAGCTCTTGACGACTGGCAAAGCTACGGCGCCGGTCTTCTCGGCTTGCAGCGCGTGGATCAATCACGTTCCACGCTCGCGTTCCGCATGGATGATCGCAAGCAACGTGTGGTGGTCCAGGCCGATGGCGGCGAAGGTATCGGCTTCTTCGGCTGGGAAGTTGCCGATGCCGCAGCGCTCGACGCGCTGGCGGCGAATCTCGACGACAACGGCATAGTGTTCGTGCACGGCAGCCGGGCGCTGGCCGACGAGCGGCATGTTGCGGACCTGATCGTAGTGCCGGACCCGGCGGGAAACCGGCTGGAAATCTTTTACGGCGCCGAAACTGCGACTGAACCGTTCCGGCCTGGCCGCTGTATCTCGGGCTTTCGTACCGGTCCTCTCGGCCTCGGTCACGTTGTGCTCAATGTCGACGCGCCAGACACGCTTGAACGGCTGATGCGCTTTTACTGCGAGACGCTGGGCTTTCGGCTGACCGACTATTATTCCGAGCCGTTCGTTGCCCGTTTCCTCCACCTCAATCCGCGCCATCACAGTCTCGCCTTCATTCAGACCGGGAAGACCGCGGTCCATCACGTCATGATGGAGCTTTTCAGCTTCGATGACGTCGGCCAGGGCTACGATCTGGCGCTCGCCGAAGAGGGGCGCGTTGCGGTAACGCTCGGGCGCCACACCAGCGATTTCATCACCTCGTTCTACAGCTGGACACCGTCGGCTTTCATGGTCGAGTACGGCTGGGGTGCCCGCACCATCGATGTCGAACGCTGGCAGGCTTACGAGCGCAAAGAGGGTCCCAGCATGTGGGGCCACGAACGGCGCTGGCTGTCAGCGGCCGACAACGCCAAGGCCCGGGCGCTCCGCCTTGCCAATGCGGCGAACGGCTATCGCCGGCCGGTTCAAGTGATCGAGGGTAATTATCAGCTGATGCCGGGCGTTTGCCCGTGGTGGGACAGCCTCACGTCCCGCGGCGGCGCGCAAAGATAGCGGCTCCCGAGCGCGCTTATGGCTCAGCCTGCGACTGGTCAAAATCTCCACACGCGCCGGATCGCCGAGTTCGTGTCGCGATTAAGTTACGACCAAATTCCCGAAGACGTTCGCGAACGACTTAAGCGCCTTATCCTGGACTCGCTGGGCTGTGCGATTTACGGCGCGCAGCTCGAGTGGTGCCGCATCTTGCAGCAAACGCTTGAACGCTACGACAAAACGCGAGAGGCCGCGATTTGGGGCACCGACCGGCGATTGTCGGCGCCGCATGCGGCGCTGGTCAATGGAACGCAGGTGCAGGGTTTTGAGCTCGATGACGTACACCGCGAGGGCGTCTTGCATGTTGGCGCGGTGACCTTGCCGCCGCTGATTGCATTGGCGGAGACGCAGGCGCGGCTCTCGGGACAAGATTTCATCGCCGCGGCGCTCGCTGGATACGAAGTCGGACCGCGCGTCGGTCTGTGCATGGGTCCGCAGCATATCGGCCAGGGCTGGCATTCGGGCGCGACGGTCGGTGTATTCGCCGCAGCAGCTGCGGCGGCTCGCGCACTGGCGCTTGACGCGGATAAGACCGTGCATGTGCTCGGCATCGCCGGCACCCAGTCCAGCGGGCTGATGGCGGCGCAATATGGCGCCATGGTCAAGCGCATGCATGCCGGACGTGCCGCGCAGAGCGGTCTTTATGCAGCGCTCCTCGCCGGCAACGGCTTTACCGGCATCACCGACGTGTTTGAGGCGCGATATGGCGGCTTTTGCACCACGTTTTCCCGCTCGCAGGACCGTTTCGATCTGGCCGCGCTGACTGCCGGATTTGGCGAGCGCTACGAAACGATGCGCGTTTCACTGAAATTCTATGCTTGCGTGGGCAGCAATCACACGACGCTCGACGCGCTCACCGATATCCGCAACCGGCACTCGTTCACCGCCGCCGACATCGATCGGATCATCGTCCATGCGTCGCAGGTCACCGTGGACCATGCCGGCTGGGCCTATCGACCGGAGGGGTTGACCGCCGCGCAGCTGAATTTGCCATTCTGCGCCGCCACGCTGATCCTGACCGGCGACGCCTTTGTCGACCAATTCACTGCTGACTGCGTCAACGATCATGCGCGCATCGAACTGTCGCGCAAAGTGCAAGTGATTCACGATCCGGCGATCACCGCGCTCGGCGCGGCGCACCGGCACCGGGTGCGCGTCGAAGTCCATTTGCGCGACGGCGCGGTCGAGCACGAGGCCCGCGACGCGCCGCGGGGAAGCGAGCAAGATTTCGCCAGCGACGCGCAGATCATCGACAAGTTTCGCAAACTCACGCGCGCGACGCTGGCAGAGCAACAGCAGAATGCGCTGATCGAGACGGTGCTGCGGCTCGAACAATTGCCCGACAGCCGCGCCCTGATCGCACTGTTGCGTTCCCCCTAGCGCGAACCGGGCTTAAGACAACAATTGCAGCGTTCCGCCGACGGGTATTTCCGGAGCCGGTTTGTTCGCGGTGATGACCAGTTCGAATCCGCCGCCGCGGCGCTGCCATTGGCCGGCGACCAGCGGGGTCTTGCTCACATTTTTGACCGGCTGACCGGTCCAATGCACCGGACCAACGATAGAGCCGTAATTCGTCGCCACAATCGCGTCGAGGATCGATTTTGGCTCGATAGTCTTCGCGCGCTTGAGGACGTCGATCGCGACTTCGAACAGCGCGTGCTGATAGCCGATCGGCTGCGACCACGGCCTTCCGGTGGCGCTCGTATAAGCATCGGTCAGTTGCTGGGCGCTTTGTCCGGTCAAGCCCGACCGGAATGGATAATTGGGCGTCCACCAGATTTCGCTGGTCAAGCCGTTGCCGCGGGGGCCAAGCGAATTCACCACGGACGGAAACAACAGCGCCTTGCCGATGGTCACGATTTTCGGGTGGAAGTTCTGCTGCGCCGCCTGCGACCAGAAGGTGGAAAAATCCGGCGGGATCATGTTGCCGGTAACGATCTCGGCGCCGGCTTCTTTGAAACGCGTGATCTGCGAGGTGAAGTCGTTGTTCATGACCTGGTAGCGGCCGGGATCGATGAGCCGGTAGCCGGCCTGCGCCAGCGCCGGCGGCATTCCGCGCTGCGGATCGCCCCAAGCGTTGCCGTCGGCGTCATTGGGAAACAGGCCGCCGACCACCTTGTTGGTGGGCTGACCTTCCCACAGCGCGAGGAAGGCCGCGATGACATCTTCTAATCCCCAAAAGAAATGGTAGGTCCAAGTGAAACCCTTTTTCGGATCGCCGTTGCGACCAAAAAAATACGGCTGCCACGGACAATTGGTGGTGATGCACGGCACCTCGTTGACCTCGGCCTGATCGGCCACCGGATTGGTGGTGTCGGGGGTTGCCGAAGCGACGATCAGATCGACCTTGTCGCGCAGGATCAGTTCGGATGCGACCTCCGAGGCGCGCGTGCCGCTCGACTGGCTGTCCTTGCTGACAATCTCGACCTGATAGGTCTTGGCGCCGCTCTCCAGGCCTTTAGCCAAAAGCTGTCTGACCTGGTCGAGAATAAAGCCGTCCGCTTCACCGAACCCGGCGAGCGGCCCGGTGCGCGGACTGACGTGGCCAACCTTGATGACCTTTGATTGCGCCTCGGCCGCAATCGCTCGCAGTACCGCCGGCGCCGCCAACAGGCCGAGACCGCGCGCCACGACAGCGCGCCGATCGATGACGCGCCGACGACTTCCCGAAGGCGGTTCTGCTGTCATTTTGCAGTCTCCCGATCGCGTGATGCTTTCAGATGGGCGACCAGCCTGGCGCGCAGCGTCGCTTGCTGTTCCGGGCTCCACTTGCGAAACCCTTCGCCCGATTTGAAGCCAAGCTTGCCCTCGGCGACAAGCTTTTGCAGGTAGGGCGACGCGCTCGGCCGGCTATCGATTGCCGGCAGAACCACATCATGGACCGCGAGCGCCAGATCGGTTCCGACCAGATCGGCATTTTCCAGCGGGCCAAGCACGGCAAGCCGCCGCCCGAACGACGCTTTGATCACGGCATCGACGGTTTCGGCATCGCAAATGCCCTGCTCGACCAGCGCAATCGCCTCGCGCCACAATGCGTGCTGCAAGCGATTGCCGATGAATCCGGGCACGTCCTTTTTCACATGCGCCGGCTGTTTTCCGGCACCGCGATGCAAATCCATGGCCCAAGCAATGGC
>JBQCCX010000157.1:0-13992 GCA_051961815.1 Xanthobacteraceae bacterium
CGCGTACCACATCGGGAAATTCCGCGGCGGCATCGACCTTGATGACCTCGGCGCCGCCCTCGCGCATCAACCGCTGTGCCGCCGCAAGCGCGGCGTCGCTGCCGTGCTGCACCGGCCCATAGGGCATGTCGCAGCTGAGGAGTGCGCGTTTGGCGCCGCGCCGCACCGCCTGGCAGCAGATCAGCATTTCCTCGACCGTGACGTCGAGCACGTCGGCGCGGCCCCACAGATTGACGCCGACCGAGTCGCCGACCGAGATGAAATCGAAGCCGGCGCGATCGGCGATGCGCGCGATCTGATAATCCCAGGCGACGACGCCAACGCTCTTCTGCCCCTGCCGCTTCATTTGCTGCAGGTGAGAAATGGTGATCTTTTCGTGCATCGCGTCGCCCGCCGGAAAGGCTGGTTGTAGCACGAACTTGCGCGAGCGGCAGAGGTGCAAGCTTCGGCCTGGCACTTGTTTTAATTAGCTCAGATCGCCGCCCGTCGGCCCCCGAAGCCGAGCCGCACCCGTGATTGAGCGCGCGTTAATTCGTCTGGCGAAATTTTCGCCATATTTTAGTTAACTGCAAAAAATTTGCGCCAACGCGCGATTAAACCGCTGTTGCGGCACAAACCGGCGCCTTTTCCCACTTAGACCGTCTGGCTGAATAGATTTAATTCGCTGATTGAATAGATTTAAATTTGCAGATTTTACTGAGCAAACAAAGAAAGGATTTGCTCATGCAAGCCGTAATCAAGCCTGTTGTGAGGAATTCCGGCCCCAAGGCGATTGGGTATAGCCTGATTGGCGGTGCTCTAATGCTTATTGGCGCCGGAGTTTGGGTGATCGCGAGCTCCCCCCGTGTTGCTGCTTCGACGCAGATCGAAGTCAATCCCCTGCAGATGATGGCCGACGCAAAGGACCTGCCTACTTCGCACTATAATTTCCGCGATTTCGCCTTGGCAGGCCAGGAAGCTGAATAGACCGCGCGCGGACTACTGCGCCGTCGTGGTGCGATCGGTGGTCTTGCCGGGGGCCGGTTTGTGCTGCGCCGGTTTGGCTTTGACGCCGTCTTTCTTGGGCTCTTTCTTGGCGTCCGCCTTGCCGTCGGTCTGCTTGGCCTCGGCGGTTTTGGCGCCGCCTTTGTGCTTGGCTTTCTTTTTGCTGGGCTCGTATGCGGGCAGTGCGGCGAGCGCCGCGATCTGCTCGGCGGTGCGCGTCGGCCCGGTATAGACCACGACCGGCGTGACTGGCCCTGGCTCGCTTAAGAGGTTCTTTGGCGTCGGCGCGCGCAGCGCGGTGACAAGATTGGGATTTTGCGAATTCGTATCCGTGGCATTGTCGTTCAGGTCGCCGGCGTCCGGATCGGCGCTGTCGGCCATGGCGGCTTCGAGCGCGTGACGCTTGCGACGCGGGCCGCACATGTCGTCTTTCAGATCGGGGGGCGCGGCTTCGATCGGGGTGAGTGCATTGACGTTGCCGAAGGCCGGCAACAGCCACGCGAACGGGCTGCGCGCGAAGCCGCTCTCCAATAATTCCGCCGCCTTCTGCGCCCGTGACGCCGAGGTCGGCGCGCCGAGTACCACGGCAATCAGCTGGCGGTTGTTGCGGCTTGCGGTGGCGACGAGGTTGAACCCCGACGAACAGATAAAGCCGGTTTTCATTCCGTCAGCGCCGACATAGCGGCCGAGCAGGGGATTGTAGTTTCGCACCACGCGCCGGCCGTATTTGATGGCCGGGAGATGCCAATAGGCATTGTATTCGGGAAACTCGCGAATGAGCGCACGGGCGAGAATGGCAAGGTCACGTGCGGAGACGATCTGGCCGTCATCGGGCAGGCCGTTGGGATTATTGAAATGGGACTCCGTCATGCCGAGGCGATGCGCGGCCTCGGTCATTTGTTGGCCGAACGCGTCGACCGAACCGCCGATGCCCTCGGCAAGCAGCACCGCCATGTCATTGGCCGACTTCACCATCATCATTTTGATGGCGTTATCGACCGTGACCTGGGTGCCGACCGCAAAGCCCATCTTGGTCGGCGATTGTTCATTGGCGTTCGCCGACACCGTGAACAAAGTATCCGGCGTGATTCGCCGATCGCGGATCGCGGTCAGCGTCATATACAGCGTCATCAGCTTGGTGGTCGAAGCCGGGTACCATGGATAGGTCGCGTTCTCGGCGCGCAGCACTTTGCCGCTGTCGGCGTCGACCAGAATGAGCGCCATGGCATTGGCGGCGCGCATCGGTAGCACGGTTGCGAGCGCGGCGGCGCCCAACGCCAGCGGGGCGACAAGAAATCCGAGCGGCCGCCTTCGAAACACACCGTTCATATGCACGTCCTGCGGTCCATCGGCTTGGTCCGGGCTATTGGCAAGCCCGCGATGAGTTCGAGTTCACAAGGCGTGGGTGCGTCATTATCTAACGCAAGCCGGCTCGAAGGCAAAGCCGAATGGCGCTATGCTCAAGCCGGTTCCAATCGTGTTGATCGGACCAACAATCTTAAAGCCTGCCAAAAGCGACCAAAATTCGGCAGCGCGAGAAGACCTTGGCAGCAGAAAGTGAAAACACCATGACCGCGTGCATCGTTGGCTGGGCGCATAGCCCGTTCGGCAAACTCGGCGGCGAGACGGTCGAAAGCCTCATTGTGCGTGTTGCCGGCGATGCGCTCACCGATGCCCGCATTGCCGCCAAAGACGTCGATGAAATCGTGCTGGGCCATTTCAATGCCGGTTTCTCGGCGCAGGATTTCACCGCCTCGCTGGTGTTGCAGGCCTCGCCCGATCTGCGCTTTAAGCGCGCCACGCGAGTAGAAAACGCTTGCGCGACCGGATCCGCGGCGGTGCATCAGGGCCTCAAGGCGATCGCGGCCCGCGCCGCCCGGATCGTGCTCGTCGTCGGCGTCGAGCAAATGACCACGGCGCCGGCCGAGGAGATCGGACGCAATCTGCTCAAGGCGTCCTATGTGCGCGAGGAAGCCGATATCGACGCGGGCTTTGCCGGCATTTTCGGTAAGATCGCCGCGCTTTACTTCCAGCGTTGGGGCGATCAGTCCGACGCGCTCGCGCGTATCGCCGCCAAGAATCACAAGAACGGCGTCGGCAATCCCTACGCGCAGATCCGCAAAGATTTCGGCTACGACTTCTGCCGCGCCGAGAGCGAAAAAAATCCGCTGGTTGCCGGACCGCTCAAACGCACCGATTGTTCGCTGGTTTCCGATGGCGCCGCCGCACTGGTGCTCGCCGACGTCGAAACCGCGCTCGCGCTCAACAAGGCCATCGTATTCCGCGGCGCCCAGCATGTGCAGGATTTTCTGCCAATGTCGCGGCGCGACATACTCAAGTTCGAAGGCTGCGCGGTGGCCTGGCAGCGTGCCCTGGCCCAAGCCGGGATTGCGCTGTCCGATTTGTCCTTTGCCGAGGTGCATGACTGCTTCACCATCGCCGAGCTGATCGAATACGAAGCCATGGGGCTGGCGCCGGAAGGCCACGGCGCGCGCGTGATCGCGGAAGGCACGGTGAATAAAGACGGCGCGCTGCCGATCAATCCGTCCGGCGGTCTGAAATCGAAGGGACATCCGATCGGCGCCACCGGGGTGTCGATGCACGCACTGGCGTCCATGCAGCTCACAGGCACCGCGGGGGACATGCAGGTCAAAGACGCCAAGCTCGGCGGCATCTTCAACATGGGCGGCAGTGCGGTCGCCAACTACGTCAGCATCTTGGAGCGGCTGCGTTAGCTGCCGCACGTTACCATCCAGATATTTAATGACCCGTCGGGGGAACGCCGACATCGCAGGAAGCATTTTAAATCAAGCCGCCCGGATAGGCGGAAGGAGGCGCTAATGGCGGATATCCTACAGTTCCGGCCGCGCTTGAGTGTCTTTGCTCCCGAGCAGACGTCGGCCATGGGCAACGCTTACGACAAGGCGATCGCCGCCCTCGCCAACACCGATTCCGAACTGATGGTTCGCGAGCTGGTAGCCAAGCGCATCATCAGATTGGCGCGGCGCGGTGAGTGCGATTCTGAGCATCTCTGCAGCTCGGCGCTTTCTGGTTTTCGTAAACCGCGACCGGCGGCGTAAAGTCGCTCAATTCCTCTCGAAGCTCTCTCCCTGTCACTGCAAACAAAAAAGCCCGAGCGTTGCTCGGGCTTTTAGTTACCAAAGACGCGTTTTTACTCGTCCTTGTGGATGATGACCTTTTTGTCGCGCGGTTCTTCTTTCTTTTTGATGATGATTTTGGCGCGATCGTTGTCATAGTCGCGATGTTTCTTGATGACGGTTGTGTCTTCCGCCTTGGCCGGCACCGATGCTGGAATGCCCAACGCGAAAGCAGCCGCTATCGCAAATGCCATAATGCGCATTTTGTTCTCCTCTTTATCAAATCCACAACGCGTGGCGCGACGCGGGATCGGCCGGTAAACAAACCACGCCACGCTAGCCGGGAAACAATGCAAGCTTCCTTTTTTAGCGCCGTCTAATAACGCCCAGCAGCCAGTCACGTTCCCGACTCTGCGTTTGGCTCTGTGCAGTGCATCAAGGCGAGCGCCGACGATTTTCGTGCTGAAAAACCATCATCGTGGCTCAATCGAGATATTTGCCGGGCTTGGTTTCGGTCAGCGCCGCCCACAGCAGCACCGTCGCCGCAACCGCGACGGCAGAAAGAATCAGAAACCCATAGAGGTGGCCGACTTGCTCAAACACAAAGCCGCTGACGCCGGTGCTGATCGCCGCCGCGATGGCGATGACCGTGCCGATGAAGCCTTGAATGAGGTTGAAGCGGCCGGTGCCGGTTGTCAGGTCGGCAACCATCAACACCGTAAGCACGGTCACGGCCGCGGCACTGATCCCGCCCAGGCATTGGCCGATGATCAGAACGGGGTAGCTGGTATTGACGGCGAACAACAGCCCGCGCACCGCCTCGATGGCAAAGCCGATCAACAGCAACGGTTTGCGCCCGAACTTCTCTGAATGGTATCCGACCCAGGGCGACAAGGCGGCGGCGATCAGCTGCGGCGTGACGATAAGACCGGCTATCAACAGCGATCCGGACCGGTTCTTGTCGACCGCCAGATCTTCGCTGATCACCGGGAGCATCGAAGCATCGGCAAGCTGGAACAAGAAAATGCAGCCGGCGAAGATGTACAGCGACAGATTTTTGCTCAAATCGAAAAGGCGCTGAACATTCGCCGCATGGCGGCCGATCCCGGCATTGCGGGCGCGCGCGTAGTCGATCTCGTTGCTGCGGATGAAGTAGAGCGCGATCAGCGCCGGCACGCATAAAGCCGCGGCGCCGACAAAGATCGCGCTCTTCGCAATGTACTGCCCTGCCGCGCCCATCGCGCCCGCGGTCAGCGCGTTGCCGGCGGCATCGAAGGCATTGTTGCGCCCGGTGCGCGCCGACATGGCGCCGCGGCCGACCAGGCCGAGGCTGATGGCCGCGATCGCCGGCGTGACGATGCCGCCGGTAATGCCGTGCAAAATTTCGGCGATGAAGACCAGCACGAAAGTCGGTGCAAAAGCCAATATCAACGCTGAGACCGCGATGGCGACAATGCCGATCGCGGCCAGACCGCGTTTCCACGGCACCCAATCGACCAACGCGCCGCCCGGCAGATGCGCGATCAAGCCGGCGACAGTGCCGGCGGACAAAGCAAGCCCGACCTGGCTCTTGTCCCAACCAAGATCGGCCAGATAGAAAGCGACGAAGGCACCGAAGCCGGTCTGAATATCGGCGAGAAAAAAGTTGAGCCAGTCGAGGCCCTGGCGGCTCTCCTTGGATATCGATCCGCGCAAGACTTTGCGGGCGTCGAGGAAATGCGCAAACCCGGTCAGAATCGAACGCCCGGCAGATTTAAGCCTTCGACCGATCGACTCTTCCAACACAACGAACGCCATAGCGTAACAAGAAGCCGCCAGACGGCGTCGGCGTTCCCCCTTACGTCTTGGCTAGGCGGCGATGTCGCGCCGGCGGCGGTAAATACATCCAATCGGCGTCCTCCCGCCAAAGAGACCCAGCAGCCGGTTGCGCATGTGGGATTGCCATGAAAAGCAAGGAGTCCCGACCGGTCGACCGGTTGCGGGACTCCATGGCCGGGCGTGTCATGACAGGTTAAGCCGGGCACGAATCAACGCCGGAGCGGAACGCGGGTTCCGGGCTGGGCGCGATATATCTTCCGATCCGAGACCTTTGCGGGGACGCCACCATGACCGATGCACTCGCTCTGCCGCTCGCCGAGATCGCGGCCCGTCTTGAGGACGGCAAGCTCAAAGCCCGCGCGCTCGCCGAAGCCGCGATCGCCAATCACGAGCGCTTCGGCGGCAAGCTCATGGCCTATTCACAATGGGCGCCGGAGCATGCCCGGGCCTGCGCCGACGCCGCCGATGCCGCTTTTGCCGTGGGTTCGCGTGCCGGGCCGCTGCAGGGCATCCCAACCTCGATCAAGGACCTGTTTGCGGTGTCCGGCTTTGCGACCTATGCCGGCTCGCCCAAGCGCCTGCCGCCACAATTCGAGAGCGACGGCCCGGTGATCGCCGCGCTGCGCCGGCAACTCGCAACCGTGATGGGCAAGACCCACATGGTCGAATTCGCCTTCGGCGGCACCGGCCATAACGCCCATTACGGCGCGCCGTACAATCCCTGGGATCCGCGCGCCCATCGTTCGCCGGGCGGCTCATCGAGCGGCGCCGGCGTGTCGCTCTGCGAGGGTTCGGCCTTGCTGGCGTTCGGCAGCGATACTGCGGCATCGGTGCGGCTGCCGGCGGCGATGACCGGCAATGCCGGGTTGAAAATCACCAAGGATCGCTGGTCGACCGAGGGCATCGTGCCGCTGAGTTTTTCCTTCGACACGCCCGGCATTCTGGCGCGCAGCATGGCGGATGCGGCTTTCAGTTTCGCCGCGCTCGATCCGCATCTTGGCGACAGTTTTGCCTTTCTGCGCCGCGCCCCCGACGGCGTCGACGGCCTTCGCATCGGTATCGCCGAATCCTGGTTCTGGGACGGTTGCGAAAATGACATCGATGCAGTGGCCCGCGCCGCGATCGACAAACTTGCGAGCGCCGGCGCGGTGGTGGAGGAAACGCCGCTGCCGGAAGCGCGCGAGGCCTTTGCGGTTTTTTCCGAGGGCGGGGTATCGGCGATTGAGCTGCGCGCTTTTCTCGATCGCGAACTGCCGGACTGGCTCGAGACCATCGATCCGGTCAACGCGCCGGCGCTCAAAAATGCCGAGACGCTTTCGGCGCGCGAGTATTTGAGCCGGCGCTTGCGGCTCCAGGCGGCGGCAAAAACCGCGCATTTCGGGGATGTCGACGTGATCGCAAGCCCGACCGTGATGGTCTCGCCGCACGTGCTGGCCGAAGAAACGAGCCCGGAGCAGTTCTGGGCGCGCAACCGCAAGATCGTGCACAACCTCGTGCCGGTGAATTACCTCGGCCTCTGCGCGGCGACTTTGCCGGTCGGGCTCGATCGCGTCGGCATGCCGGTCGGCTTGCAGCTCATCGCCAGGGGTGGCGACGACGAGCGGCTCGTGTTGATCGCCTGCGCCGCAGAAGGCGTGCTTGGGACCCCGCGCGACATTCTAGGGCCGCCGCCGATGTGCGGGGCGTAGCCTATTCCGCTGCGGACGCGAATTGCGCCTGCACCAATTCGGCAAAGAATCCGCCGCGGCGCTTGAGCTCCTCGAACGTGCCGCTTTCGGCGATGCGGCCGTGGCGAAACACCAGGATGCGGCTCGCATCGCGGACCGTCGCTAGTCGGTGCGCGATCACGAATGTGGTGCGGCCTTTCATCACCTCGTCGAGCGCGAGGTTGACGCGACTTTCGGTGAGCGGGTCGAGCGCGCTCGTCGCCTCGTCGAGGATCAGGATCGGCGGATCCTTCAGAAGTGCGCGGGCGATGGCAAGGCGCTGGCGCTCGCCGCCGGAGAGTAGCCGCCCGCGCTCGCCGATCGGCGCGTTGAAGCCTTGGCTGTTGGCTTCGATGAAATCGAGCGCCTGCGCGCGTGCTGCGGCCTCGCGCAATTCTGCCTCGCTGGCGTCCGGCTTGCCGACGCGCAGGTTCTCGGCAATGGAGCGATTGAACAGCAGCGTCTCCTGAAACACCACGCCGATATTGCGCCGCAGTCCGACCAATGTGAGATCGCGAATGTCGGTGCCGTCGATCGAAATCATGCCCGATTGCGGATCGAAGGCGCGATGCAATAAAGCGAGTGAGGTCGATTTGCCGCTGCCGGTCGGGCCGACCAGCGCGATGCGCTCGCCCGGCGCCGCGGTAAAACTTAAGTCCGCCACCGTAGGGCGCTTGCCGTCGTAGGAAAACGAAACGTCCTTGAAGTCGACCAGGCCGCGCACGCGGCTGGGATCGACTGCGCCGGGCCGGTCACGCACCGCGGGCACCGTGTCGAGTACGTCGAAGAAATCGGCAAGCTTCGGCGCGTCGAGAAACAACCGGTTGGAGAAGCCGACGGCTTGTTCGAGACGGGAAATCAAGAGCGCGGCAATGCTCATGAAGCTGACGATCTGGCCGACCGAGGCGAGCCCGACCAGTTTCAAGTAGGTGCCGAGCAAGAGGATCACGAGCAAAGTGAGTGTGGTGCCGGCGCGGGTAAGCACCGCCGCGACCGCCCACCACGATAATACCGGCATCTGTGCGCGAAGAAGCGAATCGACCAATCCCCTCATGCCTGAAACTTCGAGCTCGATGCGGGCATAGCTCTGCACGACGGCGACATTGCCGAGCGCGTCGGCGGCGGTCTCGGCGAGATCGGAATAGTGCCGCTCGACAGCGCTTTGCAGCGCGAACGCCCGCTGCATCACGGTCATCGTCAGCGCGACGAAGCCGAGGCAGAGCGCGATCAGCGGCAAGGCGAGCCGCCAGTTGAGCGCCAACGAGGCGGGCAGCAACAGCGCGATGAAGACGAAAGCGGCGAAATGCTCGCGAAAGAACGACACCCATAGCCACCACAACGTGTCGGTGCCGGCCAGCATCACTTTGATCTGCCGCCCGGAATGCGCGCCGGAATGGTAGGCGAGCGGCAATTGCAGTACGTGCTCGAAATAATCGGCCAGCACCAGATTGCGGCGCTGATGCGCTAGCCGATCGGCAAACCAGGCAACCAGCGTGCCGGCGACGATGATGAACAGGCCGAAACCGACCCAGGCGCCAATCAGCGGCGCGAGCACGCGCGCCGCGGGACCAAGCCCGGCCGGCAGCGCGCCCGAGAGCGCATCGACAATGCGACCGAGCAGCACAGGCTCGACGAATTGCGCGCCAGCGAGCGCGATATTGGCGAGCGCCAGCACGATCGCGAGCCTTGCTTGGGCGCGGAGCAGCCCCAGCACGCGCCCATAGATTCGGATGAACGCCATACGCAATTCTAACAAAAATCACCCGCGTTGAGCGCGCAATCGCCGCCTGCCACATGTCTGCCGTGTTTGGACCGGTAAGCTTGCAACAACGTGGCGTGCGCCCGGCGCGAGGCGTCGGCGCAGCTCTCGACCACCAATCAGCTGAATTCCCGCAAAACCGGCAACAGGAGACCACGATGCAGGTTCAACCCTATCTGTTTTTCGACGGCCGCTGCGACGAGGCGCTCGATTTCTACAAAAAAGCGATCGGCGCGGATGTGAAAATGGTGATGCGCTGGAAGGACAGCCCCGACAAAAGCATGTGCGTTCCGGAAAACGCCGATAAGGTCATGCACGCGCAATTCCAGGTCGGCGACACGACGATCATGTCGTCGGACGGCCGCAACACCGGCAAGCCGAAATTCGAAGGTTTCGCGCTGTCGATCGCGGCCAAAGACGAAGCCGACGCCGACAAGAAATTCTCGGCTCTTGCCCAGGGCGGCGAGGTGAGAATGCCGCTCGGCAAGACCTTCTTCTCGCCGCGGTTCGGCATGGTCGCCGACAAATTCGGCGTGAACTGGATGATCCTGGTTGCGCAAGGCTGACGCAACCACAACAGAACGGGGTGCGATCATGCTGACCCAAACCAAGGCAGACACCGAGCCGGGCGAATTCGTCATCACGCGCGTGTTCGACGCGCCGCCCGATCTGGTGTGGGCAGGCTTCACCGAGCCGGAGCGAATGAAGGAATGGTTCGGGCCGAAGGGCTCCGTCGTTGTCGCCGCCAAGATGGATCTGCGTGCCGGCGGCACCTATCACGTCGCCATGCGCGGGCCCGATGGCAAAGTCATGTGGGCCAAATTCGTCTATCGCGGCATCGTGCCGCCGCGGCGCCTGGTTTGGGAGCATTCATTCTCGGATGAAGGCGGTGGGCTGACACGCCACCCGCTGAGCCCGACCTGGCCGCTGCGGCTCTTGACCACGGTGACCCTGCAAGACGCGCCCGGCGGCAAGACGGCGCTGACGCTGACCTGGTCGACGCTCGACGCCTCGCCGCAAGAGCAGAGCACGTTCGACGCGGCGCATGACGGCATGCGCGGCGGCTGGAGCGGTTCGTTCGAACGGCTCGATACCTATCTGGCCAGTCACAAATAGCGGCTCGTCGCTCCGAGCGGAGAATACCATGGCGATCGCCAAGCAGAAAATCACACCGTGTCTGTGGTTCGATACGCAAGCTGAGGAGGCGGCGAATTTTTATGTCGCGATCTTCAAAAATTCGCGGATCAAAGAGGTCAGCCGCTACACCAAGGCCGGGCGCGACATCCATGGCAAGGAGCCGGGCTCGGTCCTGACTGTCGAGTTTGAACTCGACGGCCAGACCTTCACCGCGCTCAACGGCGGACCGCTTTTCAGGTTTAACGAGGCGGTCTCGTTTCAGGTAATGTGCGACGGCCAGGCCGAAGTCGATCATTTCTGGCGCAAACTCACCGATGGTGGTCAGGAAGGCCAGTGCGGCTGGCTCAAGGATAAATTCGGCGTCTCCTGGCAGGTTGTGCCGCAGGTCTTGCCGCAAATGCTCACCGATGCCGACGGCGCCAAGCGCGAACGGACCATGAGCGCGCTGATGACCATGAAGAAATTCGATGTCGCGGCGCTGCAGCGCGCTTTTACCGGGCAGGCCTGACCTGCCAAGCGCGTGGGGGAGGGGCTTATCTGTGTCAGCCCGGCCGCTTGGCGACCCAGCCTCCCCATGCAGGGAGGGTGAATGAAAACGCGCGCTCACATTATAAAATGCCCCAATGAGCGGAGTGACGGTTGCCCTGCCGCCTTTTTCGGCACCCTATGCGCCGGCCGACGAGGAATCGGCGGCCGAATTCTTGATCAATGCGCCGCGCCAGGACGCCGCGGAAGGCCGGATCGATGCGCGGGCGCGGCGCTTGATCGAGGCGATCCGCGACAAGATCGGCGGGCTGGGCGGCATCGACGATTTTCTCCATGCCTTCTCGCTCTCCACCAAGGAGGGTCTGGCATTGATGGTGCTCGCCGAGGCGCTGCTTCGCGTGCCCGATGCCGCGACCGCGGACCGGTTGATTGAAGACAAGCTCGCCGCCGGGCGCTGGCTCGACGGCGATATTAAATCCACGGCGCTTCTGGTCTCGGCCTCGGCATGGACGCTCGGCGTCGCCGCGCGCGTCATCCATCCTGCCGAAACGCCGGAAACCATCCTCGACAATGTCGTGCGCCGGATCGGGCTTCCGGCGATGCGCGCGGCAACGCGGCAGGCGATGCGCCTGCTTGCTTCGCATTTTGTGATCGGGCGCACCATCGAGGAGGCGCTCCAGCGCGCCAAGGCCCATGCGGAATTTTCTTATTCATTCGACATGCTCGGTGAAGGCGCGCGCACGCGTGACGATGCCGATCGTTATTTCGCAGCTTATGGCGGCGCCATCGCGGCGATCGGCGCGCAGGCCGGGAGCGGCAAAAGCCGGCCGGGAATTTCGGTCAAGCTCTCGGCTTTGCATCCGCGCTACGAGGCGATCTCGCGCGAGCGCGTGCACCAGGAATTGACGCCGCGACTGGTCGAGCTGGCACGGCTCGCCAAGAGCCACGATCTGCAGTTCACGGTCGATGCCGAGGAGGCAGACCGCCTCGAATTGTCGCTCGACGTCATCGCCGCCGCACTCGGCGATCCCGCGCTCGCGAACTGGGACGGCTTTGGTCTTGCGGTGCAGGCCTATCAGAAGCGCGCCGTTGCGGTGATCGGCTGGGTCGAAGCGGTCGCGGCAGCCTTGAACCGCAAGCTTACGGTTCGGCTCGTCAAAGGCGCCTACTGGGATACCGAGATCAAGCGCGCCCAGGAGCGCGGCCTTGCCGATTATCCGGTGTTCACCCGCAAGGCGATGACCGATCTGTGCTACATGGCCTGCGTCAAACGATTATTGGCGGCGCGGCGCCGCCTGTTCCCACAATTCGCCACCCACAATGCGCTCACCGTCGCGAGCGTCATCGAGGACGCCGGCGGGATTGACGGCTTCGAATTCCAGCGACTCTACGGCATGGGCGAAGCGCTTTATGCGGCGCTGCTCGCCGAATTTCCCGATACCGCCTGTCGCGTCTATGCCCCGGTCGGCGGCCATCGCGATCTTCTCGCCTATCTGGTGCGCCGGCTTCTGGAGAATGGCGCCAATTCATCGTTCGTTTCGGTCGCCGCCGATCCGGCCGTGCCGGTCGCCGAAATCCTGCGCCGCCCGCAGAGCTGGATCGGTGCGCCGGCGCAGGCGCGCAATCGCAAGATTGCGCTGCCGCGCGATATCCTTCAGCCGGAACGCCGCGCCGCCGCCGGCATCGATTTCGGCGATCGGGCGAGCCTCGATGCGTTGCTCGCTGAAATCCGCCATGCCGCGACGGCGGATACAGGCGCCGCGCCGCTCGTCGACGGCGTCGCGCTCCCCGGCATCACGCGGCAAGTGCGCTCGCCGATTGACGGCAGCGCGGTCGGTATCGTCCGCGAGGCCGATGCCGCGATTGCCGACGCGGCCATCGCCGCGGCCGCCGATGGCTTCCCGTCATGGACTGCATGGCCGATCGAGAAACGCGCCGCGGCGCTCGAGCGCGCCGCCGATCGGTTGCAATCCGATAGTGGCCGCTTGCTCGCTTTGCTGCAAAACGAGGCAGGCAAAACGCTCGACGACGCGCTCGCCGAATTGCGCGAGGCCGTCGATTATTGCCGCTATTATGCGGTCCACGCGCGAAGCACGTTCAGGCCGCAGGCGCTGCCGGGACCGACCGGCGAAAGCAACGAGCTGCGCTATCGCGGCCGCGGCGTGTTCGTGTGTATTTCGCCATGGAATTTTCCGCTCGCCATTTTCGTCGGCCAGATCGCGGCGGCGCTTCTTGCCGGCAATACGGTCGTCGCCAAACCGGCGGAACAGACCCCGCTCGTCGCCGCGCGAACGGTCGCGCTTTTGCATGAGGCCGGCGTGCCCAAAAGCGCGCTTCACCTCGTTCCGGGCGACGGCCCGGTCGGGGCGCATCTCGTCGCGCACCGGCTCGTCGCCGGCGTCGTCTTCACCGGCTCGACGGAGACTGGCCGCGCCATCAATCGCACGCTCGCTGCGAAAATCGATCCGATTGTGCCGCTGATCGCGGAGACCGGCGGGATCAATGCAATGATCGTGGACGCGACCGCGTTGGCGGAACAGGTCTGCGACGACGTGTTGGCATCGGCGTTCCGCTCCACCGGCCAGCGCTGCTCGGCGCTGCGCTTGCTGTGCCTGCAGGACGACATCGCCGAGCCGATGCTCGCGATGATTGCCGGCGCGGCGCGTGAGTTGAGCGTCGGTGATCCCCGGTCGATCGGGACTCACATAGGACCGGTGATCGATGCCGAGGCCAAGACCAAGCTCGACGCATGGCTCGCCGAACAAGATGGTGCCGGACGCCTGCGCTTTCGCTGGGACGGCGTTCTGCCGGCGCAAGGCAATTACGTTGCCCCCGCCATCGTCGAGCTCGATCGCGCCAGCGCGCTCGACCGCGAAATCTTTGGACCGGTGCTGCACGTGGTGCGCTGGCATCCGGACCGGCTCGACGTATTGTTGGATGAGATCGCGGCCAACGCCACCGCCCTGACGCTTGGTATCCAGTCCCGCATCGATTTGCGCTGCGC
>JBQCCX010000158.1:0-13104 GCA_051961815.1 Xanthobacteraceae bacterium
CATGCACGCACGCAACTAGCGCGAGCACGGCAGCGACGGTGCGCATGGACTCCAACCACGCGGGGCGAACCACACAGGCCCGAACCTGCCCCCAGGTTCGACGATGGTCGTAGGGTGAGGCGATCCTAACGAGCGGCAAAACAAAAATTAGCGATTGGCAATGGCGAATTCAAGACAGCAGGATGGCGCAAAGCGCCGCGTACAAGTGATTTTTTTGCTGCTGCCGACGATGCCGCAGCGGCTCTCGCGCGGCATTAACGAATGTTCAGGCTCAGCGTGTCGTCGTCGGATTTTGCGCGGAGGCGGCCGGCGGTGGGGCGGGCGGCAGGGCCGGATTGATCCAGCACGCATGGACACGCCCGTTGAGGCTGTCGGCGGCCTTTGGATCGATCGTATTGGCGTGCAAAACCAGGCACCGGAAGGTCACCTGGATGTGGCCGCTGGGGCAGCCAAACCGGTCGTACAGATCGAGGTGGCGGAAGGCGGTATCGAGGTCGTCGCGCCACAACAGGCTAACGACACGGCGGCCAAGCCACACGCATTCGGGATTGCCCGCCGGCCCGTTCAGGGTGCGCTGGGCTTCGGCAAATTCATCGATTTTCTGGGGTTCTTTGCTGCCGTCCTTGGCGGTGTCTTTGCCATTGTCCTTGGCGCCCTCTTTGGACGCCGCGGATTGCTGGTCGGCGGGCTTGGCATCGTTGTTTTGCGCAAAGGCGGGAGAAAATCCGGTGCCAGGGGGGGCCGCAAACAGCCATAGGACGGCGCATATTCCGCCGGCAAGATTGAGTACGCGGTACGACATAATCGCCTTATTGCACTGAACTGAAGGTCGCTGAAAGGGACGTTCCCAAGGTTTGCTTTATTGCGGTTCTTGTCTTTTTGCGCTGCCGTTGTGGCCCCGGATTAGGCCGCTATTGCGGCAGCGGTTTTCACCCGTAACCCGGCCATGACCACAGCCTAACCATAGTCATTTGTCCAGCGCACTTGGTGCGAGTTGTTAACGCCAGTGCGCTTGGCATCGGCTGCAGCCAAGGCTAGAGCGCAATCGTTTCACATTGGAGCGATTGCAGGTCTAGCATTTTGATCGAGCATGATCTTTTCGGAAAACCGGCTTCCACTTTTCCGGATCATGCTCTAAGGCGGTGCCGTGCCGCGTCCCATATCCGCAAACTCGCTCACCGCAGCGCTCGCCTGCTACGCGGCAACCGCCATCGCCATTGGCTTTGCCTGGTGGTGGCTCGGCGCGCCGATCCGGCTGCCGCCGTCGCCGCTTGCCGCCGGAGGCAAGCTTGCTTGCGTCTCCTATGCGCCGTTTCGCGGCGATCAGGATCCGCTGGTCGAGGCGACGCGTGTCGACGCCGCCCAGATCGACGAAGATCTGGCTTTGTTGTCCCGTTACACAAATTGCATTCGCACCTATTCAACCGAAAACGGCCTCGATCAGATCCCCGCCATTGCCGAGCGGCACGGCCTCAAAGTGATGCAAGGTCTTTGGCTATCCAACAAAGCCGAAAAGAACCGCCGCCAGGTTGATACCGTCGTGGCACTGGCGAGAACTTTTCCGAACACGATCAGCGCAGTGATTGTCGGCAATGAAGTACTTTTGCGCGGCGATCTTTCCGTCGGCGATCTTGAAGGAGCGATCCGCACGGTGAAGTCGCAGGTGAGCATGGCTGTCACCTATGCGGATGTCTGGGAGTTCTGGCTGCGCAATCGCGATCTGCAAAGCGCGGTGGATTTCGTCACCATTCACATCCTGCCGTACTGGGAGGATTTTCCGTTGCCGGCTTCCGTTGCCGCCGCGCATGTCGACGCTATCCGCAAGCAGGTCGCCGCCGCAATTCCCAACAAAGAGATCTTCGTCGGCGAAGTCGGCTGGCCGAGCGCAGGGCGCATGCGCGAAGCGGCCTTGCCGTCTCCTTCCAATCAGGCCCGCGTGATCAGTGAAACCATGACGCTGGCGCAGCGCGAGGATTTTCGTGTCAATGTCATTGAAGCGTTTAATCAGCCGTGGAAACGGTGGCTCGAAGGCGCGACCGGCGGCTATTGGGGCATTTTCGACCGTGCGACGGCTGCACCGAAATTTGCCTTCAGCGGGATCGTGTCGGATCACCCGCAATGGTTGTTGCAGGCGTTGGCCGGCGTGCTGCTCGCCGCCATTGTGTTCGCCGGTGCGCTGGTCGGCGCCGGCGGCAAGCCGGCGGTGTCGTATCTGTGGCCGCGCATCGCGCTTTTGTCATTTCTGCCTGCGGTCTTGTTCGGCTGGACGCTCGAGCGGATTCCAATCGACAGTTTCAGCCCCGGCAGCTGGCTCCGCTCGATTGCGTTCGCCGCCACGGCCGCTATTGCACCGGCGGCTTGCGCCGCGGCGATCGCGGCGGGGCGCACGCAGCCGGTATTCGCATCGGTCGTTGGCGGGCGGCGCGGTCCGCGTGATGCGCTCTCGATCGTCCTCGGCGGCAGTCTGATCGTGCTCACGCTGCTGTCGGTCGAGACTGCACTGGTTTTGGTATTCGACCCGCGTTATCGCGACCTGCCGTTTGCGCCGCAGAGCGGAGCCGCCATCGGCTTTCTTGCGCTTGCACTGTGTGCGCCGCAGCCGATCGGCAAGCGCGCGGCGGCCGAGACGCTTGCCGCCGGGGTGCTGGCCGTCTGTGCGGTCTATATCGCGATCAACGAAACCGTCGCCAATTGGCAAGCGCTCTGGCTGTGCGCCGGTTTTGTCGGCCTTGCGCTTATTCTATCGCGGGCGCGGGACGCGCCAGACTGAGAATCAGCAGGCCTGCGGCGAGCGCCGACAATTCCGGATTGTGCAGCACGATGCCAAAACCCCCGGCAGCCAAGGCGACTGCGACCAAAACAAGCGATGGGCGGATGAGATTGAGCAGCGCCGCCGCCACCGCGACCGCGCCGAATACATAATGATTGTACAGCGCCAGCGAGACATGGAAGGCACCGCACAGCCAGGTCTTCAGGCCGGCCTGGCACGGGAGTTCCACGTTCAGATTTTCGATTGCCATGTAGCGCAGATACATGGCCTGGCCGACCGACAGGAAGGCGACGATCAGAAGCCAGTTGGTCTGGCGGGCGGTGGGACGGAAGAGGGGACGCATAAGGGCAGGTTAAACCACTCAATGCTGCGGGTTAATGCCATAATTCCAAGCGCTATCAGTTTTGCCGGCCATGCTCTAAAACCCGCGCCGGAGGTCCGATGACGGCTCGAACGTGCCTGGCGATCGTGCTCGCGGCCGGCGAGGGCACCCGCATGCGGTCGGCGCAGCCGAAAGTGCTGCATCCGCTCGTTGGACGCTCACTGCTCGCGCATGTGCTCGGCAGCATTGCGCAAGCCGGCGCCACAACGACCGCTGTTGTGATCGGCCCGGGCGAAGACGCCGTTGCCGGTGAAGTCAAACGCTTTGCGCCGGAGGCCGAGTGCTTCGTGCAGCGGGAACGGCGCGGCACCGCGCATGCGGTGTTGGCGGCGCGCACTGCGATCGAGCGGCGCGCGGACGATATTCTCATTGTCTACGGCGACACGCCCTTGGTGCACGCGGCTTCGCTGGAACGACTTCGCGTCGCGGTCGCGGACGGCGCCGCCGTTGCCGTGCTCGGCTTCCGCGCCAGCGATTCCACAGGCTATGGGCGGTTGATCGTGGACAAGGGAGAACTTGTCGCCATTCGCGAAGAGGCGGACGCCAGCGCCAGCGAGCGCAAAACGGCGCTGTGCAACGGCGGCACCATGGCGCTCGCCGGCAAAACCGCGCTCGCGATCCTGGAACGGATCGGCGACCACAATCGCAAGCGCGAATTTTATCTGACCGACGCCGTCGAGATCGCGCGCGGCATGGCGCTCTCCGCAGCGGCGGTCGAGGTCGAGGAGGATGAGATGCGAGGCATCAATACCAAAAAGCAGCTCGCCGAAGCGGAAGCGGTGGCGCAGCAGCGCTTACGCCAGGCCGCGCTCGACGCCGGCGTCACGATGATTGCGCCGGACACGGTTTATCTTTGCGCCGATACCAAATTCGGCCGCGACGTCGTCGTCGAGCCGTTTGTGGTGTTCGGCGAGAAGGTCACAATCGAGGACGGCGCGGTCATTCATTCGTTTTCGCACATTGCCGGAACGCAAATCGGCAAAGGCGTCTCGGTCGGGCCGTTTGCGCGGCTTCGTCCCGGCACGCGGCTGGGCGAGGGCGCGCGCATCGGCAATTTCGTCGAGGTCAAGGAAGCGGTGATCGAGGCCGGCGCCAAGGCCAATCATCTGAGCTATCTCGGCGATGCGTCGGTCGGCGCCAACGCCAATATCGGCGCCGGCACCATTACCTGCAATTACGATGGCGCCGCCAAACATCGCACCGAAATCGGCCGCGACGCCTTCATCGGTTCGAACTCGGCTTTGGTTGCGCCGGTCAAGATCGGGCAGGGCGCCTATGTCGGCTCCGGCTCGGTGATCACCCAGGACGTGCCGGGCGATTCCCTGGCGCTCGGCCGCAGCCGGCAAGTGGTTAAAGAAGGGTGGGCGACGCGCTTGCGGGGATTAAAGTCTCTCGGCAAGAAGGGCAGAAGTCAGTAATCGGAACAGGAGTCGGTGATCAGTAGTCAGTAATCAGAATAATGCCGGGGTTTTGCTATACTTTCTGATTACTGATTACCGATTACTGGTATCTGAGATGTGTGGCATTATCGGAATCATCGGCCGCGAGGCGGCGGCGCCGCAGCTGATCGATGCGCTCAAGCGCCTCGAATATCGCGGCTATGATTCAGCGGGCGTCGCGACCTTGGAGCAGGGCGCGCTCACGCGCCGGCGCGCGGAGGGCAAACTCAAGAATCTCGAGAGCCGACTGCAGCGCGAACCGCTGAACGGTACGATCGGCATCGGCCATACCCGCTGGGCGACCCATGGCCGCCCGACCGAGAACAACGCGCACCCGCACGCCACCGACAAAGTCGCGGTGGTGCACAACGGCATCATCGAAAATTTCGCCGAGCTGCGGCGTGAGCTCGAAGGCAAGGGCGTCAAGTTCTCGACCGAGACCGATACCGAGGTCATCGCGCATCTGGTGACCGAAGAGATAAAGCGCGGCGCCTCGCCCGCGGACGCGGTAAAGGCGACGCTGCCGCAATTGCGCGGCGCTTTCGCCTTGGCATTTTTGTTCGCCGGAGAGGACAATCTTCTGGTCGGCGCGCGCAAGGGCTCGCCGCTCGCCGTCGGTTTCGGCGATGGCGCCATGTATGTCGGCTCCGACGCTATCGCCCTGGCGCCGTTCACCGATCAGGTCAGTTATCTGGAAGACGGCGACTGGGTGATCGTCACGCGCGCGGGCGCCGAAATTCACGACAGCAACGGCAAACTTGCGCAGCGCGCGACGATCAAATCGCAGGCCTCGGTGCTGTTGATCGACAAAGGCAATCACCGCCACTTCATGGCCAAGGAAATCCATGAGCAGCCGGAAGTGGTCGGCCACACGCTTGCCAATTATCTCGATATGGCGGCGGCACGGGTCGATCTGCCAATGCGGCTGCCGTTCGATTTTCGCAAACTCGATCGCGTGTCAATCGCCGCCTGCGGCACCGCCCACTACGCCGGGCTGGTGGCGCGCTACTGGTTCGAGCAATTCGCGCAGCTTCCGGTAGAGGTCGATATCGCCTCGGAATTCCGCTATCGCGACGTGCCGTTAAAACCCGGCAATCTCGCCATTTGCGTCTCCCAATCCGGCGAAACCGCCGACACGCTGGCGTCGCTGCGCTATGCCCGGGCGCATAAGCAGCACGCCCTCTCGATCGTCAACGTGCCGACCTCGAGCATCGCGCGCGAGAGTGACGTCGTGATGCCGACCTTGGCCGGGCCCGAAATCGGCGTCGCCTCCACCAAAGCGTTCACCTGTCAGCTCGCCGCTTTGGCTTGCCTCGCCATCGCCGCCGGCCGCGCGCGGGGGACCTTGAGCGAAGCCGACGAGAAGAGCCTGGTGCAGGCGCTGATCGAGGTTCCGCGCCGGTTGAACGAGAGCTTGGCGCTTGAGCCGCAGCTCGAGAGCCTGGCGCGCGATCTCTCAAAATCGAAGGACGTGCTCTATCTCGGCCGCGGCACGAGCTTCCCGATCGCGCTCGAAGGCGCGCTCAAGCTCAAGGAAATCTCCTATCTGCATGCCGAAGGCTATGCCGCCGGCGAGCTCAAGCACGGGCCGATCGCGCTCGTTGACGAGAACATGCCGGTGATCGTGATCGCGCCGCACGACAAAGTGTTCGAAAAGACATTTTCCAATATGCAGGAGGTGGCCGCGCGGGGCGGGCGGCTGATTGTGATGACCGACGCCGAGGGCGCGCGCGCCGCCAAAGCCGATGCCATGGTCACGCTCACATTGCCGACGGTGCATCCGGCGGTAGCGCCGATCGTCTACGCGGTTCCGGTGCAGCTTCTGGCCTATCACACCGCCGTGCTGATGGGGACCGATGTCGATCAGCCGCGCAATCTGGCCAAATCCGTGACCGTGGAATAATCGCCGCCGGCGCAGCGCGTGCGCCGTGCAAATCGATCGAGCACCGTATATATCTCCGAGCGCAATGACCGACAGTAACTCCGATAATATGCGAGCGAGTGGGGCGAAATCGCCGCCCGGCATTGTCAGCCGCATCCGCACCTATTTCCTCACCGGCCTGGTCGTCGCCGGGCCGGTTGCGGTGACGCTGTGGCTGGTGTGGTGGTTTGTGACCTGGGTCGACGGCCTAGTGCGCCCGTTATTCCCGGTGTCATACCGACCGGAAACCTATCTGCCGGTGAAGATCCCCGGATTGGGTCTGATCATCGCCTTTGTCGCCTTAACGCTTCTCGGTTTCCTCACCGCCAATTTGATCGGCCGCAAGCTCGTCGAACTCGGCGAAAATATTTTGAGCCACATGCCGATCGTGCGGCCGATCTATCGCACTGCCAAGCAGATCTTCCAGACGCTGTTCTCGAAATCGGAATCGAGTTTCCGCCGTGTCGCGCTGATCGAATTTCCCTCGCCCGGCATGTGGTCGCTGGTTTTTCTCACCCAATCGCCAACCGAGGGCATTGCGGGCCGCCTGCCGGCGACCGAGCATGTCTCGGCCTTCATGCCGTGCACGCCAAACCCAACCACGGGATTTTTCTTCTATGTGCCGAAGAGCGAGGTGATCGAGCTCGACATCACGGTAGAGCAGGCGATGACGGTGATCATGTCGGCCGGCATCGTTCAGCCCGGCAGCGACGCGAACGCGCAGGGCTCGCAGGCCAAGCTCGCGGCGCTGGCGCAAACCGCGCGCGCCGCGCAAGCCGCGCGCAAAGCCGAGCCGACGACGGCGAAGTAAAGCACGTTAGCTAATTTCATCCGCTCGTCTCCGCGAAAGCTGGGACCCAGAGTCCTATCAATAACTGGATTCCCGCCTTCGCGGGAATGAGTGGAGATAATGCTGCGCCCGGAAACGTTCGTCATCCCGCACCGATCAACCCGACCGCCTCGTCGCGCGCGAACAGATAAAGCAATTGCCGCAGCGCCTCCCCGCGCGGCGATTGCAATTTCGGATCGCGCGAGAGAATGAGCGTCGCATCGTCGCGCGCCGCCGGCAATAAAGCGGCATGCGCCTCGATGCGCGCGACGCGAAAGCCCGGCATGCCGCTTTGCCGGATCCCGAGCACGTCGCCCTGGCCGCGCAGCCGCAAATCCTCCTCGGCGATGCGAAAGCCGTCATCGGTCTCGCGCAGAATCGCGAGCCGCGCTTTGGCGGTCGGACCGAGCGGCGCCTTGTAAAGCAGGATGCAGGTCGAGCGTTCGGCGCCGCGACCGATGCGGCCGCGCAGCTGATGCAATTGCGCGAGGCCAAAGCGCTCGGCGTGCTCGACCACCATCACACTCGCTTTCGGCACGTCGACGCCGACCTCGATCACCGTGGTCGCCACCAGAAGCCGGGTATCGCCTTTGGCAAAGCGCTCCATGGCGCGATCTTTGTCGGGTCCGCGCATGCGGCCGTGGACCAGATCGGCCGCGTCTCCGAAGCGCTTGCCTAAAATCTTGAAGCGCTCCTCGGCGGCGGCGAGATCGACGCTTTCGGAATCTTCGACCAGCGGGCAGACCCAGTAAACCTGGCGTCCGGCCTTGAGCGCACGCGCGACCGCTTCGGTGATTTCCGCAAGGCGCTCCAGCGGCACGGTGCGGGTATCGACCTTCTGCCGTCCGGCCGGTTTCTCACGCAGTTCGGAAATGTCCATGTCGCCGAAATAGGTCAGCACCAGCGTGCGCGGAATCGGCGTGGCGGTCAGCACCAGCAGATCGACCGCTTCGCCCTTGCGGGCAAGTGCCAGGCGCTGGTGCACGCCGAAGCGGTGCTGCTCGTCGACGATCGCCAGCGCGAGATCGTGAAAGGCCACATGTTCCTGAAACAAAGCGTGCGTGCCGACGATCAGATCGATCTCGCCGAGCGCAAGCGCGGAGAGAACGTCCTCCCGTTCGCGGCCGCGCTCGCGGCCGGTGAGGATCGCAAGGCGGACGCCGGCGGCGCGCGCCAGAGGTGCGATGGTGGCGAAATGCTGCCGCGCCAAAATCTCGGTCGGCGCCATGAACGCTGCCTGGCGGCCGGCCTCGATCACGGTCGCGGCGGCAAGAAGCGCGACCACGGTCTTGCCGGAGCCGACATCGCCGTGGAGGAGGCGGAGCATGCGCTGCGGCTGCGCCAGGTCGGCGACAATATCAGTCACGGCGCGCTGCTGCGACGGCGTGAGCTTATAAGGGAGCGCGGCGATGACGCGGCCGCGCAATCGCCCTTCGGCTGCGCTGCCGCGACCGCTGCGCGTGCGCATGTGCATGCGAAGCAGAGCCAGCGCCAGTTGCCCGGCGAGAAATTCGTCGTAAGCCAATCGCGACCACGCCGCGCTTTGGGGGGACAGGTCGTCCGGTGAAGCCGGGCGATGGACGGCGCGCAGCGCCTCGGCAAAACCCGGATAGGTATTTCGCGACAGCCATTCGCGATCCTGCCATTCGCTTAAAGACGGTACGCGTTCCAGCGCCGCGTCGATCGCCTTGCGCAGCGCATTGGGATGCACGCCCTCGGTCAACGGATAGACGGGATCCAGAAGCGGCAGATGTTTGAAACCCTCCGCGTCAACCACGCGGTCGGGATGCACCATTTGCAGATGGCCGTCGTAGAGCGTGGCTTTGCCGGAGACATAGCGGATCTCGCCGACCGGATAGAGCTTTTGCAGATAATCCTTGCGGGCGTTGAAATAGGTGATGGTCAGGGTGTTGGTGTCGTCGCTCGCCTGAATATTGTAGGGCGCGCGCGGCCGGTGCGGCGGCGCCGGCCGATGCTTGTCGATGGTGACCGCAACCGTGACAACGGCATCCGTCGTCACCGCCGAGAGCTTCGGCTGATTGCGGCGGTCGACGAATCCGCTCGGCAGATGGAACAACAGATCGACGAGGCGCGGCGGTTCGTCGTCGCGCCCCAAAAGCCGCGCATAAAGCTTTTCCAGCTTCGCCCCGATCCCGGGGAGTGAAGCCAGCGATGCGAAGAGCGGATTGAGGACGGCTGGACGCATTCGAACGAGCTGTTTTCCGTCACCCTGAGGTGCGAGCCAACGGGTCCGGCCCGATGACAAGCTCAGCGAGCCTCGAAGGGCGACGGCCCGGACCGACATCCTTCGAGGGCCGCTTCGCGGCCACCTCAGGATGACGGGAAACGCGGCTGACATTCCCCGCATCGCCCTCTATATACCCCTGGCCCGGCCGCGTCCGGGCTTTTGGCGTTGAACACCGCGCATGATCCGGAAAAGTGGAAACCGGTTTTCCGAAAAGATCATGCGCCAAAATAATGAATTCGGCGGCAGCCAATGACGGAACGCTCCAGCGCAGGATTGGACGAGCGGCGGCGGCGGTTGTTGTTCCGCGCCTGGCGCCGCGGCGTGCGTGAAATGGATCTGATCGTCGGCCGTTTCGCCGACGCCTGCATCGACACGTTCAGCGACACAGCGCTCGACGAGTTCGAGCGCCTGATCGAAGTGCCGAATGCCGAGCTTTACGCCTGGATCGTGGGTAATGAGGCCGTGCCGGCGACGCAGGACACGCCCGTGCTGCGCCAACTGATCGCGTTCCATGACCGCACCGGAGAGCGCGAAACGCCAAAGCCGGGACCCAGGCCTGAGATCAAGCCAGAGACTAACCCAGAGACTAACCGATGACCGCGCCGCTTCTCGCCACATCCCCGGCGACGCGGCTCAAAGCCGGCCAGCCGCTCACCCTGGCTGGCGTGCCCGATGGCGCCGAGGGGCTCGTCATCGCTGATCTCGCCCGCACCATTGCCGCCGGCAAAAATCCGCCGGCGATTTCACTCGCCGTGATCTGTCGCGACGGGCCGCGCCTGGCGGCGCTGTCGCGCGCAATCGCTTTCTTCGAGCCCGATATCGAACTGCTGGAATTCCCGGCCTGGGATTGTCTGCCCTATGACCGCGTCTCGCCGCATCCCGCCGTGGTGGCACAGCGGGTGATGACGCTCGCGCGGCTAGCGCGCGTTACCGGTCGCGCGCATCCGGCGGTGCTGCTCACCACCGTCAACGCGATCCTGCAACGTGTGCCCGAGCGCGCTGTGATCGCCAAGCAATCGCTGTCGATTGCGCCCGGCAATGTCGCGCCGATGGGCAACATCATCCAATGGCTCGAGCTCAACGGCTTCAACCGCGCCGCCACCGTCCGCGAAGCGGGCGATTACGCGGTGCGCGGCGGCATCGTCGATCTTTTCGCGCCGGGCATGGACGCGCCGGTGCGGCTCGATTTTTTCGGCGACGCGCTGGAATCGATCAGGAGCTTCGATCCCGAGACGCAGCGCACCACGGCCGAGCTGCGCGCGCTCGATCTGGTTCCGGTCGCCGAGTTTCAACTGACCGGCGACACCATCCGCGGCTTTCGCACCGGCTATGTCGCCGCCTTCGGCGCCGCCGCGCCGGACGACGCGCTGTACGAAGCCGTCAGCGAGGGACGCAAGCACGCCGGCATGGAGCATTGGCTGCCGCTGTTTCATAAGCGGCTTGAAACGCTGCTCGATTATGTGCCGGCGACGCCGCTCGCGCTCGAACCGCTGGCCGAGGAAGCCGCGCACGAGCGGCTGGCGCAGATCGCCGACTATTACCAGGCGCGCAAGGATGCGCTCGGTAAGGACCGCGGCGGCGCGCCTTACAAGCCGTTGCCGCCGGACCGGCTTTATCTCGCCGAAAATGAATGGCGCGAGCGGCTGGACAGTTCGTCGCTCGCCAAGCTCACGCCGTTCGCTGCGCCTGAATCTTCCTCTCCCCAGCGGGGAGAGGGTTGGGGTGAGGGGGATAGGGCCTCTAAATCAATACCCCCTCACCCCCACCCTAACCCTCCCCCGCAAGCGGGGGAGGGAAGGGAGGGGGCTGTCATCGCCATCGGCGCGCATGCCGGCCGGAATTTCACCGCCGAGCGCGCGACGCCGGGCGCCAATGTGTTCGAAGCCGTGGTCAAGCATGTCGGGGCGCTGCAATCGTCCGGCAAGCAGGCCTTGATCGCGCTGTGGAGCGAAGGCTCCCGAGAGCGCATGGGCCATGTGCTCGCCGAGCACGGCTTGCACAATCTCGCGCCGGTCGCGTCATGGCCGCAGGCCTTGGCGCTGCAGCGCCCGCAGGTGGCGCTCGCGGTGCTTGGGCTCGAGTCCGGTTTCGAAACCGCCGACGTCTCCCTGATCACCGAACAGGACATTCTCGGCGAGCGGCTCATTCGCGCCCGGCGGTCCTCCAAGCGGGCGGAAAATTTCATCGCCGAAGTGACGAGCCTTTCCGCCGGCGATCTCGTCGTCCACGTCGATCATGGCATCGGCCGCTTCTTCGGCCTGCGCGCGATCGAAGCTGCCGGCGCTCCGCACGATTGCCTGGAAATCCATTATGCCGGCGGCGACAAATTGTTCCTGCCGGTCGAGAACATCGAACTCCTCTCCCGCTACGGTTCCGAGGAGGCTGGCGCCGAGCTCGACCGGCTCGGCGGCACCGCCTGGCAGGCGCGCAAGGCGCGGATGAAAAACCGCATCCGCGAGATTGCCGGCGAACTCATCAAGGTCGCCGCCGAGCGTCAACTACACGAGGCGCCGCGACTCGCACTCGCCGCCGGGCTCTATGACGAATTCTGCGCCGGATTTCCTTACGAGGAGACCGACGACCAGGAAGCGGCGATCACTGCCGTACTCGCCGATCTGTCTTCCGGGCGGCCGATGGACCGGCTCATTTGCGGCGACGTGGGTTTCGGCAAGACCGAGGTCGCGCTGCGCGCCGCCTTCATCGTCGCGATGAACGGCAAGCAGGTCGCGGTGGTGGTGCCGACCACCTTGCTTGCCCGCCAGCACTTCAAGACTTTTGGCGAGCGGTTGCGCGACTACCCGGTGCACGTCGCGCAAGCCTCGCGGCTCGTTTCCGCCGGCGAGCTCGCCCAAGTAAAAAAGGATTTGGCCGAAGGCACCGTCGACATCGTCATCGGCACCCATGCGCTTCTTGGTAAAAACATCAAATTCAAGGATCTCGGGCTGATCGTTGTTGATGAAGAGCAGCATTTCGGCGTCGCGCATAAGGAGCGCCTGAAACAGCTCCGCGCCGAAGTGCATGTGCTCACGCTCACCGCAACGCCGATCCCGCGGACTTTGCAATTGGCGCTCTCAGGTGTCCGTGAGATGTCGATCATCGCCACGCCGCCGGTCGATCGCCTCGCGGTGCGCACCTTCGTCTCGCCGTTCGATCCGGTCACGGTGCGCGAGGCACTCCTTCGCGAGCGCTATCGCGGCGGCCAGGCGTTCTATATCTGCCCGCGCATCGAGGACCTCGCCGGCGCCAAGGACTTTCTCGATAAGCACGTGCCGGAAGTGCGCGTTGCCGTGGCGCACGGCCAGATGCCAGCGCGCGTGCTCGAAGACGTCATGTCGGCGTTTTACGACGGCAAGTTCGACGTGCTCCTCTCCACCACGATCGTCGAATCCGGCCTCGACATTCCGACCGCGAACACCTTGATCGTGCATCGCGCCGATATGTTCGGGCTCGCCCAGGTTTATCAGCTGCGCGGCCGGGTCGGGCGCTCGAAGCTGCGCGCCTATGCGCTGCTGACG
>JBQCCX010000159.1:0-14206 GCA_051961815.1 Xanthobacteraceae bacterium
GTGCGCTACGATCTCGACGGCGTGCGTGAGAATTTGAGCAAAGAGGCGCTTCATCGCCGGGCGCCCGATCTGTGGCGCTATCGCGAACTGCTGCCGGTGCGCCGGCTCGCCGACATCGTCAGTCTCGGCGAGGCGATCACGCCGATCGTGCTGCTGCCGAAACTTGCGGCCAGACTCGGCGCTAGCGAGCTTCTGGTGAAGGACGAAGGCCGCCTGCCCACCGGCTCGTTCAAGGCGCGCGGGCTCGTGATGGCGGTCTCGATGGCCAAGGCGCTCGGCATCAAACATATGGCGATGCCGACCAACGGCAATGCCGGCGCCGCGCTCGCCGCTTATGCGAGCCATGCCGGGATCAAGAGCACCATCTTCTGTCCCGAAGACACGCCGGAAGTGAATGTCAGCGAGATCGGGCTGCAAGGCGCAACCGTGTACCGCGTCAACGGGCTGATCGATGATTGCGGCAAGATCGTCGGCGAGGGAAAAGAAAAAGTCGGCTGGTTCGACGTCTCGACGCTCAAAGAGCCGTACCGGATCGAGGGCAAGAAGACGATGGGACTTGAGCTTGCCGAGCAGCTCGACTGGTCGGTGCCCGATGTCATCTTCTATCCGACCGGCGGTGGCACCGGACTGATCGGCATGTGGAAAGCCTTTGCCGAGCTGGAAGCAATCGGCCTCATCGGGAACAAGCGCCCGCGCATGGTCGCGGTGCAGGCCTCCGGCTGCGCACCAATGGTGCGCGCCTACGAAGCCGGCGTCGAACACGCGCAGCGTTGGGAGGACGCACACACCATTGCCTCCGGCATTCGCGTGCCGCAGGCGATCGGCGATTTTTTAATCCTGCGCGCGGTGCGCGAAAGCGGCGGCTTCGCCATCGCGGTCTCCGATGAGGCGATCACGCAGGCGCTGGACGAAGCGGCGCGCGTGGAAGGCTTTTTGCTATGCCCGGAAGGCGCCGCGACCTATGCCGCTTACAAGCAGAGTCTCGCCGACGGCCGCGTCAAAAAAAGCGAGCAGGCGCTGTTATTCAACTGCGCCACCGGCCTCAAATATCCGTTGCCGCCGATCCGCCGCACGCTCGATCGGCACAAGCCGATCGATTTCTCGATGTTCTGAGGTTGGGATTTCGCCACCTCGTCACCACCGGGTTTGACCCGGTGGTCCATGGGGCCCTGCAGCTAGTGAAATATTTTTTAAAGTACGTTTAAACGGCGCGTCTGTATGGATTGCCGGGTCAAGCCCGGCATAGGAATGTGAGTCACCGCTTCCCCGCAAATCTGCGTGCCAGAAATTCCCCACCGTGACGGAGGCCCTCGGCGTCGATGCCGTGGCCGATTCCGGCCGAGAGATGCCACTCGACCGGAATATCGAGTGCGGCCAAGCCCTGCGCCGCCTGAAACAGCGCCTGCGCCGGAATGAGATCGTCACGATCGCCGTGAACCAGAAGAATCGGTGGCCGCGATTTGATCTCCGCGGCAAACTTTTCCCCGTTAACGTCGGGCGGCACCACCAGCAATCCGGAGTAACCGACAATCGCCGCTGGCTGACTCGCCCGGCGCAGCCCGACATGCAGCGCCATCATCGTGCCCTGGCTGAAGCCGACGAGCGCCAGCGCGGATGGCGGGAGCCCGTGCCGGGTGAGTTCGCCATCGAGAAAGCGTTCCAGCCCTGGCGCAGCTTTGTTGACGCCAACCCAGCGCTCGTTCGGGTCGCGAAAGGTCAGCGCGAACCATTGCCGGCCGACCGGCGCCTGCCCGCACGGCTCCGGTGCGTGCGGCGAGACGAAGGCGGCGTGCGGCAGAAACTCCTGCCAGGCCCGGCCGATCTCGATCAGATCGTTGCCGTCGGCGCCGTAGCCGTGCAGAAACACGACGAGCTGCTGCGCCGCGCCGGAACGCGGCGCCAGCCGCGGGCCATCAAGTTCGGCCGCCATTGCGCCCTCGTTTGCTTCGAGCCTGTTGGCTGCGAGCTTGTTTGCTGCGGGTTGATCCGCGCGGAAGTTTCGGCGCGGCCGGCGTCGCTGTCGGCGCGCCTTCGCGGCCTTTGACGGCGCGATAATAGGTCCACAACACCCGCGCCGCGACCGCGCGCAAAGGCCGCCAGATTTCAGCAAGCGCGACCATCTCCTTGGCGGTCGGACGTGCCGGCAGCGCGAAAGCAAGCCGCGCCGCCTCCTGCAAGGCCAGATCGCCGGCCGGCCACGCATCGGCATGGCCGAGGCACGACAGGAGATAAATGTCCGCGGTCCACGGGCCGATGCCGTGCACCGCTGT
Source organism: Xanthobacteraceae bacterium (assembly GCA_051961815.1). GTDB lineage: Bacteria > Pseudomonadota > Alphaproteobacteria > Rhizobiales > Xanthobacteraceae > BOG-931. Next base: position 2,271 of record JBQCCX010000159.1, read on the forward strand.
GAGCGCCGCATGCGCCGCTTCCGCTTCACTGGCGGCGAGCGCGGCCAGCGCCAGCCGCTCACTCGCGACCGCGCGGGCAATCGCCTTGAGGGCGCGAATTTTTGGCGACGACAGGCCAAGCCGCGCCAGCTTCGCGGCCCGCGCCTGGATGATCGCTTGCGGTTCGAATGGATCGAATGCGGCGGCAAGGCGCGCCCAGATCGCGCCGGCGCTCGCGGTCGACAGCTGTTGCGAAACAACGGTGGCCGCAAGTCCGGCAAATCCGTCCGGCCGCCGCCGCAGCGGCGGCCGCCCGGCAGTCGCCATCAGCGCGGCGAAACGGGCATCGGCGCTTGTCAAAGCCGCAAGCGCGGCGTCGAGATCGCTCTCGGTGCGAATATGGGTGAGCATGTTAGACTGATCGCAAAATAACGAGTCTACTGTCGAGAACCGTAGCATTCATGTACAGCCGCGTTTTGCGTTTCGCACCAAGTCCGAACGGCTATCTGCACCTGGGCCATGCCTATTCCGCATTGCTCAATGCCGACCTGGCGCGCGAGCTTGGCGGGCGGTTGCTGTTGCGGATCGAGGATATCGACAGCGAGCGCTGCCGCCCCGAATACGACGCCGCGATCTACGACGACCTGCGCTGGCTCGGCGTTTCCTGGCAGGAGCCGGTGCGCCGGCAGAGTGAGCATTTTGCCGATTACCGAACGGCGATTGAACGCCTCGAAGCCGAAGGCCTGCTCTATCCAAGCTTCGAAAGCCGGCGCGAACTGGCGGCGCTGGTGGCCGAACTCGACCGCCGCGGCGGCTGGCCGCGCGATCCAGACGGCGTGCCAATCTATCCCGGGCGCGCCCGCAGATTGTCCACGGCCGAATCCGAGCGCCGGCGCGCGGCCGGAGAACCGTTCGCGCTGCGGTTGGCCATGGACAAAGCCGTTGCGCGCACTGGCGTGCTGACCTGGACCGAGACCGGCGCCGGACCGTCTGGCCAGACCGGCGTCATCACTGCCGCGCCGCAAATGTGGGGCGACGTGATCCTGGCCCGCAAGGATTCGCCGGCGAGCTACCATCTCGCCGCGGTGGTCGACGATGCTTTGCAAGGGGTGACCGATATCGTCCGGGGCCAGGACTTGTTCTGGGCGACCGGCATCCATCGGCTGTTACAGGCGCTGCTCGGGCTGCCGGAGCCGAATTACCGGCATCACAAGCTCATTCTCGATGGCGACGGCCAGAAGCTTTCGAAGTCGACCAGCGCCACGGGTTTGCGCGAATTGCGCGCGGCGGGCGCCAAGCCGACCGACATCCGGCGCATGGTCGGCCTTGGGCGGTGACTCAACGTCCCTTACGTAATCTTTCAGGGGAGGGGAACTAAAGCGCGTTTCGCGGGCCCATTTCTCATGGCATGGTGCGTTTCGAGCGCGAGGGGTTGCAAAGGTGCGCGCGAAGAGCAAACAAAAACGCAAGCCGGTGTCACGGCGCCGCCGCCGTCGACATGCCACGCCCAAACGCGGGCCGCGCAGCGGCGCCGGCGCGCTGCCGGTGTTCGCGCACGACGTGCGCACGGCGCTCACCGGCGTGCTGGCGCTCGGCGAAATGCTGGCGAGCGCCAAACTTGGCGAACGCGAACGGCGCTGGGCCTCCGATATCAAGACCAGCGCCGAATATCTCGCCGCGCTCACCACCCTGGTCATCGACGCCGCCAAAGCCGAGGCCAGCGCGCTGATCTTGAAGCGGGACGTGTTTCACCCGCGCCGGCTTGTCGCCGCGCTGGAGGCGGCGCTGACGGTGCGAGCCGAGGCCAAGGGCTTGCGCGCGGCAATCACGATCGCCGACACCGTGCCGGAACGGCTGATCGGAGATCCAGTCCGGCTGCGGGCGGCACTGGAAAATCTTCTCGACAATGCGGTGAAGTTCACCGATCGGGGCGCGGTGGACCTGGAGCTGCGCGCCGAGCCGGTCAAAGCTGGCCGCGTGCGGCTGCAGTGCAGCGTCCGCGACAGCGGGATTGGACTTAGCCGTGCCGAAATCAGGCGGCTGTTCCGGCCATTCGCCCAAGCCAGCCCCGAGATCGCCCGGCGTTACGGCGGCGCGGGCCTCGGCCTGTCTATCGTCAAGACGCTGGCCAAGCGCATGGGCGGCGATCTGCGCGTCGTCAGCACCCCGGGGCGCGGCTCGGTTTTTCAGTTCACGGCGGTGCTGCCGATCGCGGTCGGACGAGGCGATAGCAGCGGTGCCATTGTCGCAGGGCGGTGAAAGTGACGAAATGCCACGTATGGGCGGAAACGACATTTTCCGTTTGATCGCCGCAAAACTCTACAAATACACTCAATCGCCCATGAACATAGCGTGAGAGAAAACCGAGTCGGGAGGAATAATCATGACACTCCGCATCTTGCCAGCGCATGCGGTAGCCATTGCAATTTCCAGCGCCGCCTTGCCGCTGTTGTCGATAAATGCCGCGGCGCAAATCGCGGTGTCTTCGAATGACGGCAAGGTCGTTCTCAATGACGGCACCGTTTCGGTTCCGGCGAATCCTGTCGATGACACGGTAACTGTCATCGATCTTGGCGTTTCGCCACCAAAGATCATTGCCGAGTTCAAGGCGCCGTCGAGCGTCACCGGCCCGCCGCAAAACGTGGCCGTGGCGCCCGACGAGTCGTTTGCACTTGTCGCAGCGACCATGAAGCTCGATCCGGCCGACCCAAAGAAGCTCGTTCCCGACAACCGGCTCTCGGTCATCGATCTCAAGGCCAATCCGCCTGCCGTGATCGCGACGCTCGAAGCAGGCGTTGGCCCGAGCGGGGTTGCCATCAATCCTGCGGGCACGCTGGCTTTGGTTGCCAATTACCGGGAAGGGACCGTCTCGGTATTTACGATCTCCGGGAAAACATTGACCGCGGCCGGCAAGATCGATCTGGGCGATCCGAAGGCGGGGCCGGCGGCCGTATCTTTCACGCCCGACGGCAAGATGGCTCTCGTTACGCGCGACGGCGACCACCGCATCTCCATTTTGTCGATTGACGGCAGTACCGTCACCGATACCAAACGAGTCATGACCGGCGGCCATCGGCCCTATGCAGTGCAGGTGAGTCCGAAGGGCGATATCGCGGTGATCGGAAATCAGGGCGCCAATACCGGCGACATCATGCCGGTGAACGTCGTCGATCTGAAGGGAAATGCGCCACGCATCGTCAACACCGTAGACGTCGGCCAATATGTCGAGGGTTTGGCTTTTTCCAGCGACGGCAACTATCTCGCGGTGATCCCGCAAAACGGCTCGAATCTGGCGCCGAGCCACCCGTTCTACAACGATCACGGCTTACTGGTCGTTTTCAGCGTGAACGGCACCGCGCTCACGAAGGTTGCAGAGGTAAAAATCGGACGCTGGCCACAAGGCGTAGCCTGGAGCCGTGACGGCAAGACCTTGCTGGCGCAGAGCATGGTGGACAACGCCCTCGCTGTCGTCAGCTTCGACGGCAAGAACCTGAACGTCACCGGTCAAGTGAAGGTCGCGGGCGGACCGGACGGCATCCGCACGGCCGGGCGTTAAGTCAGACAACCCTGGCAACAGGCCCGGGAATCATTTGCGCGCTCGTCAACGGTGACGGCGACGCTGCTATTGCCGCGCCGCCGCATGATTTACGGCGTGCTGCCGCGCATCGAGGCGGGATGGCCGGGCAATTTGAGGGGCGTGCCTACCGCGACCAGCTTGTCCTGGTCGAGCCGATAGGTGACGAGATCCTGTTCGCCCCAATTGGCCACGTAGACGTAGCGGCCGTCGGGGCTGAAGGCGATGCCTTCGGCCAGGGTGCCGACCTCGGTCTGGCCAACTTTGCGGACAGTCTTGCCGTCACTTTTCAAGATCGCGGCGATCGCGTGGTCGTGGCGGAAGAACGCTTTGTCGGGGACGGAGCCGCCTGAGCCGTTAGTGAGGACGGAGATCGCGTATCCGGCCGTGGGACTAACGGCCATGCCCTCCGGTCCATCCCCGACAGCGATTTGATCGACTTGGCGTGGCGGATCGAGCGTCAAGTCGATCACTCCTACCGTGTCCATTTGGCCATCGGCCACGCCGGCGGCGCCATTGTTGCTGGCCAGCCCGAACTTGCCGTCCGAGGTGATCTGGACATTGTACGGAAACAGCCCGGTGAGCATGTCGTAGCCCTTATAGGTCACCGTCGTTCCGTCGATATCGAGAAGCGCGATCTTGTTCGCTCCAGTCTTGGCCACCAGCGCACGCTTACCGTCGGGCGTGATCGCCACGGCCGAGACCTGCTGGCTGGCGGCATCGGCTGGCGCCACTGCCACGGTGTTGGCGACGGTGACGGTCTTCCCCGAGATTGACAGCACGCTCACGCTGTTGTCGGCGCGGTTGGTGACCAGCGCCAGGTTGCCTGCGCGATTGATCGCCATGCCGGAAGGCTGCTTGCCGGTCTGCAGGGTTGCAATGAGGGCCGGCGGCGAGTCGTCAGATCGATGACAAAGACTTTATTGTCTGGAACGTTTTTGAGATTGTCGCCGTCCTTGACCACGTCGATCGAGCTGGCGACCAGCGCCAGTTTATTGTCCGGTGTAATTGCGAGGTTGGTCGGCGGTCCAATCACCGAATTCTGGGCGGGCAGGTTGGCCACGATGCGCGGCTTGGTCGGATCTTTGATATCGACGATCGTCACCGTGTCCTTGCCCGGCAGGCTTAGGGCCGGCTTGCCGTCCTTGAAGATCAGCTTCTCGTCATTGCCGATTATGAGAAATTGAGCTTGCGCGGCGGCGGCAAAGCTCATTGCGACGGCGAACGCCGCCGCGCCAAAAAACTTTTGCATGGTGTCCTCCCGTGATCGGTCTTGCGCCGATCCTGTCCGACTATGACACGCCGCGGGAGGACTGCCTAGGACGTGAGGCTGCAGCACGCAAGGTTTGCGGCGACGATGAAGCGAATCCGCGAACTTGGCCGCGTGCGCGAAAGCTGTGAGCGGACGCTCACACTCGGTCCGGCGCCTTGCCCCTTGAATTCGGCAAACGCCCCGCTCGCCGTCCTGCTTCTTCGGAAAAATTTTCCAGGCGTTCGCTGAGCTCATAGCTTTTTGCCAAACCGAGCCAGCGCCGCTCCATGTCCAAAAAATCCTGCTTCAGCTGCAGATCGGTCTGGCGGGAAGCTTTCCGCGCGCACTCTTCAGCATGCGCATAGCAATCCCGAATTTGCTCACTCAGATTGTTGAGCATCGCACGCTATCCTTGTCGAACCATGTTGCGCCATTGGAATGCCCGACACAATGCAGCAAAGACTAACTTGAGGACTCTGCAGCTAGGCGCCGGGCAAATCCTTCGGCGATTGGAGCACGCCGTATTGGCTCGATTTGACGCCCGCATTCTCGGCGATTTTTCCTATCGCGCCGAGCCCGTGACGGAGCAGTTCGCGCACGGCCGCGGCCCGGCTCGGCATGCGGTGGACAAATCTGAAATTGTCGACGGCCTTCAATTCCTCAGGCGAGAGCATGATCTGCAGCCGCTCCTCCCGGACCAAGCCCCTTCCACCTTTGCCATTCTTCATGAGCAGAACCCCACAAGTATGGTAAGTTAGTGTAGTACAATGAATATGCTATTTACTCATTTGTATGTCAATTAGTTCCGTAAGACCGCGTTTTTCTTGGGCATATTCAAAGGTGCACGGCTTCAGCGCCATTGAACGGGAAATCCAACGGCCAGCACCATTTAGTTCGCCTTACGTTCGGAACGGGACGTGGGACTGGGAGTTTTTACTCAAATGGCTCAAATGACGCATTCATCGCGCGAAACGTCGGGCATGCACGATCCGAAGACTTTGCGGATTCGAGGCAAACGCATGCTCGAACTGGCGACCCGGGCCTATTGTGAACGGCACTACGATTTCGCACGGCTTCTCACGCGGCTCGCCGGGGAGGTCTTTGCTCGCGCCAAGGATGCGGAAGATTCCTACGCTGCGTGCGCGATCCGCGTTGATCCATCGCGCCGTTTGGTGCGCCATCGCCGATAGCGGCCCTGGAGTCCCGGATCTGCAACCGGGCGTCGTCCTCGCAAGCCCTCGCATTGACCGCGCGCGTGCGCGACGGCGGCCGCGTCAGTTGCCGCGATCGGCCGCACTTTCGACGATGTGCACCAGATCGGTCATGATGCGGTTGAGCGCAAAATCCTTCGGTGTGTAGACCCCGGCCACCCCGGCCTCTTTCAGCGCCCGGGCATCCTGCGGCGGGATGATGCCACCGACCACGACGGGGACGGCTGCGGCGCCATTCTCTTTCAGCTGCGCCATCACCTCATGCACCAGCGGCAAGTGCGAGCCCGACAGAATCGACAGCCCGACCACATGCACGGCGTTGTCGCGCGCGGCGGCAGCAATGGCATCGGCGGTCAGACGGATGCCGTCATAGACCACCTCCATGCCGGCATCCCGCGCGCGCGCGGCGATCTGCTCGGCGCCATTGGAATGGCCATCGAGCCCGGGCTTGCCGACCAGTAATTTCACCCGGCGGCCGAGCTTTTTGGAGACGCGATCGACTTCAGCGCGAATGTCGTCGAGCCCTTCGGCGTCGTTGCGCATCGCGGTGCCGACCCCGGTGGGCGCGCGATATTCGCCGAAGGCGGCCCGGAGCGCGGTGCCCCATTCGCCGGTGGTGACGCCGGCTTTGGCGCAAGCGATCGAGGGCGGCATAATGTTGGCGCCGCTCTTGGCGGCCTGGCGCAATTGATCGAGTGCCGCCGCCACCGCGCGCGCATCGCGCTGCTCGCGCCACGTCTTGAGTCGCGCGATCTGGTCGGCTTCGGCTTGCGCGGAAACCGTGAGCACTGCGCCGGCGGCGGCGGCAAGCGGCGACGGCTCGGTCTCGGTGAAGCGGTTGACGCCGACCACGGTCTGCTCGCCGCGCTCGATCGCTTCGACGCGCCGCGAATTTGATTCGACGAGCTGCTGTTTGAGATAGCCGGACTCGACCGCCGCGACGGTGCCGCCCAGGGCCTCGATGTGATTGAGCTCCTCGCGCGCGGCGGCTTTAAGTTCCGCGACTTTGGCGGCGATCACTGGCGAGCCGTCGAAGATGTCGCCATAGTCCAACAGGTCGGTTTCATAGGCGAGAATCTGCTGCATGCGCAGCGACCATTGCTGATCCCATGGTCGCGGCAGTCCCAGCGCTTCATTCCAGGCCGGCAGCTGCACGGCGCGAGCGCGAGCGTCTTTCGACAGCGTGACCGCCAGCATTTCGAGCAAGATGCGCGCGACGTTGTTCTCCGGCTGCGGTTCGGTCAGTCCGAGCGAATTGACCTGTACGCCGTAGCGAAACAGCCGCTGCTTCGGATCGTGCACGCGATAGCGCGTGCGGGTGATTTCGTCCCACAATTCGGTGAAGGCGCGCATCTTGCAGATTTCGGTGACAAAGCGCAGCCCGGCATTGACGAAGAACGATATGCGTCCGACCACGCCGCCGAATTCCGCTTCGGCGCAGTGCGCCTTCACTGCATCGAGGACGCCGATCGCGGTGGCGAGCGCGAAAGCAACCTCTTGCACCGGCGTCGCGCCGGCCTCCTGAAGGTGATAGGAGCAGACATTGATCGGATTCCACTTCGGCATTTCCCTGGTCGTGAACAGGATCGTGTCCTTGGTCAGCCGCATTGAGGGCGACGGCGGAAACACGTAGGTGCCGCGCGACAGATATTCCTTGATGATGTCGTTCTGGGTCGTGCCTTGCAGCGTCGGACGCGGCACGCCTTGCTCGTCGGCGAGCGCAATGTAGAGCGCCAGCAGCCAAGCCGCGGTGGCGTTGATCGTCATCGACGTGTTCATCTCGCCAAGCGGGATGCCGTCGAACAGCGCGCGCATATCGCCGAGGTGACAGATCGGCACCCCGACCTTGCCGACCTCGCCCTTAGCGAGCGCGTGATCGCTGTCGTAGCCGGTCTGTGTCGGCAGATCGAAGGCGACCGATAGCCCGGTCTGGCCCTTGCTCAGATTGGTGCGATAAAGCGCGTTCGAGGCTGCGGCGGTGGAATGTCCGGCATAGGTGCGGAATATCCAGGGCTTGTCGCGCGCCGGGTGAGCCTGCGCGGAACCGGCGCACACCGCCCCGTCGCTGCCGGCGCGGGGCGAAGCCCGTGTGTTTTAATTGCGCTGCATCGATCGCGCCGTCCTGCAAACCTCGAGCGCGGCCGCAGTCTGACGCCCTTCGTGTTGCAATGCAACATAAACTGCGCCAGAGTGTTATCGTTGCGGACCGCAGCCGCGCTCGTTGTCTTTAACGTCGGAGCCGGCGGTGCCGGTCGATGGGGAGAGCCCCGCCATGGCCGTTGCGCAGATAAAACCGTCCGCCGTCCCGCTCAAAGACCTCTACGACATTGGCGAAGTTCCGCCGCTCGGTCACGTCCCGGCGAAAATGTATGCCTGGGCGATCCGCAAGGAGCGCCACGGCCCGCCGGAAACGGCCATGCAGTGCGAAGTTGTTCCGACCTGGCCGATCGCCGATGACGAAGTTTTGGTTTACGTCATGGCCGGCGGGGTCAATTACAACGGCGTCTGGGCCGGGCTCGGCGTGCCGGTCTCCCCGCTCGACGGACACAAGCATCCCTTCCATATCGCCGGTTCGGATGCGTCCGGCGTGGTGTGGGCGGTCGGTCCGAAAGTGCGGCGCTGGAAGGTCGGCGACGAAGTGATCGTCCACTGCAATCAGGACGATGGCGACGACGAGGAATGCAACGGCGGCGATCCGCTGCTCTCCCCGTCACAGCGCATCTGGGGTTACGAGACGCCGGACGGCTCTTTCGCGCAGTTCTGCCGTGTGCAGTCACGACAATTGATGCCAAAGCCCGCGCATCTGACCTGGGAAGAGGCGGGTTGCTACACGCTCACTTTGGCCACGGCCTATCGCATGCTGTTCGGGCATGCGCCGCACACGCTCAAACCCGGCGACAATGTGCTGGTGTGGGGCGCCTCCGGCGGGCTTGGCGTCTTCGGCGTGCAGCTCGTCGCCGCATCGGGCGCCAACGCCCTCGGCATCGTCTCCGATCCCGGCAAAGTGCAATACGTGCTCGACCTCGGCGCCAAGGGCGTTGTCAACCGCAGCGATTTCAAATGCTGGGGCGCGATGCCCAAGGTCGGCACGGCGGATTACGACGCCTGGGTCAAAGAGGCGCGCCGCTTCGGCAAGGCGATCTGGGACATTACCGGCAAGCGCGATGTCGACATCATCTTCGAGCATCCTGGCGAGGCCACCTTTCCGGTGTCCTGCCTGGTGGTCAAACGCGGCGGCATGGTCGTGTTCTGCGCCGGCACGTCCGGCTACAACATCACATTCGACGCGCTCTATGTCTGGATGCGGCAAAAGCGTGTGCAGGGGTCACATTTCGCCCATCTCAAGCAGGCCAGCGCCGCCAATCAATTCGTCATCGACCGCCGCGTCGATCCGTGCATGAGCGACGTATTTCCGTGGGAGAAAATTCCCTATGCACATGAGTTGATGCGCACCAATCGCCACAAGCCCGGCAATATGGCGGTGCTGGTCAACACGCCGCGACAGGGTTTGCGCAATTTCGACGATGTGGTGGAAGCGCGACGCGGCTGATCGCGCGGCGTGCAGCGCTTGCCATCAGGTTACCCGTTCCGGGGTCTGCCGACGGATCGCCTGTTCGCGCGCGATCGCGGCGTTGAGCTCGCCGCCATAGATGAAAATCCAGGCGGTGAAATAGAGAAACACCAGCGCCACCATGGCCGATGCCAGCCCCGCGTAATAGGTGACGTACGTGTAGCGAAAATCCGCCAGATAACGGCCGAAGACGACGCCGCAGGCGAGCCACAGCAACAAAGTGGCGACGATGCCGGGCCATACTTCGTCGACGTGCCGGCGTCCGGCCGGCAGCCACATGTGCAGGATCAACAGCGCCACCGTAAGCACAAACGCGGCGACGCTAAAACGCGCGACGTCGTAATGACCCTCAAGCGGCGCGAGCCAATCGAAATAAGCCAGCGCCGCCCGAAATACCAAGGGACCGAGCACGACCAGAAAGGCAAGCGCCAGCAAGCCAGCTGCGGCGACCAGCACATAGCCGATCGATTCCAGCCGCAACAGCCACCACGGCCGCGTTTCCGTCAAACCGTAGGCGCGATTAAGTCCGATGCGCAGGCTCTCAATGCCGCTCGAGGAAAAATAGACCGCGAATACCGCGCCTACGGTGAGGATGTCGCCGCGCGCAGTGGTCAGCACTTTGTGAATTTCGGTGCCGATGCCGCCGGACACTTCCGGCGGCCAGGCGGCAACGATCAGGGCCGCCACTTCGGCGGCCAGGTTTTGCGAACCAAGGAACCCGGCAAGCGCCGTGACCAGAATGAGAAACGGAAACATCGCCATCAGCACCGAGAGCGCGATGTGGCTTGCGATCGCCCAGCCGTCATCGGCGTTGAAGCGATGGAAAGCGTCCCAAGCGACGCGGCTGCACAGGCGGATCGCGTTCAATGGCAAAAGGCTCCGCGCCAAACCGGCATCGGTTTCATACCATCGTTTGTGGAACCATCGGCAACACCGAACCTGGCTATGCCTGCGCAGCCTGATTGGCTTTTGTGCACTGCACGCATAAGGTTTCGGGACGCCGTCCGCCCGCAACAATAACCGGTGAGCCATGCCGACTGCCGTAACCGAGAAACCGCCGCACCGCGAGGTGATCGCCATGCTGGGCGATGCGGTTGCAGCACTGGATGCGCTCTTGAGCGATGCGCGCCGCGCCGTGAGTGAGCGGGTGACGGTCGACGGCGGGGTGGTGTCGCGCCGCTTCGACAGCGAGCAGCGTGCCACCCACGGCCTCGCCTGGCTTGCCACCTACGTCGAAGCCATTCGCCAGCTCGCGCAATACGCACAACGTCTCGCCGACAGCGGTCAGTTCGGTGAGACCGAGGAATTGCTGTTGCGGATCGGCGCCGGCGAATATCTGGCGCAGGTCTTCGGCGGCATTCCGATGAGCCAGAGCGAGTTCGTGCGCCTGTCCGACCTCGGACTGAACGCGGCCGCGGTCGCGGCGCGGTTCAGTCCCGCCGTCGAGCATATGATTGCCACCGGCAATACGCCGGCGCGTCGCGCCCGGCTGATGGAATTAATGCGCCAGCATCACGAGGCGACGGTCGGCGCTTGCGGACTCGACGAGACGCTGGATTCGATCCGCGAAGAAATGCGTAAATTTGCCGACGACCGCGTCGCGCCGTTCGCGCAAGCCTGGCATCTGCGCAACCAATACATTCCGCTCGATGTCATTGCCCAGATGGCAGAGCTTGGCGTGTTCAGCCTCACCATCCCCGAGGATTACGAGGGCATGGGGCTCGGCAAGGAGTCGATGTGCGTCGTCTCCGAGGAATTGTCGCGCGGCTATATCGGGGTCGGCAGTCTCGGCACCCGATCCGAGATCGCCGCCGAACTCATTCTCGGCTCCGGCACCGAGGACCAGAAGCGCAAGTGGTTGCCGAAGATCGCCTCCGGCGAAGTGCTGCCGACCGCGGTGTTCACCGAGCCGAATATCGGCTCCGATCTGGCCTCGTTGAAAACCCGGGCGGTGCGCCACGGCGACACCTACAAAATCTACGGCAACAAAACCTGGATCACCCATCCGGTGCGCGCCGATCTGATGACGCTTCTGGTTCGCACCAACTCGGCCGAGACCGGCTATCGCGGACTGTCCATGTTTCTCGCGGAAAAACCGCGCGGCAGCGACGCCGATCCGTTCCCGGTGACCGGCATGACCGGGACCGAGATCGAAGTTTTGGGTTATCGCGGCATGAAGGAATACGAGATCGCGTTCGACGGTTTCGCCGTCAAAGCGGAAAATCTGTTAGGCGGCATCGAGGGTCTCGGTTTCAAGCAACTGATGGCGACGTTCGAGGCGGCGCGCATTCAGACCGCAGCGCGGGCGATCGGGGTGGCGCAGGCCGCCATGGAGCAAGCTCTCAGCTA
>JBQCCX010000160.1:0-19529 GCA_051961815.1 Xanthobacteraceae bacterium
AAGTTCGTCCGATCGCCGGATCGGACCTTCGGCGCCCATTCGACCGCCTGGATGATCGGAAAGCGGTGCAGCAAGGTCTGCACCAGATCATGGAACTCCTGGCGCGTGACCGGCCGATCCCGGCTGACAAATGCGTCCGACAATTGTTCGAGGAATCCGCGCTGCTCCTCCAGTGTCGCCCGCAACTGGTCGGCGGATTGCTGCGATCGCAGGCGATACTCGAAAAGCGACTGATCGCTTTCCCAGCTATTGACTCGAATGAAGATTGCGACGAACAGGCCGAAGCACAGCAGCATCGGAACGGCGACCGACCAGGCCCGCGATCGCCACAATACTCGCGGTTCCGCGGCGAGCACGAACAGCAAGGGAAGCGCCACCAGCACGCCGAGCGTGTCGCCTGCCCACCAGGTCATCCAATTGCTCGGCAGATCGTCCGATTGAACCGCGCCGAGCGCCCACATTGCCGCCAATGAAAGGCTTGCGCTCACCAGGCAGAACACCGGCGAAAGCACGAGCAACAACAGAAGATCGCGCGGGTTATCGAATGCCGCGGGATAACCGATCGCCCGGCGAAGCACGGCGCCGCCAAGCGCCGCCTGCACCGTGGAGGCGAGCGCGATGACAATCGCGGCGGCTGCGCTCAGCAGCCCCAATTGATCTGTGACTGCGTAACCGATCCAGATATTGAGCAGAAGCGAGCCGATAAATATTCCCGGCAGGGTCGATGGTCCCGCCATGAACACCGCGCCGACAGCAATGCCGGCCGGCAGAAACACAGCCGTGGCATAGCCCGGTGGCACGGCGAGGAGGAGGCCCAGCCGGCCCGTGATCACATAGGCGACCGGCAGCGCCGCATAGGCGAGCAACCGCCGTTGCATGGGGGCCTTGAGATCTTTCATCCGGCGCGACCGCATCAAGCCAGCCTCATCGAGGCAGGCACATCAATCCGAACAGATCAAGCCAGATCTGGCCTATCGTAAAGAATAACACCCGCCGATGGCGAGCCCTCCGGAGCGGCCGCCTTCATCATGAACGACGGACGGCGAAAACGTGTCATTCGCGTCGTAAATTCGTCCGCAGCGGGCCAACGTGGGCGCAGCCTTCGATCCGCGTTAGAGTTGCGGCCATGGCTGAGGCAACCATGGCTGAGGCAACCGCCGGATCGGGAATGAGGTGGGTCGGCCGCGCGATCCGGCGCCTGGAAGATCCGGCGCTGGTGCGCGGCCGCGGCCGCTTTACTGCCGATCTTGCCGCGGCACATTTTGTCCGCTTCGTTCGCAGCCCAGTCGCGTCGGGGCGCATCGTCAAAGTCACCGCGCCTGACGATATCGTCCTCATCACGGCAGCGGACCTTGGCGCGCAGCCGATCAAGCCGATGCTGCATAAATTCAATTACCGGCCGATCGCGCAGCCGATCCTGGCGGATGAGGTTGTGCGCTTTGTCGGCGAACCGATCGCGGCCGTGTTCGCACCGACCCCGGCGGAGGCCGAAGATGCCGCGGATCGCGTCGAGATCGAGATCGCCGAACTGCCCGCCGTCAGAGAAGCTGGCGCGGCCATGCGGCCGGATGCGCCGGCAGTCCATCCGGCCGGCAATCTCGTCGTCGACGCCCAATTCAAGACCGGCGGCTTCGAGGCGATCGCCGCCAAGGCGCAGCGGCGCATTGCGCTCGTGGTCCAGTCGCGGCGGCAAAACGCGACGCCGCTCGAGGCGCGCGCGGCGCATGCGAGCTTCGATCCCGCCTCGGGCCGCACCACATTGACCTGCACGACGCAAATGCCGCATCTGACACGCACCGCCATTGCCGACATTCTCGGCTTTGCCGAATCCGACCTGCGCGTGATCGCGCCGGACATCGGCGGTGGCTTCGGCCAAAAAATGTCGCTCGCGGCGGAATACGTCGTGTTGGTCTTCCTGGCGCGCAAGCTTCCCGGCAGCGTCGCCTGGATCGAGGATCGCCGCGAAAATCTGATCGCCGCTTTTCATAGCCGCGATCAGAAAATCGAACTGGACGGCGCCTTCGACGCCGACGGCAAGCTCATCGCGCTGTCCGCCGATGTCGCCGCCAATGTCGGCGCTTATTCATGCTTTCCGACGACCTGCGGCGTCGAACCTTTGATGGCGATGGCCGAGTTGCCCGGTCCTTATGATGTTCAAACCTATGCTTGCCGCGCTCGCGCGACGGCGACCCACACCTGCACCATGGCGCCTTATCGCGGGGTGTCGCGGCCGGTCATTACCCTTGCAATCGAGCGGCTGATGGACAAAGCCGCGGCAAGCTTCGGCTTGGATCCGGTGGAAATCCGCAAACGCAATCTCGTTCGCCGTTTTCCCTACACGTCGGCCACCGGATTGGTGCTCGACGAGGGCAGTTATCTAAAGACCCTCGAGATGGCGGCCGCGCAGGCCGATCTGCCGAAATTCCGCGCGCGCCAGCGCGACGCCCGCGCGCAGGGACGCTTTCTCGGCATCGGATTTTCAAGTTTCTGCGAGCGGACCGGCTATGGCAGCCCGGCCTTTACCGCCCGCGGTATGGAGATCACGCCCGGCTGGGAGACAGTGGAAATCGTCATGGACCCGTCCGGCGTGGTGGAGGCGCGGATCGGCGCCAGCCCGCATGGCCAAGGTCTGGCAACGACGCTTTCGCAGGTCGTCGCCGATACGATCGGCGTCCTGCCGGCGCAAGTTCGCGTGGTGCACGGCGATACCGACCGCACGCCTTATGGCTGGGGGACCTTTGCCAGCCGGTCACTGGTGATCTCGGGCGGCGCCGCGACCTTGGCGGCGCGCAAAATACGCGAAAAACTTTTGACCATTGCCGGCGATCTGTTGGAGGCTTCACGCGACGACATCGTGCTCGCGGACGGCACGGCTCGCGTCGCCGGCACCGACCGCAGCGTCGCGATGGCGGTGCTGGCGCGCGCGGCTTACCATCAGTCACACCGCTTCAAGGATCTCAGTCCTGGCCTTGCCGAGAGCGCGCATTACGATCCACCCGGTACTTTTTCCAATGCCTGTCATGTCGCCATCGTCGAGGTCGATGTCGAGACCGGTGGCGTCCGGCTCGAGCGCTTTGTTGCGGTCGAGGATGCCGGCCGCATCATCAATCCGCTGATCGCGGATGGCCAGGTCCATGGCGGGATCGCCCAAGGCGTCGGCAATGCGCTCTATGAAGAGATCGTCTATGACGCGCTCGGCAACATCCACACCGCAACGCTTGCCGATTATTTGCCGCCGACCGGCCGGGAAGTGCCGCCGATCGAAGTGCTGCATCTGGAAACACCGGCGGCGAATTCGCCGACCGGCGCCAAAGGTCTCGGCGAGGGTGGCGCGATCGGCGCGCCGGCCGCGATCCTCAACGCGGTGAACGATGCGCTTTCGCCCTTTGGCGTCGCGATCGATGAGATGCCGGCAACCCCGCAGCGGATACGCGCCGCGATCAGAAGTCGGTAATCAGTAGTCAGAGATCAGAGCGTCGCGTTTCTTCTGATTACCGACCAGTGATCACTGATTTCCGGTCACGCGGCGCGCTCGCGCGCGGAAACGATGGCGAGGAACAGATAAGCGCCGAGCAGCGTGGTCTCGATAAAGACCACGAAAATGCTGCCGCCATAGACCTGCGGGAAGAATACTTCCACCGCGGCCATCGAAACCACCGAGGCGAGCCAGAGCACCGCCCCCCAGGCGGCGGCGAGCCAGAGCCCGACCGCCGCCACCAAATCCAGGACCGCAAAAAACACCGTCGTGGTCTGCCAGGCGATCGTGTGGCCTTCAAAGCCCTCCCCTGGCGCGGCGCCGATGCCGCAGACCTGGATCCAGTGGTAGAGGCCCTTGATGAGGGACACGCCGGCCATCAGCCGCAGAAACAGAACCAGATAATCGGTCCAGCTCCCCCGCACGACCTTGGTCAGCCGCACCGGTTCGAGCAGGTCGCTGGGCCTCGTCGGACGGCGCTGCGGTTGATCGGTCATGATCCCTCTCTGCTTTGACGGACCTGCGGGCGGATTGATGGCGAACCGTCCCTGCACGATCGATACGGGCCCTTTGACGGCGCGTCAAAGCCCCGGAATTGGCCCATAAACGGGCACTTTGCACCGAGTGGCAGACCGGCGTGTCACGAGATAGATTGGGACCGGCAATTCAAGTAGGCGTCAGGAGCCGTCATATGGCGATCAAATTCGGCCGCCCGCTGGAACGGAGCCGGTTGAGCCCGGCGCCGGCCGAGATCAAGGCCGAAAGGCTCGATCTGCCGGTCCGGCCGCGCCGTAATCGGCGAAGTGAATGGTCGCGCCGTATGATGCGCGAAAACGTTCTCACGGCGGATGACCTGATCTGGCCGCTCTTCATCGTCGACGGCACAAATGTCCGTGCGAGCGTCGATTCGATGCCGGACGTCGAGCGCCTTTCGGTCGACCAGGCCATTCGCGCCGCCGAACGGGCGGCGAAGCTTGCGATCCCGTGCGTGGCTTTATTTCCCTACACCGATCCCGACCGGCGCGACGAGGCCGGCTCGGAGGCGCTCAATCCCGACAATCTCGTCTGCCGCGCCATTCGCGCCATCAAAAAAGAGGTGCCGGAGATCGGCGTGCTGTGCGATGTCGCGCTCGATCCCTATACCAGCCACGGCCATGACGGCCTCCTGCGCGATGGCGCCATCCTCAATGACGAGACCGTCGCCGTTCTGGTCCGGCAGGCTTTGGTGGAAGCGGAAGCGGGCTGCGACATCATCGCGCCGTCCGACATGATGGATGGCCGGGTCGGCGCCATTCGCCGCGGACTGGATGCCGCCGGCTTTACCGACGTCGCCATCATGGCCTACGCGGCCAAATACGCCTCGGCGTTCTATGGGCCGTTTCGCGATGCGATCGGTTCGAACGCGACGCTCGTTGGCGACAAGCGAACCTACCAGATGGATCCGGCCAATACCGACGAAGCCTTGCGCGAGGTGGAGCTCGATATCGCCGAAGGCGCCGACATGGTCATGGTCAAGCCCGGACTCCCCTATCTCGACGTTTTGCAGCGGGTCAAAGAGGCGTTCGGGATGCCGACCTTCGCCTATCAAGTCTCCGGGGAATATGCGATGATCATGGCTGCTGCGGGGAATGGCTGGCTCGATGGCGACAAGGCGATGATGGAGAGCCTGATTGCCTTCAAGCGGGCCGGGGCTGATGGGGTGCTGACGTATTTTGCTGCGAGAGTTGCGGAAAAATTGAAAAAATCCGCCGCATAGAACGCGGCGAGAGGCGCACGCGGCATGGTCGCTCGGGATGGCGACACTGCCGACAAGGGCGCTGCCGGTAACCGCGCCTCGGAGGTGCTAGACCCCGTCCGCTGCATGAATTTGGGGCGGATGTGATGCGCGAATACGACGAATACACCGACGACAGCATCCGGCTGTACACGCCGGTTTTTCAGCGCGTGATCATTCTCGCCGCCGTCATCATCGCCGTTCCTGTCCTGATGTGGACGATAACGACTTTCGTCCGCAGTTACGTTGCGCGGCCGCGCCTGCCAACGCTTGAACACGTTGCGTCCACGACGCCCTCCACCCGTCTGCCGTTGACCGCGACGCCGCCCAGCCCGGCGCCCGCGGATCAAGCGGCAGCGCCGCGGATCGACGGCGGCTCGGTGGGTGATGCAGTTAATCCGGCCGCTGAGACGAAGCAGGGCGCCGGCAGTCTGGCTTCACCGCCCGGCTCCAGCGCGCCCGGCGTCACCAATAGTCCATCACTCGTTCTGCAAACCGCGCCGCGGCAAGGGCCCTCCCCTGGCTCGGCCGCCTCCGCTGCCGCAACAGGCGACGCGTCGCCGGCCCCCTTGGTAAGACAGCCCCAGGCGCCGCAGGGGCTGCGGCTGAACGACGGGGCGGCTCAATCGGCCGGCCCCAGTTCGCCGGATCGCGGCATCGCATGGCCCAATCCGAATGCGACGAACGCACCGGATTTCGGCGCGCCGCGGCTCGCATCACCTGCCGCGCCGCCAGCGCCCACGGCGGCAGCCGAGGTCGTCCCGGCGGGCGAACCTCTGAGCGGGCCGGTCCCACTGCCGCGGCATCGGCCAGGCATTTTGGCGATGGCTGGAACGACGACCGCAAGCATCACTGGATCGATCGCGACCGGCGGTCCGGTCCCGCTGCCCCGCGCGCGTCCGGGAGACGCCCCGGCCGAGGCCGCCAGTCCGGTGATCGAGCAGTCTTACGGCTATCGGCCGGGCCTGGATGCCGATCGCTAAAGCGGAATGATCACGTTGAATTAGCATTTCGCTTTAGCTTGTTGTTTGAGCATGATCTTTTCCAAGACCGGCACCCGCTTTTCGGGATCACGTTTAGCGCCGTCCGTCACTGCAACACGGCGCCACTTTCCATGCGAACCGGGTCGTAGCCGTCGGCCGCCAGCGCGCGGAAGATCTCTTCGGCATGCGCGGCATCGCGCGTTTCCATGGTGACGTCGAGCTTGGCGCCCTTGGCCGGAACATCGAGAAACAGCCGGTGGTGATTGACGGCGAGAATATTGGCGCCAAAGCTGCCGAGGCGGCTGGCGATCTGGCCCAAAATGCCCGGGCGATCCGGAATGGTCAGCCGAAACGAGACGATCCGCGCCTCGCGCTCCAATTCCCGCACCATGATCGACGCGAGGATGCGCGGATCGATATTGCCGCCGCACAGGATCAGGCCGACTTTACGTCCGGCAAAACGCTCCGGCCTCGCCAGCATGGCGGCAAGCCCGGCCGCGCCGGCGCCTTCCGCCATTGCCTTTTGTAAAGTGAGAAAGACGTTCACCGCGCGCTCGATCAGCGGCTCATCGACCAGAATAATCTCGGCAACGAGCTCGCGCACCACCGGCAGCGCAAGTGTGCCGGCCCGGCTCACGGCGATGCCTTCGGCCAGCGTGGCGCCGCCGCATGGCCGCTTGTCGCCATGGACGGCGTTCCACATCGACGGATAGAGCGAGCATTCGACGCCGACGATTTCAATCGCCGGCCGTATCGCATGCGCCGCAATCGCGTTGCCGGCGATCAGTCCGCCGCCGCCGATCGGCACGACCAGCACATCGAGATCGGGGACGTCTTCGAGCATTTCCAGTGCGATGGTGCCCTGCCCGGCAATGATGCGCGCATCGTCGTAAGGGTGGACCCAGACGAGCTTGCGCTCGATGGCCAGCGTCTCCGCCCGCAGTTGCGCCTCGAGCAGCGTCTCGCCGGAGAGCACCACTTCGGCGCCGAGCATTTCGGTAGCCTTCACCTTCACGAACGGGGTCGTCGTCGGCATGACGATGGTGGCGGGTATGCCGAGCCGGCGGGCGTGGTAGGCGACCGCCTGGGCGTGATTGCCTGCGGACATCGCGATCACGCCGCGGCGGCGTTCGCTCGCATCGAGCGCGGCAAGCTTGACGCAGGCGCCGCGCTCTTTAAACGAATTGGTGACGTGTAAATTCTCATATTTGACGTAGACGTCGGCGCCGGTCAGGGCCGAAAGCGGGGGCGCCGGCAGCATCGGGGTGCGCAGCACATGGCCCGACATGGCCGCCCGTGCGGCCTTGATGTCGTCCAGCGTGACCTTCAATCGTTGTTCGCTCATGATATTATGATCCCGAGCTGATCATGACGGATGCTGACCCAAATACAGGCCCCGGTCGGAGCGGCATGTCGTTCGACCTCAAGCCGCATGCCTATGACCCTGCGGCAAATCCGGAATTGTTCGACGGCGTGCTGGCGCGCCGGATCGTGGCCTTCATCATCGATGTGATCATCATCGCCATTCCGGTGTGCGCGGCGTCGGCGTTCATTTTCGTATTCGGGCTGATCACGTTCGGACTGGGCTGGCTCTTGTTCTGGCTATTGTCGCCGATATCGGTGGTTTGGGCGCTGGCCTATTACGGCTTTACGCTCGGCAGCCCTGCCTCGGCCACAATCGGCATGCGCGCCATGGAAATCGAGATGCGAACCTGGTACGGCGCGCCGGCCTATTTCGTGCTCGGCGCCGTTCATGCCGTGGTGTTCTGGGTCACTGTCAGCGTACTCACCCCGTTCATCCTTCTGGTCGGGTTCTTTAACCCGCGGCGACGGCTTTTACACGATTTTCTGGTCGGCGCCGTGCTGGTCAACGCGCAAAGCCGGGCGATCGCGCTGCGGACGCGTGCGGCAGGTTGATGGCAAATGGCCTTTGACCGAGTAAACCGGCCGGGCGATCCTAGCGGCCGTCCCGACTCGCCCCGGCGCCCTCGGGGCAGGAACCGGTAGTTCCCGTGACCCAGCATTCGCGCGATACCCCGCAATTCTATCTCACCGCTCCCTCGCCCTGCCCCTATCTCGCCGGCAAGGAGGAACGGAAGGTCTTTACCCATCTGGTCGGCGAACGCGCCGGCGAGCTCAACAACATCCTGACCCAGGGCGGTTTTCGCCGCAGCCAATCCATCGCCTATCGGCCGGCTTGCGAAGGCTGCCGCGCCTGCGTTTCGGTCCGGGTGATCGCCAAGGATTTCCGCCCGACCCAGAGCATGCGCCGGATCATGCGGCCCAACGCCGACATTGCCGGCGAAATGCGCATCGCGGTGCCGACCTCCGAGCAATACGCGATCTTTCGCGGCTATCTCGACTCCAGGCATCGCGACGGCGGCATGGCGGACATGACCGTGCTCGACTACGCGATGATGGTCGAGGACAGCCATATCGAAACCCGCATCATCGAATATCGCCGCAAGGATCCGGATGCGCCCGCCGGCAAGCGCGCGAGCGGCGATCTTCTGGCCATTGCGCTGACCGACGTGCTCAGCGACGGATTATCGATGGTTTATTCGTTCTTTGAACCCGACGAGGCGGCCCGTTCGCTCGGCACCTATATGGTGCTCGACCATATCGCGCGGGCGCGCAGCATGGGCCTGTCATACGTTTACCTCGGCTATTGGGTCCGCGGCTCGCGCAAGATGGATTACAAGGGCCGCTTTCTGCCCCAGGAACGTCTGATGCCCGACGGCTGGATGCGCGTCGATTAGAGTATGATCCACAAATTGATGCGGACCCCAATCGCAATCGTCGCCGTTTGCGCCGCTTTCGGCGTCGGCCTTTTAGCGCTCACGGCGCTCGCCCAAACCGTGGCGCCGACCAGCGCCGACACCGCCAGGGGCAAGTCGCTGGTCGATCTCAACGGCATGACGCTTTACGTCTTCGATCGCGATGGCGCCGGCAAGTCGAATTGCAACGCCCAATGCGCCGTCAGCTGGCTGCCGTTGATCGCCGACACCGACGCGCAGGCGGACGGAAGCTTTTCCTTCATCAGCCGCGAGGATGGCCGCAAGCAATGGGCCTATAAAGGCAAGCCGCTCTATACCTGGGCCAGGGACAAAAAACCCGGCGATGCCAGCGGAGATGGCGTCAATAACGTGTGGCACCTGGCGAGGCCGTGATCGGCCAAAGCGATCGGCGGTTGCGAAAGATGTAGCCTGCGCAAATCAGGCCTGCACGCCGGTCAGCGTCTTGAGCGCATAAAACTGCACCGGCTCGCGGCGTCCTTTGACCGGTGCTTCGTGCAATTCCACCCCGTCGAGACTGAGGCCGGCGGCTTCGG
Organism: Xanthobacteraceae bacterium; assembly: GCA_051961815.1. Lineage (GTDB taxonomy): Bacteria > Pseudomonadota > Alphaproteobacteria > Rhizobiales > Xanthobacteraceae > BOG-931. The sequence goes on from JBQCCX010000160.1 coordinate 9,564, forward strand.
CGGCCTGGCGTGAAATCACGACGCTGCAGCCGTAATCCTTGGTCAGGCTTTCGAGCCGCGCGCAGGTGTTCACGGCGTCGCCGATCGCGGTAATCACCTGCGAGCGCGGCGGGCCCATCGCGCCGACGATCGCCTCGCTGAAGTGAATGCCGATGCCGATGCGCAGCGGCTCGCGCAGATCGCTGCGCAGCCGGTAGTTAAGCTGGTCGAGCCGGTCCAGCATTTGCTGGGCGCCGCGGACGGCATCGGCCGGTCCGTTCTTCGGATCGGCGGCGTAGAGTCCATAGAGCGCCATCAACCCGTCGCCGGTGAACTGCGAATAGTGTCCGTTGCTGGCTGAGAGCGCCTGGGTCATTTCGTAGAAGAACTGGTTGAGAATGAACAACACGTCGTAAGGGAGCTTGCCCTCGGCCAAGCCGGTCGAAGCGCGCAGATCGGTAAAGAGAATGGTGATGAGGCGCTCCCTGCCTTCGAGCCCGCCGCGAATTGTCCCGTCGATTGCCGTGGCATCGGCCGGCATCAGCGGCAACACCGCGGTATCGGTGGTCGGACGGATCTGGCAGGCGAGCCGCATGCCGGGCGTGGCGCTGATGCGCGCCAGGGCCTTGGCTTCCAGTCCGCTCGGTACCGGAAGCCGTTCAAGTCCTTTGGTCACGAGAACGCGGCAGGTGGTGCAGCGCGCGCGGCCGCCGCAGACCGAGGCGTGCGCGATGCCGTTGGCGCGCAAAGTCTCGAGTACCGTCGCGCCCGGCAGAAGCGGCATGCTGCGGCCATTGGCGTAAGACAAAATCGGCGGTTTGCGGCGGCGGTAGACGAATTCGCGAATTCCGCGCGCGGCGAACGGCAGGAGCGTGAGGCCGAGGGCCAGGCCCAAACCGATGTCGCCGATGCGGCCCGCTGCCGCGGCCGCTTGCGGGGTGACATTGGACTCACGGGCCGCCGCGATGGCGAAATCCGGATCGTCGCCGGCGTCGCGCAGCACCTGGTTGCCGCCGCTGATATAGCCGGCAAGCGCCAAAGTCGGCAGCAGCAAGCCGTAAATAAAGAAGGCCGGCCGCCAGGTCGGGTACCAGCGCTTGGTCCGCAGCCAGTAGTGAATGCCGATACACGCGTGTATCCAGACGGTGATCAGCGCAACCATTTGCAGCGGAACGTGCCACGGCTGATGCAGCCATTGCCCGATAAAGACGTTGACGTAGCGGATATCGACGCCGAGCACGCGGTCGGCCACGCCGGTACCGACCACATGGATCATCAGGAGGAATGGAATGCACAGGCCAAGCGCGACCTGGGCCAATTCCCAACCGGTGATCCGCAACGAGCGGCGAATATAGATCGACCACAGCGCGTTGCTGTAATGCACGACAAAGGCGGCCGCCAGGAGTGCGGTGCCGGCCAATGTATGCCAGGGCGACATCAATACGCTCAGAACGGACTGCGCGTCCTCGACCGAGATCAGCAAGAACCAATGCGCGGTCAGATGCGAGATGACAAAGACAAGCATGATCAGCCCGCTGATCAGGCGGAGCCGGGCTCGCCACATCCTTAAATTCGCTCGCGTCAATTGTCCGCTCATCGTGCCGGAGCCGACCTCGCCCTAAAGACCCGGAATGCGCAGCCGATATTCCCCGGGCAGAATAAGATAATAGCGGGCTTTGCTTGCAAATTGGGAGAACTGGCGCGAGACCAGCGCGGGCCGAACGGGATCAGCCGTGGTCGTCCTCGGCTCCGCTCGCCGAACGGCCCTCGCCATTGCCGAACCTGTTGGTTTTCGGAAAGCCTTTCGGCGCGAGGCGGCCGGCATCGGCACGATTGCCGCGCCAATCGGCCAGTTCCTTGAGCGACAGATTGAATATCCGCCCTGCGGAATCGACCCAGCTTAGGCCCTTCTCCACCTCAAACGTCTTGATGTCGGACAAGCCGCCATCCTTGTAGCGTTGCAGGCGCACGCCGCGGCCGCGCATCATTTCCGGCACCTGCTCGATCGGGAAGATCACCATCTTGCGATTCTCGCCGATCGTCGCGACGAGATCGCCCGCGACCGCGGTCACGGCGCGCGCCGCATCGGGCGCTTTGACATTGAGAACCTGTTTGCCTTTCCGCGTGTTGGCGACGCACTCGTCCTCCGGCGCAATAAATCCCCTGCCCTGGCGGCTGCCGACAAGGAGCTTGCGACCGCCCTGATAGCGAAACACCGAGACGACGTCGGCTTCCTGTTCGAGATCGATGAACAGCCTGACCGGCTCGCCGTGGCCGCGGCCGCCAGGCAGTTTCGCCGCCTCGATCGTGTAGAACCGGCCGTTGGTGGCAAAGATCAGAAGCTTCGAGGTGGTTTCGGCGAAGAATGCCAGCTTGAGACTATCGTCGGTCTTGAACGACAGGCTCGTCAGATCGGCGACCTGGCCCCGCAGAGCGCGGATCCAGCCTTTGTCAGAGACTACAATCGTCACCGGCTCTCGCTCGACCAGCGCCTGTTCGATGGCCGCCTCGTCGTGGGCGGGCGCTTGCGCAAAGCCGGTTCGGCGCTTGCCGAGCGGCGTCTTCGGCCCGAATTTGTCGCGCACCGCGCGGACTTCGTCGCTGATTTTTTTCCATTGCTGCTTTTCAGAGCGCAACAAGTCCTCGATCGATTTCTTCTCCGCGCGCAGCGTCTTGTCTTCCTGGCGGATTTCCATCTCTTCCAGGCGGCGCAAATTGCGCAGCCGCATATTGAGGATGGCGTCGGCCTGCACGTCGGACAATTTGAAGGTCTTCATCAAGACCGGCTTCGGCTCATCCTCCTTGCGGATGATTTTGATGACCCTGTCGAGGTTGAGATAGGCGACGAGATAGCCGCTTAAGACTTCGAGCCGGTGTTCGATCTCGGCAAGCCGATGGCGCGAGCGCCGCACCAGGACGTCGCGCCGATGCGCCAGCCACTCACCGAGCGCCTCGGCCAGACCGACGACTTTGGGAATGCGGCCGCGCAACAGAACATTCATGTTCAGCGGCACGCGGGTTTCGAGTTCGGTGAGCTTGAACAAGCTTTCCATCAACAGTGCCGGATCGACCGCGCGCGACCGCGGCTCGAAAACCAGCCGCACGTCCTCGGCCGATTCATCGCGCATGTCGGCAAGGAGCGGCAGCTTGCGCTCGTTGATGAGCTCGGCGATGCGCTCGACCAGCCGCATCTTCTGCACCTGCCAGGGAATTTCGGTGACCACGATCAGATAAGTGCCGCGGCCGGTGTCTTCGGTCTTCCAGCGCGCGCGCAGGCGGAACGAGCCGCGGCCGCTCGCATAGGCCTCGGCGATCACCTCGGGCGGATCGACGACGAGCCCGCCGGTCGGGAAATCGGGGCCAAGCACGTATTTCAGGAGCGTCCGCGTGCGCGCCTTGGGCTGCTCGATCAGATAGAGCGCCGCGTCGCACAACTCGGCGACATTATGCGGCGGTATCGAGGTCGCCATGCCGACGGCAATGCCTTGCGCGCCATTGGCCAAGAGATTGGGAAAAGCCGCCGGCAGCACCGCCGGCTCCTGTGTGACGCCGTCGTAGTTCGGGCGGAAATCGACCGCATCCTCGTCGATGCCGTCGAGCAGGAGGCGGGCGACCTCGGTCAGCCGCGCCTCGGTGTAGCGATAGGCCGCGGCATTGTCGCCGTCGATATTGCCGAAATTGCCCTGGCCGTCGACCAGCGGATAGCGCGAGGAAAAGTCCTGCGCGAGACGCACCAGCGCGTCGTAGATCGCCTGGTCGCCATGAGGGTGGAAATTGCCCATGACGTCGCCGACGATCTTGGCCGATTTCTTGAATTGCGCGCCGGGATCAAGGCGCAGCTGACGCATGCCGTAAAGGATGCGCCGATGCACGGGCTTGAGCCCGTCGCGCGCGTCCGGCAGCGCGCGGTGCATGATGGTCGAGAGTGCGTAAGCGAGATACCGCTCTTCAAGCGCCTCGCGCAGCGGGATTTCGTGCACCGGAGCGGGCTCCGGGGGAATCACCTTTCTGTTCATGGCCCCCAGCGCTACCGCGCCTGCCCCCGCCGGACAAGGAAGAACGGCGGCCGCGGAGCAAAAGATAATGTTGCGCAGGGGTTTCGCCGCAGAGCCGATTCGCCGAATTGCGCGTTAGCACATAGGTGCGTTAGCCGACGCAGCCAATGGATCTCAACGGGAGTAGGGAGAAAAGGCATGCGGAAATCGACGCGAACTTCGACCCTTGCGGCCGTCGCAATCGCAGCCGCGTTCGCTATTGCGGCTCCGGCGAAAAACGCGACGGCAATGCCGGTCGCCGCGCCCAGCCAGTTAGGGCTTAGCGGTGACGTCGCCAGTAACGTGGAAAAAGCCGTGGTCGTTTGCGGCCCGTGGCGCTGCTTTTGGCGGCCAGCCTGGGGATGGTATCGGCCCTATCCATACTGGGGTTGGCGCCGCCCGTGGGGCTGGGGCTGGCATCGCCCATGGGGTTGGCACCGCCCGTGGGGCTGGGGTTGGCGGCGCCCGTGGGGTTGGCGCCGCTGGTAACCGGACGGTCATGCTCTAGGCCGCATCGCGCGTGAGCGCGGTGACAAAATGCGCGCGGGCTTCCGGAAGCGGCAGCCCGCGCGGGCCGAAAGCGTGGCGGTCCAGAAAAAATCCGGTCAGCACGAAGGCATCGGCCAGATCGCCGGGCAACGGCGGCAGGTCGTCCTGGCGCAGAAAGACCGGAAGCCGCATCAGCTTGTCGCGATAGGGTTCGCCGGCGGCACGCGATACGGCCCGGCCCGACCGTGGCGAGACGAAAATGAGGTCGTCCTTGGTGCCGGTCGCAGCACAGGCCGCAAGATCCAGACCGAAGCCGAGCTCGGCGAGGAAGTCGAGCTCAAAGCGCGCGACCAGGGGCGCGACCGCTCGCGAGTCGGCGAGCCGGTCCAGGATGGCCTCCAGTGCGTCGTAAAGGGCGACATGCGGCTCGCGTTCGGCAAGCAGCCGGCACATGGCGGCAAGATGGGTCACGCCATGCAGCGCATGCGCCCGGTCCATAAACCCGGCGGCACGCAAATTGGCCGGCTCGACGAGATAATTCCCGAGATGCTCGTCGAGCCGCGCCCGCCAGGTGGCGCGGACCGCGTTGCCGGACTGCAGGATGCCGCGCATGCGCGGTCCCGATCCGCCCCGCACCAGGCCGAGATGGCGGCCATGCGTCCGCGTCATCAATTCGAGAATGATGCTGGTTTCGCCGTGCCGCCTGGCGCCGAGCACAATGCCTTCGTCGATCCATTCCATCGCGGTTTACATAATCTTCGGCTGCCAACGCAGCATCGCTGCCGGCGGCCTATTCGTTCGGAAATTCCAGACCCATCGCGCGGTAGCGTTCCGGATCGTCCATCCAGCCTTCGCGCACCTTGACGTGAAGAAAAAGATGGACGGGCTGTTCAATCGCGGCGGCGATCTCGGCGCGCGCCGCGGCGCCGATCGCCTTGACCGTTTGGCCGCCCTTGCCCAGCACGATCTTGCGCTGGCTGTCGCGAGCGACATAGACGGTCTGCTCGATGCGCACCGAGCCGTCCTTGAGCTCCTTCCAGGTCTCGGTTTCGACCGTTGATTGATAGGGCAGCTCCTGGTGCAGGCGGAGGTACAATTTCTCCCGGGTGATTTCCGCCGCCAATTGCCGCTGCGGCGCATCCGAAATCTGATCTTCCGGATAAAGCCAGGGCCCGGCCGGCACATGCGTCGCGAGCCAGCGTTTTAGATCGTCCACACCGTCGCCGGACAGTGCGGATATCATAAATGTGGCGGCGAAATTGGCCGACTCGTTGAGCTTGCGCGTCAAGGTCAGCAATGCCGGCTTGTCGACCAGATCGATCTTGTTGAGGACCAAGAGCTTCGGCGCGCGAAGCTCGGCAAGCTCACGCAAAATCCGCTCGTCGTCATCCTTGAGCCCTCTGCGTGAATCGATCACGACCGCAACCAGATCGGCATCCGCCGTACTGCCCAAAGCGGTGCCGATCATGGCGCGGTCCAGGCGCCGCCGCGGCGAGAAGATCCCCGGCGTATCGACGAAAATCAGTTGCGCGCCATCGACGACGGCTATGCCGCGAACAAGCGTGCGGGTGGTTTGCACCTTCGGCGTGACGATCGACACTTTCGCGCCGACCAGCGCGTTGATGAGCGTGGATTTTCCGACATTGGGGGCGCCGATCAGCGCCACGAAGCCGCAACGGGGCTCGAACTCTCGCCGCTCCGTCGGTTCAGCCATTGCGGCGTGCCGGCTGGACGCCCTCGCGCGCCAGCATGGCGGCGGCGGCAGCCTGTTCGGCGGCGCGCTTGGAGCGTCCGAGCCCTTCCGCCGGCGCAAAAGCCGGAAGCTGCACAGCAACCCGGAATTCAGGGTTGTGATCCGGCCCGGAACGAGCGACTTCGCGATAGGCCGGCGTCGGCAAGCCGCGCGCCTGCGCCCATTCCTGCAGCACGGTCTTGGGATCGCGCAGCGGCTGTGCGGTGGCGCGCAGGCGCACTTCCCAGAGCCGCTCGACGAGCTGCTCGGCGGCCTTATACCCGCCGTCGAGATAAACCGCTCCGATCACCGCCTCGCAAACATCGGCCAGAATGGCTGGGCGGGTGCGCGCACCAGCATTGTTTTCGGAAGAACCGACCCGAATGGCCGCGCCGAGATCGATGCTGCGCGCGATGTCGGTGCAAGTCTCCTTGCGCACCAGATCGGCCAGGCGCCGCGACAGTTCGCCCTCGTCGGCTTTCGGAAAAGCGCGATAGAGCATGTCGGAAATCACCAGACCGAGCACGTGATCGCCGAGAAATTCGAGTCGCTGATAACTGCCGGCGCGATTTCTGCTGCCGCGAAGCGCCGAGATATGCGTCAACGCAATTTCGAGCTGTGACGGATCGCCGAAGTGGTAGCCGATCCGCTCTTCGAGAACCGTGGCGGCGCGCTTGCGCCGGCGCGTTGCTTTACTGCGATTAGGCTGATCGGCCTTGGCCGCGGGCGCGGCGGGACTGTCGGGTGGCGCGGAATCCTCGGTTGCCGGTAGGCGAATGGCTGCGGGTTTACGCTTTCGGCGGCCGCTCATCGCACCAAGGTGAACAGGCGATCCCAACGAACCGACCAGGGCCAGCGCCAGACTTCCCAAGCGCGGGTGTCGTCGTGGATCGAGAAGAAGATGATCTGCGCCTTGCCGATGATGTTCTCCCCCGGCACATAGCCGACCTGACTGAGCACGCGGCTGTCGGTCGAGTTGTCCCGGTTGTCGCCCATCATGAAATAGTCGCCGGGCGGTACCGTATAAACCGGCGTATTGTCGTAGAAGCCGTTGTCGGTGAGATCGAGCGTGTTGAAACTGACGCCGTCCGGCAAGGTCTCGCGATACTGCTTCACGCGCTGCACCACGCCATCGTCATCGGTGACGAAATCCTCGACGCGGCGGCGCTGCACCGGCACGCCGTTGATATTGAGCACGCCATCGATCATCTGGATGCGGTCGCCGGGCAGTCCGATGACCCGTTTGATGTAATCGACCGAGTCGTCCTTCGGCAGCCGGAACACAACCACGTCGCCGCGTTGTGGCTGCGAGCCGAAGAGCCGGCCAGAGAAGAAGGGCGGCGAAAACGGAAAGGAATAATGGGTGTAGCCGTAGGAGAATTTCGACACGAACAGGTAATCGCCGACCAGCAGCGTCGGGATCATCGAGCCGGAAGGAATATTGAACGGCTGAAACAAAAAAGTGCGGATAACCAGCGCGATGATGAGAGCATGAAACACCACACGTACGGTCTCGGCGAAGCCACCTTCTTTCCGTTTGGTTCCGGTCTGCACGCTCATCGGCCTGTCATCTCGCATGGAAGCGCCCCGCCCGCGGTCTTGTAACGTCTGAGACGGCCACAGGCAATTACGCGGGGGATTTGGCCGCGTCATTGCCAAAGCCCATTTTGCCCTGCATGCCCATACGCTTATGGACCGGTGCCGCTCCCACATGACGAATTTTTCATGGTGGCGAAGCGCAATCGCTCATGGTCGGGCAGTATCGCCGCTCGGCACCGCCGAGATGACCACGAAGGCGTGGGCCATGGGCCCTTCATCGGTAATTGTGACGTCGATGCGCGGCTCGTAGCCCTTGGGCGTGATCGCCTGCAGCCGCCGCTGGGCGCCCCCGGTCAACTGCATGGTCGGCCGCCCGCCGGGCAAATTGACCACCCCCATATCCCGCCACCATACGCCGCCACGCAATCCGGTCCCGAGCGCCTTGGCGCAAGCCTCCTTGGCGGCGAACCGCTTGGCATAGGTCTCGATCCGGTTGCGCCGCTTGTCCGCCTTGGCCCGCTCGATTGGGGTGAAAACACGATCAAGGAAGCGATCGCCGTGCCGGTCGATCACTTTGGCGATCCGGCGCGCGTCGGTGATGTCGGACCCGATCCCCAGTATCATCGTATCCCGATCATCATGTTCTGCTTGGCGCGCCTGCGGCCGCGCGGACCCTGCCCCGGTCCATGGCCGCGCGCATCGAGCGCACCGCGGCTCCCAATCCGGCAAAGATCGCTTCGCCGATCAGGAAATGCCCGATATTGAGTTCCACAACTTCGGGACGCGCCGCGATCGTCTCAGCGGACGAAAAATCGAGGCCATGGCCGGCATGGACCTCCAGCCCGGCGCTGTTGGCAAGCGCCGCGCCGCGGACGATACGACCCCATTCTTCCTCGGCTGCAGCCGCCTCCCCGGCGGCGATGGCGTCGCACCAAGCGCCGGTATGGATCTCGATGACCGGTGCCCCGACTTTGACGGCGGCCTCGATCTGCGCCGGCTCGGCGGCAATGAACAGCGACACCCGAATTCCGGCCTGCGCCAATTCGCCGACCGCCCCGCGCAAGGCGTTCGCTTGGCCGGCGGCGTCGAGACCGCCTTCGGTGGTTCGTTCCTGACGGCGTTCCGGGACGATACAGGCGGCATGCGGTTTGAGCTTGCACGCGATGCGCACCATCTCCGCGGTCGCGGCCATTTCAAGGTTCAGCGGCTTGTCGATCCGCTCTTTAAGCAGCGCGACGTCTGCATCCACGATGTGGCGGCGGTCCTCGCGTAAATGCGCGGTGATGCCATCGGCGCCAGCGGCGATCGCCACTTCGGCGGCTTTGACGGGATCGGGGTGGCGGCCGCCGCGTGCGTTGCGCACGGTGGCGACGTGATCGATGTTCACGCCCAGCCGGATCGGGAGCACAGCCATGTCAGCCGAGCAGTGCCGTTATGGGTTTGCCGGCGCACCGCATGTCAGCCATTCACCCGCTCGGCGCCGGCAACGACCTTCTTCGCCCGCAATTGCGAAATGATCGAGGTCAAGTGCTTGAGGTTGTAAACTTCCAGATCGATGGTCAATTCGGTGAAATCGGGCGACTGCCTGGTCATGCGAATATTATCGATATTGCCGTCGTGATCGGCGATCACCTGGGCGATCTGCGCGAGTGACCCCGGCTCGTTGACCGAGTGCACGGCGAGCTGCGCCGGAAAACGCTGTGCGACCTCGTCATCGACATCCCAGCGCACATCGAGCCACCGCTCCGGCTGGTCCTCGAATTGTTTGAGCGCCTCCGACTGGATCGGATAAATGGTGATGCCCTCGCCGGGAGTGAGGATGCCGACGATGCGGTCGCCCGGCACGGCGCCGCCGTTCGGAGCAAAGCGGACCGGCAGATCGGTATTGATGCCGCGGATCGGGATCGCGCCATGTTGCGCTTCCTCCGGCAGCTTGAACTTCACCGCCCTGCCGAGCTTCAGCCCGAACCAGCCGCTTTCGGCCTTTGGCGCCAGCGGAGTGACGCGTTCGTCTTTGTAGTCGGGATACATGGCACGCGCCACGTCCGAGGCCTTCATCTCGCCGCGCCCGACTGCCGACATCACGTCTTCAATCGAACCGCGGGCGAGCCGCGGCAGCGCACCTTCGAGCTTTTCGTCCGAATATTCGATCTTGGCGCGTTGGCAGAGCCGCTCGACGATCCGCCGCCCCAG
>JBQCCX010000161.1:0-4477 GCA_051961815.1 Xanthobacteraceae bacterium
AATGCCGCTCGCACTGAGCGCCGCCGCGGCCATGATCAGATAGGCGATGGCGACGCCGAAACAGCCGTAGGCCATTTTGGTGATGGTCGGCGGCTCGGTGCCGCGCGCCGCCTGCCGCGCCCACAGCGCGACGACGAACGGCGTGAAGGCAAAGATCATGAACGGATTGACGGCGAGAAACCATGTGCTCGGGACCTGCGCCGTCAGCCCGAACAGATGCAGCGGATCGATGCTGCGATCGGTGTAACCGTCAGCCCACAGAATGATGGTGTTGCCCATCTGCTCATAGGCCGCCCAGAACAACGTGTTGGGCACGAACAGTGCCAGCAGCGCCAGGATCGCGCGGCGTTCGGCCCCCTCCCTTCCCTCCCCCGCAAGCGGGGGAGGGTTAGGGTGGGGGAATTGCTTCGCTCCGCTCCGTATAGATTCTTCCTGCTGCACTTTACGCATTTCGTCGGCCGGCAGATGCGGCAGCGCGTAGAGGTAAATGCAAAGCCCGATCACCATGCCGACGCCGGCGGCAGCGAAGCCATAATGCCAGCCGAAGCCTTCGCCCAAGGTGCCGCAGACGAGCGGCGCCAGGAACGCGCCGAGATTGATGCCGACATAGAAGATCGAGAAGGCGCGGTCGCGGCGCGGATCGCTGGCGCCGTAGAGCCCGCCGACCTGGGTCGAGATATTCGGCTTGAAGCAGCCGCTGCCGAGAATGAGCGCAAGGAGCGCGAACAGAAACAGCTGCTCGACCGCCATCATGAAATGGCCGATCGCCATCAGCACCGCGCCGATGATGACGGTGCGGCGTTGACCGAGCACGCGGTCGGCGAGGAGCCCGCCGAAGATCGGCGTGAAATAGACGAGCCCGGTATAGAGCCCCCAGATCTGCGAGGAGAGCGGCTGCACGTCGAGCGGGCCGAACACGCTTTCCAGCGCGCGGTGCAGTCCGGAAAGTCCGATCACTTGGCCGGAATGATCGGCGAGCAAAAGATATTTGGTCATGTAGAGCACGAGCAGCGAGCGCATGCCGTAATAGGAAAAGCGCTCCCACATCTCGGTGGTGAACAAATACGTCAGCCCGCGAGGATGGCCGAAGAGTTCGGCGCCTGCGGAAACCGATGATCGAATAACGTTGGCCAATGCGCGACTTCCAATGATTCGTCATGGCCGGGCTTGTCCCGGCCATCCACGTCTTTAGTGTTATCTCGCTAGCAAGACGTGGATGCCCGGCACAAGAGTCTACACTTGGGCCCGCCGGAGGCAGGACCCGAGTGCCGGGCATGTCGGTGGAGTGAGGACGCGCCATGACCGCCTACCCCGAAGAGGCCAAAAATTTCCGCCTGCTCGGCCACGATCCGTCGGCGGCGTGGGGCGGCGGCAGCCTCGTTCAGGTGCACAAAGGCCACGCCTATGTCGGGGCGGTCGGCGGCTCGAGCTATAACGGCCCGGAAGGCTTTACCGTCCACGACGTGCGCGATCCGACCAAGCCGCACAAGGTCGGCGAATTCCGCGCGCCGCCTGGCGTGCATTGCCACAAGCTCCGCATCGTCGGCGACGATCTCCTTTACGTGAATTCGGAACGGCTCGCCGGCGACAAGGGCAAGAACGCCCGCGCCGGATTTTTCATCTTCGATGTTTCGCGGCCGGCAACGCCGAAGCCGGTCGGCTTTTACGACATGCCGGGCTCCGGGCCGCACCGCTTCGGCGTCGATCTCACGCGAAATCTCGCGTTTCTGCCGAACGACGCGCCGGGTTGGGATCGCCGCGTGATCTGGACGCTCGATATTCGCGACCCGTTGCGGCCGGAGATCATCTCGATCTGGGGCCTGCCGTGGATGAAGACCGACTCAACCGAGGTCGGCAACGATCCGCACCCGCACGAGCAGGCGACCACATTGCACGGCCCGCCGACGATCCGCGGCAACCGCATGTATTGTGCGTGGTGGGGCGGCGGCATTTCCATCATCGACTGCAGCGATCTGCGGGCGATGAAACTCGTCGGCCACATCAAATGGTCGCCGCCGTTTCCGGGCTCGACCCATACCTGCTGGCCGCTCGGCGAGCGGCCCTATCTGATCGTGACCGACGAGGCGCGCGGCAAGGAAAAATACTGGGATGCGCAATTCATGTGGATCATCGATGCGCGCGAGGAGAGTCATCCGCTGCCGGTCGCAACCTTCATGCCGAAGCGGGAGAAATATTTCGACCGGCCCGGTCGCTTCGGCGCGCACAACATTTTGGAATATCTGCCGGCCGAGGGACCGTGGAAGGACATCGTGTTTCTCACTTATTTCAACGCCGGCTTGCGCGCGGTCGATGTGCGCGATCCGCTGCAGCCCAAAGAGATCGGTTGCTACGTGCCGGAGACGGCCTCAGGCGCACCGGGCATCCAGTCGAACGACATCGGCGCCGACGAACACGGCCGGCTTTATCTGATCGATCGCTGGGGCCAGGGCATGCACATTGTGGAGTATACGGGGTAGCTTCCGCTCCCCAAATGCTATTTGTCATTGCCGGGCTTGACCCCGCAATCCATGCTGAAGTCACGGATGAAAACCTTCGCGTCTATATTCTAGCTCTCGATGCGTCCACTCAGCATGGACCACCGGGTCAAGCCCGGTGGTGACGATACTCATTTGGCGAGTGAAAAAACGCTAAAGAGTTCTGGCGGGGCATAAACCAGAGCGCCCGCGAGCTTAGCTACCGCGTGACGTCCGCTGTCTGCGGCCGCGGATAATTTCTTTTTACGTAGTCCTTCATATCCGAAATCGTCAGCGTCCGCTGCGCCAGCAGGCTGTCCGCGCTGGCCGAGCTCGACAGCGACTCGATTAGGATCGGCTGCGGTTTCGACGCCTCGGCAAAAACGACGGCCGGTTTTGGCTGCGGTCTGGTCTGCTCGACGGCTGCCTGGGCAGGCCGCGACCGCTCGTGCCTGGATTCGTCGTGTTTGGGCTGCTCGTGTTTTGGCGGATCGGCATTGGCGAAAGCGAGCGCACTTGGCTTGCCATCCTTCGGCGGCGACAACTTGGCCAGCGGCGACGGTCTGGGCATTCTCGACTGCGCCGTTTGCACATTGTCGAGCGCGGAAATTCTGGCGAGCTCGGTTTTGACGATGCTGTGAAATTGTTCGTTGAACTGCGCGCCCGGATGCGTGTCGTTATTGACGATATATTCGATATTGGGGGCTTCGAGCTTCTGTGAACCCATGCCGCCAAATGTCATCCACCGATTCGGATTATAGATCTCGATGATCTTGCCGACCTTGCCGGTCAGAGCATCTTGTGTCGTCAGCATCGAGGGCTGCAGCGCGATAATCTCATCAACGTAGCTGGTATTGTTCGCCACCAGGATCGCGTTGTTGGCGCCGAGGCTGTAGCCGACGAGCAGGATGCGCGTTCCTTTCGGCTGGCGATTGATGTCGTCAACCAGGGCTTTCCAGGACTGATGCAGATACGTTCCGACTTCGACATCGGGCATGGCTTTCAGTTCGCTCGCTAGTTCAACGAGCCCGATCGCCGCCATCGGTCCGAACAGCGGGTACAGCACTCCGACGAATGTCTTCGCCCAGACCGGCGAAGCGACCAGCGAGCAGCACAGCGCGAGCACGATTGAACGTTTCTTCACCTGCGCCATCCCCCAGCGGTGGCAGGGTCGGAATCACAGACTGATTGTCCAGGTCGGCCGAAGCACCAGACCGAAGCCCCGGCCAATGATAACCCCTTTACCCGGTCGAGGCGAGTATTCACGCCTGTAAAATGTGGCGCACTTGCGACCTTACCAAGGAGGTTAACGAGGCGAGACCGGCGCAAGAGGGGTGAAATAAGCTGTTGACGGGGAATGATTGTGGACATCGTGGCAAACCGGCGGCCCCTGCGAAAGTGGCCGCGAAGCGGTCACATTCAAAGCCGCGTATGGCATGTGGTGGAGAATCGGTATCGGGGACGTAAACATGAACATTGCCAGGCCGCTCGGTTCAGCCGAGCTCGAGAAGTCGTTGGAAGTCGAGATCAGTGGAAATATTCACGAACTGGCGCGCGGCAGCAGCGCGGTGTTTCGGCAAGGCGAGGGCGGTGAGGCCGAGACCTCGACCGAAAATCTCGCGGGGTTGTTGCGGCGGGTCGCGGAAGCCTCGGCGCGCGAAGTCGACAGCCTGATCGGCGACCTGCAAGCGCTGCGGCGAAAGCTCAATACCGACGGTAACCGCATTCAACGCGAGATCGCGGAATATACCGAGCTCAGTCAGCAGGTGATGCAGCTCACCAACATCATCTCCGAGAGCGTGAAAAAGCTGCCGGCCACTTCGGCGATCACTCGCTAAGCGATCGTTACGCCCGCAGCCGCAATGGCGGCCTAGCGTCGCGGCATAAATCCGAACGCGCGCTCGAAGCGCTTGGCGTAGGCCGGCCAGACTGACGGATTGACGATGCGCGTCACCGGTTTGCCGTCGAGCGCATCGAGCATCTGCTCGGCGGCGATGCGGCCC
>JBQCCX010000162.1:0-3591 GCA_051961815.1 Xanthobacteraceae bacterium
GTTTCGACTTCAAGTCCGGCGGTGGCGAGCCGCGCCGGCTTGCCGCCGATCGTGACCTCGCGGCCGTCGATCTTGTGCAGGAGATCCGGCACGTCGTCGGCAATCACGTCGATGACATGAAGTGACAGCGCCTCGGATGCCGGCAGGCTTGACGCGGAGCGCACCGCGTCCGCGGCCCAATCGGCGTTACGGCCATTGAGCGCGGCAAGACTGCGGATATAGGCGATCGCGTCGTTGATGATCTTGCGGGTTTCGGCGTCCGCCGATTCGCCCGCTTTGGAGTCTTTCTGATCCTTTCTTTGCTCGGACGGAAATAGCGGGCTGCCGAGCTGAACCGGAGTAGCGGCGCCGATATTGGTGCCGGGCGCCATTGCCGCGATCGGACTGGCATATGCGATATAAGTACCGGCGCTGGCGGCGCGCGCCCCGTTTGGCGCGACGTAAGCCGCCACCGCGACCGGCGATGCCAGGATCGCGCCGATGATCTGGCGCATCGAGGTGTCGAGCCCGCCCGGCGTATTCATCCGCAGAATGATGAGACGGACGTTGCTCGAACGCGCGGCCTCGAGCTCGCGGGCGATGTAGTCGGCGACCGGCGGGCCGATGGCGCCATTGATCTCGAGCACAAGCGCACGGTCGGCCGCGGCCGCCTGCCCCGCTGGCAGCGCAAGACCGATCGAAGCCGCGCAGACGGCCAGGAACATGGAGGTTAAACGCAGACGCATGAGGAGCCTGCCTCAACCTTTGCCTCAGACGGCCCGCACGCATGGGCTTGACTGCGCAGCCGGTCGCTTCACATTTTCCGCAACCACGATGTCTGCGGAAGCGATTATATGAAGCGTACAACAGTCCTGAACCGCCGTGAATTCAATCGATTTTGCGCAAGCGCGGGCTGCGTCATGACGGTAAACCGAGCTTTCGGCCAATCGGGCAGCGGCGTGCCAAGCGCGGCGCGCACGGTAAAGCTCCGCGACGGCCACAGCGTGCCGGCGCTGGGACAGGGCTCGGCGCGGCTCGCGCATGGCAGGCATCCGCAAACCGATGAAGAAGCCGCAATGCGTAGCGGCATCGATCTCGGCATGACCCTGATCGACACCGCCGAAATCTATGGCTCCGAGGAATTAGTCGGCCGGGTCATCGCCGGCCAACGCGATCGCGTGTTCCTGGTCTCGAAAGTGTGGCCGAACCACGTCGGCGGCAATGGCATCGCGCGCGCCTGCGCGGCGAGCCTCAGCCGGCTCGGCACCGATCACCTCGATCTTTATCTTCTGCATTGGCCGGACGGCGTCAGCGATTTCGGCCACGTCGTGAAAGGTTTCGAAGATTTGCGCAGCGCCGGCAAGATTCACGCTTGGGGCGTGTCCAACTTCAAGGTCGGCGACATGGAAAAGCTGTTTCGCGTCCCGCAAGGCGACCGCTGTGCGATGAACCAGTTGCCTTACAGCCTCGACGATCGCGGCATCGAACGCGATCTGTTGGCATGGTGTGAACGGCACGATGTGCCAGTGATGGCCTATTCACCGCTCGGCGGTCCCGGCACCGCGCTGCTGTCCAATCCGGCCCTGGCACGCATTGGCGCCGCGCATAACTGCTCAAGCGCCGCCGTGGCGCTGGCCTGGACCATGCGCAGCGGCCGCGTCATTGCGATACCGGAATCCGGATCCGCCGCGCATGTGAAGGAGAACGCGGCGGGACTTTCGCTGACGCTGACCACGCAGGAGCTTGCGGCGCTGGACACTGCGTTCCCGCCGCCGGGACGGTAAAGGGCTCGGCTTCCGGCAAATATGAAATTGCGCGGCGCGGACGCCACGGCTGGATAGCCACGCAGCGCTCCAGACCGTGAGCGTGTTGCTCAGTACCAGTAGCGATGCCGCCAATAGCGACGGTACGGATAGTACCCGTAGTAGCGGGGAGCGTAGTAGCCGTAATACGGCGGATAGTAGTAAGCGGGCGCGTAATATCCGTAGCCATAGTACGGATAGTACGGGCGCGCGAGCGCGCCGCCGATGATCGCTCCGGCGGCCAGGCCGACGCCGAATCCGCCCCAGCCCCAGCCCCAACCCCAGCGCGCCTCAGCCGAACTGGGCAGCGCTGCCGCTCCGATCGTTGCCGCTGCAAGCAAAGTCGTTAGCGTTTTCCTCATAATTGCACCTCGAATTGCTCCTTGTTTCAACGGCGTCCAGACTCCGCTTGACGGAAATGGACCACTCAAAACTTTAAGGGTGACCGCTGCATAGCGATTGAGGTAACGGTCAGGCTATTATTCCCTGGCGGCCATTGTTTTGACTTTGATCCACATCAATGTTTCGCCCGCGACCACGACGAAGTTGGATGCGGGCAGCGCGTTTGTTACGGCCGGGAGGGGGACGCCACTATGCGAACTCTTTTTATCGTGGGACCTGTTGCGCTGTTGCTCGCGGGTCCAGCGCTGGCGCAAAATACTGGCCAACAAAATCCCCCCCATCAGAGCATCCGGCCGCCGCTCACTGGCAAACCGGCCAGTGCCGGAACGGCGCAAACCGGCAAGCCGACCGCGTCGACACCGGAATCGCGATCGGCGGCCGAACTGGCGCTGTCCGCAGATCCGGTATTCGATGACGGCACCTATCTGCGGATCAAACAGACGCTGCTCAGTTATTCGGATGTCGAGGTGCGCGGAGGTTGGCCGAGTCTGCCAGCCGATGCCAGGCTTGCGCCCGGAGCGAGCGGCTCCGCTGTGACGCTATTGCGCCGCTATCTCGCGGTCACAGGCGACCTGCCGGCAAGTGCGGAGGCCGGCGACAGCTACGACGCGACCGTGACCGCCGCAGTGAAAAAATTCCAACTACGTCATGGCCTCGATCCTAGCGGCAGCGTCGGTGCGTCGACAACCAAAGCCCTGAACGTTCCGGTCGGGAATCGGATCAAACAACTCGAGGCGTCGCTCGAGCGCCTGCGTGGCATGGATTTCCTGTTTGCCGAACGTTACGTCGTGGTCAACATTCCGGCCGCCTTCGTCGAAGCGGTTGCGCATGGACCGGTGGAGCGGCGTTACCGCGTCATTGTCGGCAAGATCGACCGCCCCTCGCCCACGCTGACCGCTTACATTACTGCAGTCGATCTCAACCCGACCTGGACGGTGCCGCTGTCGATCACCAAGACCGAGATCGCCAATCGCATGCGGCGGGATCCGAATTATCTCAACCGCATGCACATGCGGCTCCTTGGCGCGCATGACGAGGAAATCAATCCATCCAGCGTCGATTGGTCCCGCTCGCCCAATTTCACCGTGCGCCAGGATGCCGGCACGTGGAACGCGCTTGGCAATCTCAAGATCGACATGCCGAACCCTTATTCGGTTTACATGCACGATACCGACGCCCGGAGACTATTCGCCGACGATTACCGCTTCGACTCGCACGGCTGTAGCCGCGTCGACAATGTCCGCGATCTCGCCGCCTGGATCCTGCAGGACAATCCGCCGGGCTTTGACCGCGCAGCCATCGACGCTGGCATCGCCACCGGCCAGACCAAACTCGTCAACCTGCCGCACAAGATCCCGGTGGCGTGGGTCTATCTCACCGGCTGGGTGACGCGCGACGGCACCGTTCA
>JBQCCX010000163.1:0-4394 GCA_051961815.1 Xanthobacteraceae bacterium
CAGTCAGTCGGCGGTGAACGGCTCGACGTGGTGCGCAGCGCGCACGAACTGCACCATCACCGCGACACCGCACAGCATGAACAGCCCGTCGAGCACGCGCGCGCCGAGCGTGCCGAGCGCGAACAGGTTGGCGATCGCCCAGCTGCCGGCAAAGGCCGCGCCGAACACCTCGGCGCTGATCAGAATCGCGGCGCTGATGACCGTGAGCACGTTCTGCCAGACGATGCGGCGGCGGCGCTGGGGAGCTGGATCGTTCATCGCGGCACGAGTTAGCCCGATCGGGCGCTCAGTTCAAGGCGCGGCTTTGGCTCTAGGCCGCGTCGCGCGCGGCCTTGCCCGACAACAGGCCGGCCTCGACCAGGGCGGCGCGAATGCGGTCGATCTCGGCCCGGCCAAGCTTGACCAGCGGCGGCCGCACCACCGCCCGCGGCAGCCGCCCGAGCAGCACCAGAGCCTCCTTCATGCGGTTGTGCATGTCGGCCCAAGGCTCGGCATAGAACGCCCGCGCCAGCGGGTAGATGCGATCGTTCAGCCGCCGCGCTTCCGCGAGATCGTTGGCTTGCACCGCCCGGAACAGCGCCGCCTGGAGATCGGCGATGACGCTGCCCGAGCCGGACAGCAGGCCGTTGCAGCCAAGCACAAGGGAGCTCAACAGCCACGCGCTGTGGGTGGTCAGCACGTTGACCGGGCGCTTGAGGCCCTGCAGCGTGCGCACGTGCATTTCGTGCTCCGCGACATTGCCGGCCCAGTCTTTGATCGCGCGGATGGTCGGCACCGCTTCGATCATTGCGAGCAGCGTGTCGCGCGGATAGCCCTGCCCGGTGGCCAGCGGATATTGGAACACGATGAGCGGCAGATGGGTCGCATCCGCAATGCGCCGGAAATGCTCGATCGCCATGGCCGGGCTTTGGCCCAGCGTGAATGGCCCCGGCGGGAACACCAGCAAAGCCGATGCTCCACCCTCCTCCGCCATGCGCGCGATCCGCGCCGCCTCGATGCTGCCGTCGGCCCACACGCCATTGACGATCGGCAGGCGTCCGCGGATTTCGTCCTGCGCGATTTCGAGCACGCGGCGTTGTTCGTCGAAGCTGCAGGAGGCGACCTCGGTCGAATGGGCATTAACCGTGATCGCCGAAAGGCCCTCGGCCGCGGCAACGTCGGCGAGATGCTTGCGGAAGCTTTTTTCGTCGATCGACAGATCCTCGGCGAACGGCAACAAGACGGCCGGGATCACACCGTGCGGCGTGTAATGGGCATGGCGGGGCATTGCGGCTCTCCTCGCTCAAATGCTGGTGCGGCGGATCTGCAGTTCCTAAATCGAAACCGCATTCGGGCAGCACGTCCGCCGCCCTGCTCACCGTCCCTATATCATGCCTGTCATGGTATTTGCTAAGACCCCGGCCCAATGCTCCCAGTTCCAATGCCCCAGATCGAAGCCACTGCCCTCCTCGACAATAGCTCCGCCGCAGCCGCGCCGGCCGGCAATCCGCTCCTTGAGGACTGGACGGCATCCGGCGAGGTGCCGCCGTTTTCCTGGATCGCGGCCGCGCATTTTCCGGCGGCCTATGCGCAGGCACTCGCCGCGCATGCGGCGGAAGTCGCCGCGATTGCCGGCGATCCGGAGCCGGCGACCTTTGCCAACACCATCGCCGCGTTGGAGCTGAGCGGGCGGATGCTCATACGCATCGACAACGTGTTTCACCTTCTCGCCGGTGCGCACACCGACGACGCCCTGCTCGCGATTGAGCGGCAGATCGCCCCGCAGATCGCGCGGCATTGGAACCAGATTCGCACCAATGCCGCGCTGTACCAGCGCATCGCCGCCGTGATGGGTGAGGCCGAGCGCAGCGCACTCGACGCCGAACAGAAACGCGTGGTCGAACGCTATCACACCAGTTTCCGCCGCGCCGGCGCGGCACTGGAGGAGGCGGCCAAGCAGCGGCTCGCCGAAATCATCGAGCGGCTGGCGGCGCTCGGCACCGCGTTTAGCCAGAACGTCCTTGCCGACGAGCAGGCCTTTGCACTGCGGCTCGACGGAGAAGCCGAGCTGGCGGGGCTGCCTGATTTCGTCCGCGAGTCCCTGCGCTCGGAGGCGAGCGAGCGCGGCATCGACGGCTATGCGGTCACATTGTCGCGCTCGACGGTTGAGCCCTTCCTGCAATTTTCCGATCGCCGGGACTTACGCGAAAAAGTCTTTCGCGGCTTCGTGATGCGCGGCGACAATGGCGGCGCGACCGACAACAAGGCGATCGTCGCCGAAATCGTTCGGCTCCGTGCCGAGCGCGCGCGGCTCCTCGGCTATTCCGATTTCGCTCACTACCGGCTCGACGACGCCATGGCCAAGACGCCGGCCGCAGTGCGCGATTTGCTCGCCGCGGTGTGGCGACCGGCGCGGTTGAGCGCGCTCGCCGACCGCGATGCGATGGCCGCTCTGGTCCAGGAAGAGGGTGGCAATTTCAAGCTCGCGGCTTGGGACTGGCGCTACTATGTCGAAAAGCTCCGCCGCCGCGTCTGTGATGTCGACGAAGCCGCCATCAAGCCTTATCTGAGCCTCGATCGGATGATCGAGGCCGCGTTCTACACGGCGTCGCGCTTGTTCGGCTTGACGTTCACGGCGCGTCCGGACGTTCCGGTCTGGCATCCCGACGTGCGGGTCTGGCAGGTATCCGGCGCCGATGGCGCCGGCATCGGTCTGTTCTTCGGCGATTATTTCGCGAGGCCTTCAAAGCGCAGCGGCGCCTGGATGACCTCGCTGCGCGAGCAGCAAAAGCTCGCTACCGGTGTCACGCCATTCGTCGTCAATGTCTGCAATTTCGCCAAGGCGCCGGCCGGCGAAGCGGCGTTATTGAGTTTCGACGACGCGCGCACGCTGTTCCACGAATTCGGCCACGCGCTCCATGGCCTGTTGTCCTCGGTCACCTACCCGATGATCGCCGGGACCAACGTCGCCACCGATTTCGTCGAGCTGCCGTCGCAACTGTTCGAGCATTGGCTGGAGCAGCCGGAACTGTTGCGGCGTTTCGCACTGCACTACCAGACCGGCGCACCGATGCCGGAGCAATTGCTGGCGCGGCTCGTCGCCGCGCGCAATTTCAACAAAGGCTTCGCCACGGTGGAATACATCGCCTGCGCCGAGACCGATCTCGATCTGCATGCGCTGCCGCCATCCGGTCCGAACGATCCGTCGCTCGACGCGACGGCTTTCGAAACCGAAAGCCTCGCCAGGATCGGCATGCCGGAGGAAATCGTGATGCGGCATCGCTTGCCGCACTTCGCCCACATCTTCGCCGGTGGCGGCTATGCTGCGGGCTATTACAGCTATATGTGGTCGGAAGTGCTCGATGCCGATGCCTTTGCCGCCTTCGAGGAGACCGGCGACATTTTCGACCCCGCCACCGCAAAACGGCTGCGCGATTGCGTCTATGCCGCCGGCGGCCGGCAAGATCCGGCCGAGGCCTATAAGGCGTTTCGCGGGCGGCTGCCGACCGCCGACGCGCTCCTGCGCAAACGCGGCTTCGCGCCCGCTGCGGTGACCTAATGGCCAATCCGGTGAATTTGCACAGCGCCGGGCACCGCGGTGGCGCCGTCTGCGCGCCGCATTTTTCCGCTGTCGAAGCCGGCCGGGCCATCCTCGCCGAAGGCGGCAATGCGATCGAAGCCATGCTCGGCATGGCGGCATCGATCGCCGCGGTCTACCCACATATGAACCATCTCGGCGGCGACGGCTTCTGGCTCATCCGCGAACCGTCCGGCCGCGTGCGCGCCATCATGGCAGCGGGTCCGGCGGCGCTTGCGGCCAAGCCCGAGCTTTATCGCGATTACGAAACTATGCCGACGCGGGGTCCGCTGGCGGCGCTCACCGTGCCTGCGGCGGTCGCGGGCTGGATGCTCGCCCACGAAGCGGCGCGGGCGAATGGCGGGAAAATCCCGCTCAAGGTTTTGCTGACGCCCGCAATCACACAGGCGCGCAACGGTTATGCCGTCACCCGCAGTCAAAAACGGCTGAGCGAGGAACAGTTCACGAGCCTCAAAGACGTGCCCGGCTTTGCCGCGCAATTTTTGGTCGATGGCAAGGTCCCGGAGATCGGCGTCATTCTCAAGCAGGACGCTTTGGCCGCCACCCTCGAACATCTGGCTCTTGCCGGACTGGAGGATTTCTATCGCGGCGACGTGGCGCGGGAGAGCGCGGCCGACCTCGAACGCATCGGCAGTCCGCTGTCGCGAACCGACCTGGAGCGCTATCGGGCGAGGCTCACCGAGCCGCTGCGCGTCAGCGTGCCATCTGGAACGCTCTACAATACCGATGCGCCGACCCAGGGCGCGGTGTCGCTGATGATCCTCGCTTTGTTCGCGCGCCTTGGCCTGACCGCGCCGGAAAGCTTCGATCATATCCA
>JBQCCX010000164.1:0-7832 GCA_051961815.1 Xanthobacteraceae bacterium
CTCTCACGGCGAAAACAGGGGTTCGAGTCCCCTAGGGAGCGCCAGTTCTTCTGTCCACCGCGAAGATGTTTCGTAATCGCCCGGGCGCGTCAGTAAAATTTGTCGCTTCGAACTGTATTATCCTGAATAACCCTCTGCCAGGACCACGTCCGAACGCGTGCTATCGAGCCGAAGCTTCAGGATCGGCTGATACTCGGCGCTGTCGTAGAATTTCTGCGCTGCGTCGAGGGTTGGGAACTCCAGAACGACCAGGCGATCGAGCGGAAGATTGCCTTCGAGGCGGCGCAGATCGCCGCCGCGCACGAGATAGCGGCCACCGAATTTCTCAATCAACGGCACGACTCTCTGGCGATACTCGTTGAATTTTGCCGGGTCCTTCACGTCGATATTCGCGATCAAATAAGCTGCCATAGCGGACTCCTGCTTTATTCGGCTGAAATCATCGCGCCTTGCGTATGCGCTTGACTGAGATTTGGTCAGCTTAGCCCGGCGCGATCGCTGCAAACAATGACCGGGGACACTCGGCGCCTCTCATTCGCGCACGAACCAAAGGGGGCTTGCAACATGGCGTCCTCGCGTGACTGTGATTCCTGCCGAGTGTATGCGCGTGAGAGTATCCCCTCCCTGCTTGCCGCGCGAGATGAGTTGCATACTTAAACGTTGATATTGCTTGTCCTCGTGCCTTGGCGATGCCGCTGCGTTGCGTCGGTAGAATAATGGGGATTGCCATGCTGACCGTGCCCAATGCCGTAAGCCCGGAACAGATCGCTCGTTGCGAGACGATCATTCGGCCGCACATCCGCCGCACACCGGTCATGGACGTCGCGCCGAGCGACTTTGGCATCAAAGCGAGCCGGCTTTATCTCAAGCTTGAGCTATTTCAGCACTCCGGTTCGTTCAAGGCGCGCGGCGCCTTTGCCAATCTCCTGACGCGAAGCGTGCCCAAGGCGGGCGTTGTCGCGGCCTCGGGCGGCAATCACGGAGTTGCCGTCGCTTTTGCTGCAATGAAGCTGAAGATCCCGGCGAAGATTTTTCTTCCGAGCGTTTCGTCGCCGGCCAAGATTGCGCGTATCCGCGAATACGGCGCCGATCTCGCGATCGAAGGCGACCGATACGCCGATGCGCTTGCCGCCAGCGAGATCTGCGCGCGGGATACCGGTGCAATGCCGGTCCACGCCTTCGATCAGGACGAGACCATGCTGGGACAAGGCACGCTCGGGCTCGAACTTGCTGAGCAGGCGCCGGACGTCGACGTGCTGCTGGTTCCGGTCGGCGGCGGCGGCCTGATCTCGGGCATTGCCGCCTGGTATGGCGGCCGGATCAAAATCATCGGCGTCGAGCCATTTGCCGCTCCCACGCTCACAAAAGCGTTAGAGGCGGGACGCCCCATCGATGCCGAAGCCGGGGGACTGGCCGCAGATTCACTGGCGCCCCGCCGGATTGGCGAGCGCGCATTTCCGATCGCAAAGAAACACGTCAATCGGGTCGTCCTGGTTGAGGACGAAGCAATCATGAAGGCTCAGAAACTTCTTTGGGAGGCGCTGCGGCTGGTCGCCGAGCCGGGCGGCGCGGCCGCCTTTTCGGCATTGTTGTCCGGCGCATACGTGCCGGAGCCCCGCAGTCGCGTCGGCGTCATCGTCAGCGGCGGCAATACGACTGCGGTCAAGTTCGACTAGCGTCTTTCCAATTTCTCGGAAATTCTGTCCAAAACCAAACAATGACAGGTGCGGACCAACGCCCCTTGTGAATTAGACCGAGCCTGGGATCAGTTGCTCCTCTACTATTCCGGTTTGATCCGCTGCGATATCTTGTCCGGTCGTGTAGAACGATTGGGCGTCCCACTTTGACTTGGTCGATCATCGCGCGCGATAGGACTAGCGGGCAATTCGGAATTGCAGTCGCCACGCGCTTCTTTGCCGTCGGCGCGCTGGCGCCGCATCTCAAATCGGGTGTCGGCGCGATCGTGACCCAAGCCCTGATCAACGTGTTCTACGGCACCGACGGTTTGCGTCTCCTGGACCAGGGCGCCAGCGCCAAACAGGTCGTGGCAAAAGTGATTGCCGCAGATTCCGGGCGCGACCACCGCCAGGTCCATGTCATCGACGCGCAAGGCGGCACTGCCGCCCATACCGGGAAGAACTGCGTCGACTGGTGCGGCCATCTTGCCGGCGATAATTTTTCCGTTGCCGGCAATATGCTCGCGGGCGCGCGCGTCATCGAGGATACGGCAACGGCGTACATAGAGAACGCGGCGCTGTCGTTTCCGCGTCGCCTGATCGCCGCAATGCGCGCCGGCGAGGCGGCCGGCGGCGACAAGCGCGGCAAGCAATCCGCGGCGCTCGCGATTTGCGGCCAGGAAGAATGGCCGGATCTCAGCCTACGCGTCGACGATCACACCGAGCCGCTCGCCGAGCTCGAACGCCTCGAGCGCGTCAGCCGGGAACGCTTCGTGCACTTTATGCGCATGCTGCCGCGCCGAAGCGATCGGGTCGGCATCACAGATCGTGGCATTATCGAAAGTAAACTCGCCCAAGCGCCAGGCGAAGCCCAGGCTGAAGCTCAGATCGAAACCAAGGTGCGTCCCGCGTGAGCACCTCCGATCCGCCGGCATCCGCTGCCCTTTTGCAAATCGAAAATCTCAAGGTCATTTTTCGCGGCGACCGCGGCGATGCCAGTCACGCGGTCGACGGTCTCGATCTGACGATCCGGCGCGGCCAGACATTGGGTCTCGTCGGCGAATCCGGTTGCGGCAAGACTGTCACCGCGCTTGCGGTTATGGGATTGCTGCCCAAAGCGTCCGCCGAGGTCTCGGGCCGAATTCACTTTGATGGCGCGGAATTGCTGTCTTTGCCGGAGCGCGATATGCGCGGTCTGCGCGGCGACCGGCTGGCCATGATCTTCCAGGAGCCGATGACGTCGCTTAATCCGTCGTTTTCGATCGGCGAACAGATTGCCGAAAGCCTGATCCATCACCGTGGGCTGTCGCGCGCCGAGGCGCGGGCGCGGACGATCGAATTGCTGCGGCTTGTCAAAATTCCATCGCCGGAGCAGCGCGTCGATGATTATCCGCACCGGCTCTCTGGCGGCATGCGCCAGCGGGCCATGATCGCGCTGGCGCTCGCCTGCGATCCCGAGCTTCTGATTGCCGACGAACCGACCACCGCGCTCGACGTTACCATTCAGGCGCAGATCCTCGCACTGTTGCGCGATCTAAAAGCTTCCACCGGGGTCGCGATCATTCTCATCACCCACGACCTCGGCGTGGTTGCGGAAATTTGCGACCACGTCGCAGTCATGTATGCGGGCGAAATCGTCGAATACGCGCCGGTCGACGCCTTGTTCGCAAGCCCGCAGCATCCCTACACAATCGGTCTTCTTGGCTCCATTCCCCGCCTCGATGCCAAAGCCGAGCAGCTTGTCGCGATCAAAGGCATGGTGCCGAGCACGGTCGAGCTTCCGGCCGGATGCCGCTTCGCCCCGCGCTGCCCGTTCGTGCGCGAGCGCTGCACGCAATCCGCCCCGCCGCTGGCGGATGTCGGTCCTGACCATCGATCGCGCTGCATCCGTGCGCCGCTCGAAGAGGTCGTGGCATGAACGCGGCCCTGCTCGAAGTCGAGAACCTTGGCCGCCAATTCATTGCACGCCGCTCAGCGCTGGGCCGCCCGACTGCCGTGGTGACGGCGGTGGAAGGGGTGAGCTTTTCGCTGCAAGCCGGCGGCACCTTGGCGCTGGTCGGCGAATCCGGCTGCGGCAAAACCACGCTCGGGCGGCTGATGCTTCGTCTGATCGATCCGACTGCGGGACGCATCCGTTTTGACGGTCGCGATGTGACGGATCTCAAGGAGGCTCAACTCAAGCCGCTGCGCCGCAACGCCCAGCTCATTTTCCAGGATCCTTACGCCTCGCTTAATCCGCGCATGACGGTCGGCCACATTCTGGCCGAGCCGCTGGTCCTGCACGCGGTGGTGCCGCCATCACAGCGCACGGCGCGCGTGGCCGAACTGTTGCGGCTGGTCGGCCTCGAACCACTGGCGGCGCGCCGCTATCCGCATGAATTTTCCGGTGGGCAGCGCCAGCGCATCGCCATTGCCCGCGCTCTTGCAGTCGAACCGAAGCTCATCGTCTGCGACGAGCCGGTCTCCGCGCTCGATGTTTCGATCCGTGCGCAAGTCCTCAATCTGCTGCGCGATCTGCAGCGGCGGCTTGGCCTTGCTTACATTTTCATTTCGCATGATCTCGCCGTGGTGAAGCACGTTGCCGATCGCATTGCGGTGATGCATCTCGGCCGCATCGTCGAGATCGGGCCAAGCGAGGCCTTGTTTGCCGATCCACGCCATCCCTATACCCGTGCGCTCCTGTCCGCCATTCCGTTGCCGGCCCCGGGCCTCAAGCGCGAACGGATCATCCTTCACGGCGAAATGCCGAGCGCCTTGCATCCGCCCGCCGGCTGCGCCTTCCACACCCGATGCCCGGTCGCGATCGCGCACTGTCGCACGGTGCGGCCGGAACTTAAGGGCCATGCGCACGCGACCGCCTGCCATCGATCCGAAGAACTGCCGCCGGCCGAGGTCGGCGTGAACGATTGGAGCCGGCCGCCGGCATTGCAGCGGCTCGTCAATGCGTTCCGGCAGACTGGATAGGCAAAGCGGAGGCGGTGTTGCTACACTTCAACCCACTGCGGCGTAGGCGAAAGCGGGGGAGCGGTCCGATGAAGGCGTTTCGATTGGCGATTGCGGCGGTGCTGTTGGTTGCATCCGCGGGCATTTCTTGTGCGCAGACGACACTGCGGATCGGACTTGCGGAGGATCCCGACATTCTCGATCCGACCTTGGCGCGCACCTATGTTGGCCGCATCGTTTTTGCCTCGTTCTGCGACAAGCTGTTCGACATCGACGAAAAGCTCAACGTGGTTCCGCAGCTGGCGCTTGGTTATGACACCGCGCCGGACGGATTATCGGTGACGATCAGGCTGCGACCAAACGTGAAATTTCATGACGGCGAAGAGTTCAATGCCGCGGCGGCGAAATATTCGCTCGAACGGCACATGACGATGGCCGGCTCGTTCCGCAAGCCGGAGCTTGCCGCCGTCGATCATGTCAACGTGGTCGATCCGCTGACGATCAAAATAAGTCTCAAGGCGCCGTTTGCTCCGCTGATTGCGCAGCTTACCGATCGCTCGGGCATGATGGTGTCGCCAAAAGCGGCAGCGGCGGCCGGCGATAAATTCGGACTGCATCCGGTCTGTGCCGGGCCGTATAAGTTCGTCGAGCGCGTGCCGCAGGACCGCATTGTCGGCGAAAAATTCGCCGACTACTGGAACAAGGACAACGTCCATATCGATCGCATTGTTTATTTGCCGATCAGCGACGATACGGTGCGGCTCGCCAATCTCAAGAGCGGGGGCCTCGATCTGATCGAGCGGGCGCTGGCAACCGACATCAAGGATATCCGCGCCGACCCGAAGCTTAAGCTCACGACCGCGCTTGGGTTGGGCTACATGGGCATCGACATCAATATTGGCAATGGCGAGCGCGCCAACAGCCCGCTCGGCAAGTCGGCCGCCGTGCGCCAGGCGCTCGATGCTGCGATCGACCGCGACGCACTCGACCAAGTGGTGTTCAACGGCGAATTCGTTGCCGGCAATCAGTGGGTGAGCCCGGAAAATCCGTATTACCAGCAAGCTTTCCCGGTCCCGAAACGCGACGTCGCCAAAGCCAAGGCGCTCCTTAAAGAGGCCGGGATCACCACCCCGTTCGACATCGATTTCATGGTGCCCAAAGGCGCCGAACCGCAGTCGGTCGCCGAGGTCGTTCAAGCCATGGCCGCGGAGATCGGCATCAACATGAAGATCCGCGTGACCGAATTCGCAACCTCGCTCAAGCAGGCCGAAGCCGGCGAATATGAAGCCTATCTCTTGGCCTGGAGCGGCCGCAGCGACCCAGACGGCAATCTCTACAGCTTCTACAAATGCAAGGCGCCCCTGAACTATGCGGGCTCTTGCAATCCGGAAATCGATAAGCTGCTCGATGAATCGCGCGTTCCGTCCGATCAGGCGAAGCGCAAGGCCATCTATGAGAATCTGACCAAGCTCATCCTCGATAACGAGGCGATTCTCTATCTCTATCATCCGCGGGTGTTGATCGCCCATACGGTGCGGCTGGAGGGTTTTCGGCAACTGCCCGATGGTCTGGTGCGCGTCGTCGGGTTGACGCTGAAATAAGCTTGCTTCGATGTTGACGTTTGTCGGCCGAAGATTGTTGCAGCTTGTTCCGACTCTCTTCTTCGTGTCGGTGATTATTTTCTCGCTGCAACATCTTTTGCCGGGCGATCCCGCGCTGGTCATGGCCGGTGAAGAACGCGATCCCGCCGCGATCGAGCAGATACGCCAGCACTATCATCTCGATCGTCCGCTGCCGGTCCAATACCTCTATTGGGTCAAGGGCGCGCTGTCCGGCGACCTTGGCGAATCGATGCGGCTCAAGGAGCCGGTGCTTTCGCTGATCATCAAAAAACTTCCGGTCACGATGACCCTGGCTTCGCTGGCGATCGTCATCGCCCTCGTGATCGGCATCAGCGCCGGAATCGTCTCGGCGGTGAAGAAGGACACCGTCTGGGATTATGCCGCGAATGCCTTTGCGT
The DNA here is from genome assembly GCA_051961815.1 of Xanthobacteraceae bacterium. Taxonomy (GTDB): domain Bacteria; phylum Pseudomonadota; class Alphaproteobacteria; order Rhizobiales; family Xanthobacteraceae; genus BOG-931. Next base: position 6,640 of record JBQCCX010000164.1, read on the forward strand.
TGTGGGGGATTTCGACGCCGAATTTCTGGCTTGGCATCATGCTGATCTTTCTGTTCTCCGTGAAGCTCGGCTGGTTGCCGGCTTCCGGTTATGTGCCGCTTACGGAGGATTGGCGGGCGAGCCTGGCGACGATGGTCATGCCGGCCTTCGTGCTCGGCAACGCGATCGCGGCGATCCTGATGCGGCATACCCGCAGCGCGATGCTGCATGTGCTGGAGAGCGATTACATCCGTACCGCGCGCGCCAAGGGGCTCACCGAGCGCAGCGTCATATTCAAGCACGCTTTGCGCAACGCGCTGACGCCAGTGATCACGCTCGGCGCGCTGGAGTTCGGCACCTTGCTGTCCGGCGCCGTGCTCACCGAGCAGATCTTTGCCGTTCCGGGCTTCGGCAAGCTGATTGTCGATGCCGTGTTCAACCGCGACTACGCGGTGGTGCAGGGCGTCGTGCTGGTGACGGCGACGGCCTATATGACCCTCAATCTTCTGGCGGACTTGGCCTACATGCTGGTCAATCCGCGGCTTCGCGGCTGAGCCAATGACCGATGCGGCAACCGAGGCGGCGCTCACCGCGGCTGGCGGCGGCATCGCGCTCGAAAGTGTGGAGACGCCGACCGCGCGCGCGATACGGCGGTTCAAGCGGCGCAAGGGCGCGCTGCTTGCGCTTGGCGTCATCGCCGCCTTCGTCGCCGCCGCATTGGCGGCGCCGCTGATCTCTCCCTATGCGCCGGACCTGCAGACCTGGAGCGCGGTGCGCAAGCCGCCGTCGGCGTTGCACTGGTTCGGCACCGACGACGTCGGGCGCGATGTGCTGGCCCGGGTGATTTATGGCGCGCGCGCTTCGCTGTTGGCGGGCGTCATCTCGGTCTCGATTGCGCTTCTGATCGGCGTGCCGATCGGGCTTGTCTCCGGTTATCTCGGCGGCTTCATCGATGCACTGTTCAGCCGCATAACCGATGCGCTGCTGGCCTGTCCGTTTCTCATTCTTGCCATTGCGCTTGCGGCATTCCTCGGGCCGAGCCTCGGCAATGCGATGATCGCCATCGGGATCACCACGACGCCGATTTTCATCCGGCTGACACGCGGCCAGGTGATGGCGGTGAAGGTCGAGGACTATGTCGAGGCCGCGCGCGCCGTCGGCAATCCGCATTGGCGCATCGCGCTGGTTCACATTCTGCCGAATATTCTGCCGGC
>JBQCCX010000165.1:0-5670 GCA_051961815.1 Xanthobacteraceae bacterium
TGCGCCAGCGCTTTGGCCTGCGCCAGGCCGACTTGCGCGACGTAGGCTCGCACTGTTTCGCAGCTGATGCGCGGATGCGAGGCGCTCGAAGCGCTTCCATGGTCGCGGTGATGGTGATGGTGATGGTGCTTAGCGACCGCGGGATAGGCAGCCGCGACAAAGACGAAGGCCAGCACGGCAGTCTTCTTCATGTAGTTGGCTCCCCCAAGCGACAGTTTCATCATGCCAGCAACGCGATCAACTCGCAGCAAAAAGAATCCGTTCTCCCCAGTTTCTGAAAATTTACATCGCGCAGTCGTTTAAACGCTCGCGCAAGCGCTAGCAACGAAGATCGCGACGGAATATCCGTTATACGAGGCCACGCCGGTCACGGTGCCCTGCCCGCCCAGCATGCAGAAGTGTGATTAATGCCAGTAGACCGCGACAGCCGCCGGATGCATTTCGCGCTTGGCGCTTGAGGCGGCTCTATGACCCGCAAACTTTATAACCCGATCCTCGACGACGGCGACGTAACGGACCTGCTGCGTGCCGAGATCGAGAACGCGGGAGGGCAAACGGCCTTTTCCAGGAAATTCGGGGTGCCGAGAGTCACGCTCAACAAAATTCTGCACGGCAAGCGCGGGCTGACCAAGCGCATCGTCAAATTACTCAAGCTGCGCGTCGTTTACGTCCGCGACTAGATCGCGTCTCTTGGTGATCTCTCGCCTCGAGCGCATTAGCGAAACCAATGGGTGGAACAATTGAGATCTGCCGGAAGTTGCCGATCGTGGCGCGGACTGGATGGCGCAGGTCATAGCTGCACAGGTCTAGTCGCACGTGTCAGGTCGCCCTGGTGTGGGAGCCAATGCCAACCCAGCCAATGCCCCCCAGCCAATGCCACCCCAGCCAATGCCAACCGAGCCGCGATGCAGTAAGCTTCCCGGTCTCAAGCGGTGATCCGGATGGCGTACGCCCGCGAGGACTGAACCGGTCATCGCTCCGCGGCATCGATCAAGGAGGCGGTCATGGTCACGAGCAGATTGGGCTGGAACGCCCTGACGCAATTCTTGACGCGCGGCTGCGCGGTGGTGTTTGGCGCCTGCGCGCTGGTCGAATTGGCTCAAGCGCAATATGTGGTTCGTCCAACGCCACCCACGCCGCCGGTTTTCAATCCATCGACTCCCTATACGGTACCGCAACCGAGCTACACGCCGATCGCGCCGTCGAATCCGGGATATGTGGTCGGCACACCGGCGGGGCCGCCGCTGACAAGCGTGCAGCCGCACCGGCGGACCTCGGCCGCAACGACGCGGGAGGTGGAAAGGCAGGTTGCCAAACCGCGCGTGCACCGCAGTCGCGCCGTCGCGCTCGGCCCGGCACCGGTGTCGTATTCCGCCTATGACGCTCTGTTCGGCTACGGCTATGGCTGCGCGTGGGTGCGGGCGTGGGATGGCCATTGGTTCCGCACGGCGCCGTGTTCTTGAGCGCGGCGAGATTTATTTGATCGCGCGTTGCGACAGCTTACCGCCCGCCGGCTGCAGTTTCAGGGCTTCGGCTGCACCGGTTTTGCCGCGGAGGATTACGGCTTTATCGCTTCGGTTTGCACGCTGATGGCGTTTGGCGCCATCGCAGCCGCGGCGTCCGTCTGCGCAACCGGCCGATGCGAGTGAACGAAGGCCATTGCCGCTCCGCCGAAACAAGCGCCGATGCCGACCGCGATCAGTGCCGGGCGAAAGAGACCGCGCGACGGCCGCGCAACCCGGCGGACGCTCAGGCTCTGGCTTGGCCAAGGATTGGCCGGGACCGGCCTGGGCCGCGGTTCCGGCTCGCCGGCGACCGCGACGACGAAATGTTGGTGCAGCCAATGCAGCACCACCGCGACGACCACCAAAACGGGCGGCACGAACGCGATTTTCGACGCCGGGGCATAGAACGAAAAGCCGATCCAGATCGGCGTCAGGATGAGCCATAGCAACACAATCCGGCGCATGGTTCGCTCCTCAGGGCATGATCCGGAAAAGCGGGAACCGGTTTTCCGAAAAGACCATGCACAATCAAAATGCCGGAGCGCCAATCGATTCCATCTGAAAGATCGCGCTCGAGCGTCCGCGCCACAAGGAACTCAGGACCTCGGCGCCGACTTAAGGCCGCCGCCGCCATGGCTGACCTTCTGAACAATGTCACCTCTGACCGATCGTTCCGCGCCCTAGGGGCGCGCGTAACCATCAAATCCACAGCGTCAATCAATGGCTTCGGAGTTTTTCCCGACGGCCTGTCGGCGCCGGACGCCGCCGCCTTCAGGTTAGGTCGATTTCGTACTCCGCTCGTTCCCGCAAAAGCGGACCAAAGCCTTATCGTTCACAACCGGATTCCCGCTTACGCGGGAATGAGCGGAGGTACAAACATCGCAGCGCAAGAAAAAAGCTCCGCGGCCTCACGCGGAGCTTTTTCGGCGGGGCGGCAATCGGGCTACAGGGCTGTCTCGCTTGGGTTGCCGCGCTCGCGCCGAATCTTCAACCGCGATCCCGGCGCTAAGTTCCCTAGCGCACCGATCCTCGTCAGGTTCGGTTTCGCTGCCGCGGGATTTCGATTTTTTTGGCGGACCCACTCCAACAATCCGCATCCCGCATGCAGTTGACGGACATAAGGGCCTCGTGCAGGTCATCGGGATGGACGCGTTCCGCGAAGCAAAGCTCGCAACTTCGCCTGCAACCGACTCGGCGCAGGCATGGCTGCGCCTTGCCGCGACCGTGCTGCTCTCGACCATTGGCGGGATCGGCATGTGGTCGGTGGTGGTGGCGCTCCCCGCCGTGCAATCGGAATTCGCCATTCCGCGCGGCGAAGCCTCGCTGCCGTTCACGCTCGCCATGCTTGGCTTTGCCGCCGGCGGCGTGGCGATGGGACGATTGCTGGACGGCGTCGGAATTCTCGGACCGGTCAGTGTCGGCGCGGTGGCGCTTGGCATCGGTTATGTCGCCGCCGCAAGCGCGCGCAGCCCGGTGGTTTTCGCGCTGGCGCACGCAGTCATCGGGTTCGGCAGCTCGGCCACGCTTGGCCCGCTGATGGCCGACATTTCGAAATGGTTCGTGCGCCGGCTCGGCGTGGCGGTGACATTGTGCTCGGCGGGAAATTATTTCGCCGGCGCCTTGTGGCCGCCGATCGTGCAGCACGCCATCGCCACCTACGGCTGGCGCGCGACCCATGCCGCGATCGGCCCGCTCTGTGGTGCGGCGATCCTCATCATCGCCTTTGCCGCCTTGCGGCGGCCGGCGCCGGCGTGGAGCGGGATCGCGAGCGAGCCGCGCGTCGTGGCGCCGGGAACGCTCGGCCTCTCGCCGGGCACGCTGCAGACGCTGCTTGCGGTCGCCTCGGTCTGCTGTTGCGTCGCAATGTCGATGCCGCAGGTTCACATCGTCGCTTATTGCGGCGATCTCGGCTACGGCGTCGCCCGCGGCGCCGACATGCTGGCGCTGATGATGGCGTTCGGCGTTGTCGGCCGCATCCTCTCCGGCGTGTTGGCCGATCGCGTCGGCGGGTTGCGCACGCTGATGCTGGGATCGGCGCTGCAGGCGATCGCGCTGCTGCTCTACCTATTCTTCGACGGCTTGTTCTCGCTCTATGCGATCTCCGCTTTGTTCGGCCTGTTTCAGGGCGGCATCGTGCCGAGCTACGCGATCATCGTGCGCGAATATTTTCCGGCCAAAGAGGCCGGTACGCGCGTCGGCGTCGTGCTGATGGCGAGTCTCATCGGCATGGCGCTGGGCGGCTGGATGTCGGGCTATATTTTCGACGCCACCGGCTCATACCAGGCCGCGTTCATCAACGGGCTCGCCTGGAACGCCGTCAACGGCACGATCGTGCTGTGGCTCCTCTACCGGCGCCGTTCGACGATCGCGTTTGCGTAGGCGGAAAAGTGTTGTTTGAGCATGATCTTTTCCGAAAACCGGCTTCCACTTTTCGGGATCATGCTCTAGCGGCCCCGGTAAGCGCGCTCGCTCGCGTCCATGCGTTCGCGCTTGTCCTCGCATCCTTCCACGTTTTTAAGATTCGAGTTGACGCAGGCCTGATACGCGTCGATCGCGCTCTGGTACTCGGCGCGCGGATCGGCCACTGGCGCGCTGGTCTTGGTCGTGCCGCCGCAGCCGGCAAGCGTCAGCGCGCAAAGCGCGACAACCATCCGCGTCATCGGCCGTGCCTCATGGCGGAAGCTGTTTCGGGAGCAGCTGGATAAATGGTCGGAGTGGCAGGATTTGAACCTGCGACCCCCTCGTCCCGAACGAGGTGCTCTACCAGGCTGAGCCACACTCCGACTGACCCGCGGCTTATACAATTGCGATTCTGGCCCGACAAGCGGGGCATTGCGCGATCTGGCGCGATTTTGACCCGACCAGCGGCCCTTGCGCGATTTTCGCCCGAGCAACGGGCGGAGATACGGCGAATCCCGCAGGCCCTAGCGCCCGTGTTATCTAGGCACCGGCAACGCCCGAGAAAACCTCAACCAGCCCAAGCGACAGCGCTATGACGGCCGGAACAAGCGCAGCGGACGTAGCGACCCGCCTGGTCGTCGCCGGCGATGCGGCGATCGCCGAAGCCGCGCGCGTGCTTGCCGCCGGCGGCCTGGTGGCGTTCCCGACCGAAACGGTCTACGGGCTCGGCGCCGATGCCGGCAACGGCGAGGCGATCGCGCGGCTCTACGCCGCCAAGGGCCGCCCTGCCTTCAATCCCTTGATCGCGCATGTGGCGACCGCGGCGGCGGCGCGCAAATTGGCGCGGTTCGATGCTGCCGCCGAACGGCTCGCCACCGCGTTCTGGCCGGGGCCGCTGACGCTCGTTTTGCCGAAAACGGCGGACTGCCCGGTCGCCGATCTCGCCAGCGCCGGGCTCGACAGCATCGCGGTGCGGCTGCCGCAGCATCCGGTGGCGCAGAAGCTGCTGCAAGCTTTCGGCGGCGCGGTGGTGGCGCCGTCGGCCAATCGCTCCGGCCACGTTTCACCGACCACCGCCGCGCATGTGCTTGCCGATCTCGGCGGCCGCATCGATCTGATCGTCGATGGCGGGGCGACGCCGGTCGGCCTGGAATCGACCATCGTCGCCTGTCTGGACGAGCCGGCGCTGTTGCGGCCGGGCGGCGTGCCGCGCGCCGCGATCGAAAAGGTGCTCGACCGCCCGCTGGCCGATGCCGGCGAAAGCGTCCCCGGCGAAGACCTGGCGCCGCGCGCGCCGGGCATGCTGGCCTCGCACTATGCACCGCACACGCCGTTGCGGCTCGAGGTCAAGAGCGTCGAGACCGGCGAAGCCCTGCTGGCGTTCGGGCCGGCCCTTGCCGCGCGCGCCGCCGACGCGGTGAAAGTGCTCAATCTCTCCGCGCGCGCCGATCCGATCGAAGCCGCGGCCAATCTGTTTTCGCATTTGCGCGCGCTCGACGCCGCCCGGGCCAAGGCGATTGCGGACATGCCGATCCCGCAGGAGGGACTGGGAGAAGCGATCAACGACCGGCTGCGCCGCGCCGCGGCGCGATGAAGTGTGAGGGGAAGATGAGACGATCGGATTCGCATGACCTCATGATTTTGTTTCCGGGGCCGCGGTCAACCCTCCCTCTCCCCGCGTGCGGGGAGAGGGTCGGGGTGAGGGGGCCGATCGGCCACGCTCAGGATCGAGGTCGCGGGGGGGGGGCCGGCGCCCGGCCCCAGC
>JBQCCX010000166.1:0-13462 GCA_051961815.1 Xanthobacteraceae bacterium
ACACGCTTTATGACGATCTCGACGAACGGCCCGGCGCCAAATTCGCAACCGCCGATCTGATCGGCATTCCCTGGCAGATTCTCGTGGGCCCGCGCAGCCTTGCCGAGGGCAAAGTGGAAATAAAGCGCCGCGCCGACGGAACAAGGGAACGCGTATCCCCGGCCGACGCGGTTGCCCGGCTAGTGGAGCGGATTTGACATTCGCTACCTAATCGGCCGCGAACTAGTGAAGCGAATGTCAAATCCAAGGCTCCACTAAGACTCTATATTTGCTAGTGGTCCTTTGATTCCAATATTCGCATGAGAGCCTGCCGGACCCGGATGCGAATGTTGGAATCGGGACCACTAGTTGCATGAAGCTGTGCGTGGGGCGGGTTTGACGCGATTTCCGCGGCTTGAAACTGCCAGAATCGTGTGAAACTCGGAGTATTCACGGGGAACGCATCTCGATGGCCGAGCCGACCGGCACCCATCCCTTTGCGCCTTTCGAATGGATGCTGTCGCTGCGCTATTTGAGGGCGCGGCGCCGGGAAGGCTTTATCTCCGTGATCGCGGGTTTTTCGTTCCTCGGCATCATGCTCGGCGTGGCGACGCTGATCATCGTCATGGCGGTGATGAATGGCTTCCGCCAGGAATTGTTGTCCAAAATTCTCGGGCTGAATGGCCATTTGTTGATTCAGCCGCTGGAATCGCCGCTCACCGACTTCGCCGCGGTCAGCGATCGCATCTCCAAGGTCGATGGCATCTATCTCGCCGCGCCGCTGGTCGAAGGTCAGGCGCTCGCTTCCTCGCCGTTCAACGCCTCCGGCGTCGTGGTGCGCGGCATGCTTGGCGCCGATCTCAATAAGCTGTCGCAGATCGCCGGCAACATCAAACAAGGCTCGCTTGACGGGTTCGATACCGGCCAGGGGCTGGCCATCGGGCGGCGCCTCGCCGAACAGCTTTCGGTGCGGGCCGGCGACAACATCACGCTCGTTTCGCCGCGCGGAGCGGTGACGCCGATGGGTACCACGCCGCGGATCAAAGCCTACAAGATCGCTGCCGTGTTCGAGATCGGCATGTCGGAATATGATTCCGCTTTTGTATTCATGCCGCTAAACGAGGCGCAGGCCTATTTCAATCGCGCCGGCGATGTCACCGCGATCGAGATCTACACCAACGATCCCGACCACATCGATCGCTTTCGCCAGGCTGTTACCGATGCGGCAGCGCGGCCGATTTACATGATCGATTGGCGGCAGCGAAACGCCACGTTCTTCAATGCGCTGCAGGTCGAGCGCAACGTGATGTTCTTGATCCTCACGCTGATCGTGCTCGTGGCGGCGCTCAATATCGTCTCCGGCTTGATCATGCTGGTCAAAGACAAGAGCAGCGATATTGCGATCCTGCGCACGATGGGTGCGACCCAGGGCGCGATGATGCGGGTGTTTCTGATTACCGGCGCTTCGATCGGTGTGGTCGGCACCGTTGTCGGCTTCCTTCTCGGCACCTTGGTCTGTCTCAACATCGAGGAAATCCGCCGCTTCCTGTCGTGGCTGACCAACACCGAGCTGTTTTCTCCCGAGCTCTATTTCCTGTCCAAGCTGCCCGCCGACATGAATTTGCGGGAAACCCTGGCTGTCCTCGTCATGGCGCTCGGCCTATCATTACTGGCGACACTGTATCCGTCGTGGCGGGCGGCGCGGCTCGATCCCGTCGAAGCGCTACGCTACGAGTAAGCGCGATGGACGACACCACCACCATACGTGAACCGAAAACCGCTGCAGCGGCGAAAGAGGAACATCCGCTCGTCTTCCTCCACGGCATCAGCCGGCAATTCCGCCAAGGCGATTCTACGCTCGATGTGCTCAAGGGCGCCGAGCTCGCGGTCTGGCCCGGTCAATCGGTCGCGCTGGTGGCGCCGTCGGGCGCCGGAAAATCGACGCTTCTGCACATTGCCGGCTTGCTCGAAGCTCCGGATGCCGGCGAAGTCTATATCGACGCCGTGGCGACCTCGCATTTGTCGGACATCGCCCGCACCCGGATCCGGCGCGCCGACATCGGTTTCGTCTATCAATTCCATCATCTCTTGCCCGAGTTTTCAGCGCTGGAGAACGTCATGCTGCCGCAGATGATCCGCGGGCTGGCGCGCAGCGAAGCGACCCGTCGCGGCATCGAGCTCTTAAGTTATCTCGGTCTCAAAGAGCGTTTGGTGCATCGGCCGGCAGAACTGTCCGGCGGCGAACAGCAGCGCGTCGCGATCGCACGCGCGGTCGCCAACGCGCCGCGCATCCTGCTCGCTGATGAGCCAACCGGCAATCTCGACATTCACACCGCCGATCACGTCTTCGCCACGCTCAATCAGCTGGTGCGCGCCTCGGGGCTCGCCGCGATCATCGCGACCCACAATCTCGACATCGCGGCGCAAATGGATCGCCGCGTCACCATCCGCGACGGGCTCGTCGTTGAATTGGCCTAGAGCCGCTCGTCTTCAGTTTGGATAATCGCGTCGCCGCGCCCGGCCGGCCGGCGGCACATACATCGTATTTGGCTGGCACCAGCCGCCGACGCCGCTGATGGTCGCCAAGCATTGCTCATAAGTGTGGAAGCCGCAATTGGAGGCGCCTCCGAAGTGACCGTTATAAAAAGCGCACCAGGGACCGTCGGCGCGAGCCGGCGTACCGATCGCAGTCGCAACGATCAGAGCGCCGAAAAAGCTGAGCACGAATCTCATCGTTTTTCCTTTCGTGATACTTCAATCGGCCAACGTCCGATCGTCAATTGAGTTCGTGATTTTCAGAGTGCAAGTTTTTCACACTTCAATTCCACTTAGCCGCGCGCTCCGGGAACGTCGGGTTGCATCGCGGGCGTTTGTAGCGAGATGATCGCCGCCGCGATCTGAAAATTCCTGGACTGGCCGCTGCGCAATCGTTGCGCCGCCTATGATTTCGCGACTGGTGGCCGGCGCGAAGCGCGCTCCTTCTCAACGGTGATCAGCGCCGCCCGATCGAGCACCAAAAAGCTGCGAGCGCCACTTCACAGATCGTGCGGGCGGGGCGCCACGGCGCAGCCATCACGTTAAGGATTGATTAACCGGGCTCCGCCAGCCCGCATTTTAGAGGCGAAGACGCCGCTTGACCGTGAACAATAAGGGAACTATGTTCCTCTTATGTTCTAGATCATCTGTGAGGTCGCATCATGGTCCGGTCAGTTTTCGAAGAAGCCGTCGCGCTGGCATCATTGAGCTTGTTTCTTGCCACGGTGGCGGTTTGGGCACAGGTTTTGGGGATGCTCTAGGCGCGATCCAAGAGCGTGATCCAAGAGCGTAATCCAAGACGATCCACAGCCATCTGCTCGCAGCCACCAGAATCAGGTCCAATCGCGTTCGTGTTGGTCGTATAGCCGTTCACGATCCTCGGTCGGGTGACTTCTTTCGGCGCAATCAATGGCCCTTGAGCCGGCTTTCGTTCATCTGCACGTTCACTCGTCTTACTCGCTGCTCGAAGGCGCGTTGACGATCGCGCGCCTGGCCGAGCTCGCCAAAAAAGACCGCCAGCCGGCGCTCGCGCTTACCGATACCGACAATATGTTCGGTGCTCTCGAGTTCTCTGAAAAGCTGGCGAGTGCCGGCATTCAGCCGATTGTCGGCTGCGCGATGGCGGTCGATTTCGCCGACGTCGAGACCCGTAATACCGATCACAATTGGCCGCGCCTCGTCCTCCTTGCGGCGAACGAGGGCGGCTATCGCAGTCTGATGCGGCTGTGTTCGCGCGCTTATCTTGAGACCGCCGCCCAGGAACGTCCGCACATCAAGATCTCCTGGCTTGATGAATGCGCCGACGGATTGATTGCGCTGTCCGGCGGTCCGAACGGTCCGCTCGATGCTGCGCTTGTGGCCGGACAGCACCCGGTCGCGCAATCGCGCTGTCAGATATTGCAGCAGGTGTTTGGCAATCGCCTCTATATCGAATTGCAGCGCCATGGCATGGCGCCCGAACGGCTGGCCGAGCCGCAGCTCATCGATCTCGCCTATAGGCACGGCCTGCCGCTGGTTGCGGCCAACGAACCTTTCTTTGCCGCTCGCGACGATTACGAAGCCCATGACGCGCTTCTGTGCATTGCCGAGGGCAAACTGATCGCCGACGGCGAGCGCCGTCAGCTGACCGCGGAACACCGCTTCAAGACGCGCGCGGAAATGGCAACGTTGTTTTCCGATCTGCCGGAAGCCGTTGCCACCACGATCGAGGTCGCGCAGCGCTGCGTGTTTCGCCCGCGCACCCAGGCGCCGATCTTGCCGCGCTTTACCGCCGGGCGTGGCGAACGCCCCGCCGCAGCGGGCGAGCCGGTCACACAATCCAAACAGGCCGAGGAAGCCGCCGAGGCGCATGAGCTGCGCCGGGCGGCGCGTGAAGGACTGGAACGACGACTCAACCGCTACGGCACCGCGCCGGGACATAGTGCCGAGGACTACAGCGAGCGGCTCGAATTCGAGCTGCGCGTCATCGTCGACATGCACTATGCCGGCTACTTCCTGATCGTCGCCGATTTCATTCAATGGGCGAAGGCGAAAGGCATTCCGGTCGGACCGGGACGCGGCTCGGGCGCCGGCTCGCTCGTTGCCTATGCGCTGACCATCACCGACCTCGATCCGATCCGCTTCGGGCTTCTGTTCGAGCGCTTCCTCAATCCGGAGCGCATCTCGATGCCGGATTTCGACGTCGATTTCTGCCAGGACCGGCGCGACGAAGTCATTCGCTACGTGCAGGAAAAATACGGCCGCGACCAGGTCGCCCAGATCATCACCTTCGGCACGCTGCAAGCGCGCGGCGTGTTGCGCGATGTCGGCCGGGTCCTGCAGATGCCGTACGGCCAGGTGGACAGACTATGCAAGCTCGTGCCGCAGAACCCCGCCAATCCGATCTCGCTCGGTCGCGCCATCGAAGACGAGCCGCGACTGCAAGCCGAACGCGATCGGGATCCGGTGACACGGCGGGCCTTTGACATCGCGCAAAAACTCGAAGGCCTCACCCGGCACGCCTCGACCCACGCCGCCGGCATCGTGATTGGCGACCGGCCGCTCACCGAACTCGTGCCGCTCTATCGCGATCCGAAATCGCTGATGCCGGTGACGCAATACAACATGAAATGGGTCGAGCCGGCCGGCCTGGTGAAGTTCGATTTCCTCGGGCTGAAGACGCTCACGGTGCTCGATCGTGCAACCAAGTTGGTGAGCCGGCGCGGCATCGAGATCGATCTGTCCAATTTGCCGCTCGATGACGCCAAAACCTATGAGATGCTGGCCCGCGGCGAGACCGTCGGGGTGTTCCAGGTGGAAAGCGCCGGCATGCGCCGCGCTCTCATCGACATGCGCCCGGACCGGTTCGAGGACCTGATCGTGCTGGTGGCGCTCTATCGCCCCGGGCCGATGGCGAACATTCCGACCTATTGCGCGCGCAAGCTCGGTCACGAGCGTACGGATTATTTGCACCCTAAACTTGAGCCGATCCTGCGCGCGACCTACGGCATCATCACCTATCAGGAGCAGGTGCAGCAGATCGCGCGCGATCTTGCCGGCTACAGTCTGGGCAAAGCCGACATTCTGCGCCGCGCCATGGGCAAGAAAGACCGGAAGGAAATGGCGTCGCAGCGCGACAGCTTCGTCTCCGGAGCGACCGAGCGGGGCATCGCGCGGTCCGATGCCGAAGTTATCTTCGACACTTGCGCGAAATTTGCGGAATACGGCTTCAACAAATCGCATTCGGCGCCGTATGCACTGCTCACCTACCAGACCGCCTATATGAAGGCGAACTATCCGGTCGAGTTCATGGCCGCTTCCATGACTCTCGATATGGGCAATACCGACAAGCTCGCCGAGTTTCGCGACGAGGCGGAGCGGCTTGGGATCAAAGTCGAGCCGCCCTCGGTCAATCGCTCCGGCGTCGAATTCGGTGTTGAAGGCAACACGATCCACTACGCGCTCGCGGCGCTGCGGGGCGTCGGACGCCAGGCGGTGGAGAGCATCGTCGCCGCGCGTGGCGAGCGTGGCTTCGCCGATCTCTCCGATTTCGGCCGCCGCATCAATCCGCGCGCCGTCAACAAAAGAGTGCTGGAAAGCCTTGCCGCTGCCGGTGCGTTCGACTGCATCGAAGCAAACCGCGCCCGCGCCGCTGCCGCGGTGGATGCAATCCTGGCGACGGCGCAGCGGACCCAGGACGACGTGGCGCGCGGCCAATCCGAGCTCTTCGCCGGCGCCGCGGCGCATTCATCCATCGTCGTGCCGGCGCTCGAGCCGTGGCTGCCGGCGGAACGCCTGCAGCGCGAATATGAAGCGGTCGGCTTCTTTTTGAGCGGCCATCCGCTCGACGATTATGCCGCCGCGCTCAAGCGCCTGCGGGTGCAGTCGTGGGCGGAATTCGTGCGTGCTGTCAAAACCGGGGTCGGCGCGGGCCGCGTCGCCGGCACGGTGGTGTCGCGGACCGAGCGGCGCACCAAGACCGGCAGCAAAATGGGCATTATCGGCCTGTCGGATCCGAGCGGGCATTATGAGGCGGTGTTGTTCGCCGAAGGACTCGCGCAATACCGCGATCTCTTGGAGCCGGGCACCGCGGTGCTGTTGTTCCTCACCGCCGAAGTGCAGGGCGACGAGGTGCGCGCCCGCATCCAATCGGTCGAGCCGTTGGACGAGGCGGCGGCGCGTATGCACCGCGGCTTGCGGGTTTTCCTGCGCGATCCGGAACCGCTCGCTGGCGTGGCGCGCCGGCTTCAGGCCTCGCCGCAAGCCGGCAACGGGAATGGCAATGGAAATGGCGCCGAGGCCGCCGATGGCGAGGTCAGCATGGTGCTGCTTCTGCAAAACGGCAGCGAAGTCGAGGTCAAATTGCCGGGGCGGTTCAAGGTGTCACCGCAGATCGCCGGCGCGATCAAGGCGGTGTCCGGGGTCGTCACGGTGGAGGCGCTGTAGCAGCCGCTGCACCGGCCGTTGTTGCACCCACGGCACACTGCCTATATAAGCCCGGCAACTTCACACGCGGACCTTGGCTTTAAAGCCGTCCGGTGTCCGGTCCTAAAGGCCGGGCTCGCGGTCCGCGGCGGATCAACCGGAGAATAAATCTATGGCGCTGCCAGACTTCAGCATGCGCCAGCTGTTGGAAGCTGGCGTGCATTTCGGCCATCAGTCTCATCGTTGGAATCCGAAGATGTCGGAATACATCTTCGGCACCCGCAACAACATCCACATCATCGATCTGACGCTCTCGGTGCCGATGCTGCACCGGGCCCTTCAGGCGATCAGCGATACGGTCGCGGAAGGCGGACGCATCTTGTTTGTCGGCACCAAACGCCAGGCCCAGGACGCCATCGCCGAGGCCGCCAAGCGCTCGGCGCAATATTACGTCAATTCGCGCTGGCTCGGCGGCACGCTGACCAACTGGAAGACGGTGTCCAATTCGATCAAGCGGCTGCGCGCGCTTGAGGAAATGCTCGGCTCCAATGAAGCGCAAGGTTACACCAAGAAGGAGCGGCTGACGTTGCAGCGCGAGCGCGACAAGCTCGATCGCGCGCTCGGCGGCATCAAAGACATGGGCGGCCTTCCCGACCTGGTCTTCGTCATCGACACCAACAAGGAAGATATCGCGATCAAGGAGGCGCAGCGGCTTGGCGTTCCGGTCGCCGCCATCGTCGATACCAATTGCGACCCCGATGGCATTTCCTTTGTGGTTCCCGGCAATGACGACGCCAGCCGCGCCATCACGCTTTACTGCGATCTCGCCGCCAAAGCCGCGATCGACGGCATCTCGCGGGCGCAAGGCGCGCAGGGCATCGACATCGGCGCGCAAGCCGAACCGGTCCGCGAAGAGGTGCCCGCGGCCGCGGAGAACAAGCTTGGTTTCGAGCCGCTGTCCGGACCCCGCGGGGTCGCCGACGATCTCAAGAAACTCCCCGGCGTTTCGCCGGCGATCGAGAAGCAGCTCAACGATCTCGGTATTTTCCACTTCCAGCAGATCGCGGAACTGTCGCCGACCGCCGCGCACAATGTCGGTGAGGAGGTCGGGCTCCCCGGTCGCGTGGAAGGCTGGATCGCCAAAGCCAAGGAACTGACGGCGGAAGAAGTGTAGAGGCGATTTGCAATGGCGAATGTCAGCGCATCCATGGTGAAAGAGCTCCGCGACCAGACTGGAGCCGGAATGATGGATTGCAAGGCCGCGCTCAGCGAGACCGGCGGCAATCTCGAAGCGGCGGTCGATTGGCTGCGCAAGAAAGGCCTCTCCAAAGCCGCCAAGAAGGCCGGCCGCGTCGCCGCCGAAGGCCTCGTCGGCGTCTCCGTCAAGGCAGGCAAGGGCATTCTGGTCGAAGTCAATTCGGAAACCGACTTCGTCGCGCGCAACGATCTGTTCCAGGGCCTGGTCAAGATGGTGGCCGATGCCGCGCTCGATGCGGGCGCGAGCGTCGACAAAATTCTTGCCACCAAGGCCGGCAGCATCACCATCAACGAAGCGATTGCCGACACCATCGCCAAAGTCGGCGAGAACATGAGCTTGCGGCGTGCTGCCGAACTCTCGGTCGGCAAAGGTGCGATTGGAAGTTACGTACACAATGCGGTGAGCGATGGCTTGGGGCGGATCGGTGTCCTGGTCGCGCTTGAATCGACTGGCAAGAGCGATGAACTGAAAGCCTTCGGCCGCATGGTGGCGATGCATGTCGCCTCGGCCAACCCGCAGGCGATCGACCCGCCCGGACTGGATGCCGCAGCGATCGAACGCGAGAAGGCGGTGTTGAGCGATAAGGCCAAGGCACAGGGCAAGCCCGCCAATGTCATCGACAAGATCGTCGAATCTGGGCTGAAGACCTTCTACAAGGAAGTCTGCCTGCTGGATCAGGGCTTCATCTTCGACGACAAGAAATCGGTCGCGCAGGCGGTCAAGGAAGCCGAAGCCAAAGCCGGCGCGCCGATCAAGGTGGCGGGATTTGTCCGGTTCGCTTTGGGCGAGGGCATCGAGCGCACGGCCGCGCACTAGGCGAGGCCGGTTTCGCTTGCGGCGGACTTAGCCGTATTCTTGCGAATCGGCCGCGGCATTCTGGGAATATCGGCTGGGGCGGAACATCCCAATGGCGAAACCGAAATACCGGCGTGTCATCGTCAAATTGTCCGGCGAGGCGCTGAGCGGCCCGGAAAAGTTCGGCATTCATCAACCGACCATCGAGCGTTTCGCCGCAGATCTGGTCGCTGCCCACCGGCTCGGTATTGCCCTCGGCGTCGTGGTCGGCGGCGGCAACGTCTTGCGCGGCGCCAAAGTCTCCGAGGACGGCCTGTCCCGGCCGACCGCAGACGCCATGGGCATGCTGGCGACTGTGATGAACGCGCTGGTGCTTGAGGCCGCGATCGAGCGCGCCGGCGTGCCCGCCCGCGCCATGTCCGCGCTGACAATGCCCCAGGTTTGCGAGACCTACGAGCGGCAGCGGGCGCTCCGTCATTTGGAGGACCAGCGCATCATCGTATTTGCGGGCGGCACCGGGAATCCTTATTTCACCACTGACACGACCGCCATTCTCCGCGCCGCCGAAATGCAGTGCGAGGCCGTGCTCAAAGCGACCGATGTGGATGGCGTCTATACAGCAGATCCGAAGCATGATCCGACGGCCAAGCGCTTTGACCATCTCGACCACCAGGAGGCCATGGATCGGCGCTTGAAGATCATGGACGGCACCGCGTTCGCGCTTGCCCAGGAAAACCGTATGCCTATCATCGTGTTCTCGATCCGCGAACACGGCGCGATCGAGAATGTTTTGTGCGGAAGAGGGCACTTTACGACGGTCAGCTAACCGCCCGCGCTGCCGCATGAACAGAAATCGCGACCAAGCGGATCGCCGCCGCGGGACATAGCTGCGGATGGCTGCCGGCATCAGGTGCCACGGAGGGTACCATGGCCACAACGACATTCGACATGAACGATTTGAAGCGCCGCATGCAGGGTGCGATCGGCGCGCTCAAGCAGGAAATGTCGGGATTGCGCACCGGACGCGCGTCGACGGCCTTGCTCGATCACGTGCAGGTTGAGGCCTATGGCACGCATATGCCGCTCAATCAGCTCGCTACGATCAGCGTGCCGGAGCCGCGTCTGCTTAACGTTCAGGTTTGGGACCGCTCGATGGTTCATGCCGTGGAAAAGGCGATCTCAGCCGCCAATCTCGGCTTGACCCCGTCGACCGAAGGTCAGGTTCTGCGCCTGCGCATTCCCGAACTCAATGAGGAACGGCGCCGCGAACTCGTGAAGGTCGCGCACAAATATGCTGAAGGCGCGCGTGTGGCGGTGCGGCACGTTCGCCGCGACGGTCTCGATCTTCTCAAAAAGCTCGAAAAGGACCACAAGATCAGCGAAGACGAACATAATCGGCAGCATGACGAAGTGCAGAAGGCGACCGATTCCATGATTGCGGAAGTCGAGAAGCTTCTCGCCGCCAAGGAAAAGGAGATCATGACAGTTTGAGCGACGCAGCCATATCGACGAGCAAACTGGCGCAGCCGCTCGCCGATGGCGGCGGCTACGACATGCCACGCCACGTGGCAATCATTATGGACGGCAACGGCCGCTGGGCCGCCGCGCGCAATTTGCCGCGTGTCGAAGGCCATCGCCGCGGCGTCGAGGCGTTGCGCAAGACCGTGCGCGCCGCGAGCGATCTAGGCGTCGCCGTGCTCACCATCTTTTCGTTCAGCTCGGAAAACTGGTCGCGGCCGCAGTCGGAAATTCGCGACTTGCTGGCGCTGCTGCGCCGCTTCATCCGCAACGATCTGGCCGAACTGCACAAAAGCAACGTGCACGTGCGGGTCATTGGCGAACGCGACGATTTACCTTCCGACATCCGCGCGCTGCTCGAGGAAGCCGAACAGCTGACCAGGCGCAACGACGGCCTGATGCTCGTTGTGGCATTCAATTACGGCGCTCGGCAGGAGATCGCGCGCGCCGCGCGGCGGCTTGCCGTCGAGGTGCGCGAGGGGCGGCTTGCGGCCGATGCGATCACGCCCGAGCTTTTGGCGCGGCACCTTGACGAGCCCGACCTGCCGGATCCGGATGTGATCATCCGCACCAGCGGCGAACAGCGGTTGTCGAATTTCCTGCTCTGGCAGGCCGCCTATAGCGAGCTGGTCTTCGTGCCGATCAATTGGCCCGATTTCGATCGTGCCGCGCTTGAAAGCGCGATCACCGAATACCGCCGGCGCGAGCGGCGCTTTGGCGGATTGATCGCACAGACCGGATCGTGATCGTTCCGGACCGGCGCGGCCCCGGCCCGGGCGGCAACGACAAGGTCGGATCCGCGGACAGGCAGAATTTTCTCCGCCGCACGGCTTCGGCCTTGGTGCTGGCTCCGCTGGCGCTTGGTGCGGCCTTTCTCGGCGGCTGGATCTTCGCGGTACTGTGCGCCCTGATCGCGGCGGCGGTGCTGTGGGAATGGAGCATGCTGGTCACGGGCGGGGTCGACCCGCGCATCCTGGCGCCAGGCCTGCCGGCTCTATGCGCCGCAGCCGTACTGGCGCAGGGCGGGGCGGCAGGGCTCGCCTGCGCCGCTGTTGTGCTTGCCGCCTTGGTTACGGCAGTGGCGACCACGGTGGCACCGCGCGACGGGCATCGGTCCATCGTGCTTTGGGCAGCGGCCGGCGTCGTCTATGCCGCCGTCGTGCTGATCAGTCCGATCATGCTGCGAAGCGACCCGCAAACAGGTTTCGCGGCGCTTGCATTTCTCTTCGCAACTGTCTGGGCAACCGACATTTTTGCCTATTTCGCCGGCCGCGGATTGGGCGGGCCGCTGCTGGCTCCGCGGCTGAGCCCTAAGAAGACCTGGGCCGGTGCCGCGGGCGGATTGGCCGGGGGGGTTGTCGCCGGCGTCCTCGTAGCCTATGCGAGCGCCGGGACCCGGCCGGTGGTGGCCGGCGTTCTAGCTTTGATCTTGTCGGTGGCCGCCCAAAGCGGGGACCTTTTTGAGTCTTCGGTGAAGCGCCGATTTGGCGTCAAGGACACCAGTGCGCTCATCCCGGGTCACGGCGGGGTCATGGATCGCGTCGATGGTTTTCTGGTCGCCGCCTTGATCGCAGTTGCGATTGGCGTCGTGCGGTCTGGTGCGGCTGCATCCGCTCGGGGCCTGCTGCTATGGTAGCCGCCAGCGCCGCGAACCCGAAGTTCGCACAAATTTGCGGAGAGCTCGGATTGCGAACTTCGGAATCAAAAGCGGCACTGCAGGGATGGAGTTTGCTAGTGGCCTTATCGATTCCAAAGTTCGCACGAGCGCGCCGCAAATGTTACGAACTGCGGAATCGGGACACTAGATGGTTCGCGCCATGAAACAAAAACGCGCGGTGGCAAAAGCCGCACCGGTGCCGCTCCCGCGGACGGTTACGCTGCTCGGCGCTACCGGCTCGATCGGCACCAGCACGGCGGATTTGTTGCGACGCGACCCCGGCCGCTATGCCGTGGAAGCGGTAACGGCGCACCGCGATGCCGCGGCGCTGGCGCGGCTTGCCCGCGAACTGGGCGCGCGCTTTGCAGCACTCGCCGATCCCGCCGCTTATAACGAGCTTAAATCCGAACTTGCCGGTTCAGGCATCGAGGCCGCCGCCGGCGCAGCAGCGATGGTCGATGCGGCCCAGCGGCCGGCCGACTGGGTCATGGCGGCAATCACCGGCGCAGCCAGTCTGGCGCCGACGCTCGCCGCGGCCGAACGCGGCGCGACGGTCGCGCTCGCCAACAAGGAGTGTCTGGTCTGCGCGGGCGCTCTGTTCATGCGCCGCGCCGCCGCCAAGGGCGCTACCGTGCTGCCGGTTGATTCCGAGCACAATGCGATTTTTCAGGCGCTCAGCGCCGGCCGGCGCGACGACATCCGGCGCATCGTGTTGACCGCTTCCGGCGGGCCGTTTCGCACCTGGCCGGCCGATGCCATCCGCAAAGTCACACTCGAACAGGCGCTCAAACATCCGACCTGGTCGATGGGACCGAAAGTGACCATCGATTCGGCGACGCTGATGAACAAAGGCCTCGAACTGATCGAAGCGCATCACTTGTTCGCACTCGCACCGGAGGCGCTCGACGTCCTCGTCCATCCGCAATCGATCGTTCACGGCTTGGTCGAGTTTCGCGATGGCTCGGTGATTGCGCAGCTCGGTTCGCCGGACATGCGCATCCCGATTTCACATTGCCTCGCCTGGCCGGTGCGGATGGGCACGCCGGCGGCGCGGCTCAATCTGGCGCAGATTGCGACTTTGAGCTTCGAAGAGCCGGATCTGACACGTTTTCCGGCGCTTGCGATCGCCCGCCGGGCGCTTGCGGCCGGTGGGGCCGCGCCCACTGTGCTTAATGCCGCCAATGAGGTCGCGGTTCACGAATTCGTCAGTGGACGGCTGCCTTTTTGCGGAATCCCCGCGCTAGTAGAGGCGACCCTCGAAACGGCGCAGCGCCAGGGCACCACGGGTGAGCCGGCCTCAGTGGATGAAGCTCTCC